>JAFLCL010000421.1 GCA_017303575.1 Deltaproteobacteria bacterium
AACGCGTCGTGGGCCTGCGCGGGCGGCGGCTGCACGATCACCGCGTGCACCGGCGGCTTCCACGACTGCGACGGCATCGCGTCGAACGGCTGCGAGGCCTCGCCGACGGACGTGACCGCGTGCGGCGCGAGCTGCGCTGTGTGCACGACCGCGAACGGCACGCCTGCCTGCTCCGCTGGCGCCTGCACGATCGGCAGCTGCACCTCGGGCTGGGGCAACTGCAACGGCAACACGGCGGACGGCTGCGAGACCAACACCACCGCCGACTCGGCCAACTGCGGCGGCTGCGGCAACGTCTGCAACAACCTCCCGAACGTCGCGACCGGCACGTGCCTCTCGGGCTCGTGCAACGTGGTCGTGTGTGACGGCGGCTTCGCCGACTGCAACGGCGCGGCGGGCTGCGAGACGTCGATCGCCGATGACCCGAACAACTGCGGCGCGTGCGGGCGCTCGTGCGGCGTGGGCGGCTCGTGCTCGAGCGGCGTCTGCGACGAGATCCTCCAGATCGCGAATGGCCAGTACCACACGTGCGCGCTGCGCAGCTCGGGCACCGTCGTGTGCTGGGGCGACAACGGCTTCGGTCAGCTGGGCATCGGATCGACCGTCGATCAGCTGACGCCGGTCCTCGTGCCGGGCCTCGTGGACATCGTCGATCTCGTCGCCGGCTGGTCGCACACGTGCGCCCTCGCGGCGGACGGCAGCGTGCAGTGCTGGGGCGACAACAGCCAGAACCAGCTCGGCGACGGCACGAACGCCACCGAGCAACTCTCTCCCGTGCCCGTCGTCTCCGAAGGCACGGGCATGCCGGTCACCTTGGTGACCGACATCGAGGCCGGTCGCTACACGACGTGCGCGCTCCGCACGAGCGGCTTCCTCGACTGCTGGGGATCGAACGGTAGCGACATGATCGAGAGCGCCGGCGCTCCCACCTACCCCGAGGCACACCCACTCGAGCTCAGCCCGAGCTTCGGCGGCAAGGGCGGCAAGAAGGGGGAGGAGCGCGTCTCGCTGTTCGCGATCGGCGCCACCTACATCGCGGCGCTCGTGCCCGACTGGGGCTCGTTGTGGATGACGGGCGACCCCGCAGGCGACGTGCCCGTGGACTCCTGGTCGGGCTACGGAGACGTCTGGGGTGGCGATGTCGATGACGTCGTCGACGTGGTCAGCGGCAACCAGCACGTCTGCATCCGTCGCGTCTCGGGCATCGTGGAGTGCATGGGCGACAACACGAACGGCCAGCTCGCGGACGGAACGACCGTGACGCCGCCCTACTGGAGCCCACCCTCCGCGCTCTTCACGTCGACGACAGCGATCATGGCGTTCGACGACACGACGTGCGCGCGCAACACGCTGGGCCAGGTCTTCTGCATGGGCTCGAACAGCGAAGCGCAGTGCACGGGCCCGGGCTCGCCCTCCCCCGTCCTCGCACCCAGACGCGTGAACCTCGCAGCAGGCGGTGCGGCCTACCTGACTCGCTACATGGCGAACGGAGGCGGCGGCGCGTACCGCACGCCGTGCCTCGTGTCCTCGACGGGCGCGGTGCACTGCTGGGGCAACAACCTCGGCGGCCAGATCGGCGACGGCACGACGGCAGGTCGCGAGTACCCCACGCGCGTCCTCAACCTCACACCCTGACCACCCGGTCGGTCGCGAGAGCCCCCTCCGCCCGCGGGAGGGGTGCTCGCTCGAGTCGATCGCCGAGACGAGAAGACGACGCGCGTAGCCAGCCTACGTCGCGTCGTCTTCGTTTCGTCGGCGTCGCGATCGCGACGTCAGCGGCTCACTGACACGCAGCGGGGACGTCGACGCCCATCGCCGTGAGGCCGGTGCGGTAGCCGTCCATCGCCGACTGACAGCCCGCCTCGGTACCCGGCTGTGCGCCCATGCTCGCGTACGTGCCGCAGATCGCGCGGACCTGACCGATCGAGCCGGCCATCGCCTGCGCGGTCACGTTGCCCTGCGCGTTGGTGATCGCGTCGCAGTAGGCGGTGCAGCACTCGCTCGCGCGACCGCACACGCCGCCCCCACCCGCCGCAGGCGTCGGCGTGGCAGGCACGACCGATGGGACGGTGACCGACGTCGGCGCAGGCGCAGGCGACGGCGTGAAGCAGCAGCCCTCTGCGAGCGCCGAGCCCCCGAGGGCGAAGAGAACGGCGAGCGCCGCGTGCGAAACGTTCGAGATCGATGACATCAGAGGGTCCCTCCTGGTGCGCCTGGGCGCGTGGGTCGGACGTTTGTACTACAGCTGGCTCGGCGAGGGGCCGCCGCGCGTGCGCACTCCTTACGGCCGCGAAACCCAGCGGAAACAATGATCGCGGACGATGCCGGGCGATGGACGCGACCTCCTCGATCGATCGTGCCGACACCGCGTGGATGCTCGTCTCGACCGCGCTCGTGCTCTTGATGACGCCTGCGCTCGCGCTGTTCTACGGCGGCCTCGTGCGTCGCAAGAACGTGCTCTCGACGTTCATGCACTGCTTCTTCGCGCTCGGTCTCGTGACGGTGCAGTGGATCGTGATCGGCTACTCGCTCGCGTTCGGTCCCACGCACGGTGGCGTGATCGGGGGCTTGGACTTCGCGTTCTTGAATGGCGTGGGGCTCGAGGCGCGCGGCTCGATCCCGCACCTCCTCTTCTGCGCGTACCAGCTGATGTTCGCGATCATCACGCCCGCGCTCATCGCGGGCGCGTTCGCCGAGCGCGTGAAGTTCTCGACGTACGTGGTCTTCACGCTCCTCTGGACCACGATCGTCTACGACCCGATCTGCCACTGGGTGTGGGCGCCTGGGGGCTGGCTCGGCGCGCGCGGCGCGCTCGACTTCGCGGGCGGCACCGTCGTGCACCTCAGCTCGGGCGCGAGCGCGCTCGTGTTCGCCATCGTGCTCGGCAAGCGCCGCGGCTACCCGAAGCAGAAGATGCTCCCGCACGACCTCACGATGACCCTGCTCGGCGCGGGCCTCTTGTGGTTCGGGTGGTTCGGCTTCAACGCGGGCAGCGCGCTCGCCTCGAACGAGCTCGCGGTGCTCGCGCTCGTGAACACGCACGTCGCGGCGGGAACGGGCGGCCTCGTGTGGGCAGGCATCGAGTGGATGCGTCACGGCAAGCCCTCGGCGCTGGGCGTGGCCTCGGGCCTCGTCGCTGGTCTCGTCGCGATCACGCCCGCCGCGGGCTTCGTGGGCCCCGTCGCGGCGATGGGCATCGGCGCGATCGCGGGAGGCGTTTGCTTCGGCGGCGTGATGATGAAGGGGCGCTTCGGCTACGACGACGCGCTCGACGCGTTCGGCGTGCACGGCCTCGGCGGTGCCCTCGGCGCGGTGCTCACGGGCGTGTTCGCGAGCACGGTGTGGAACCCCGCGGGACAGAACGGTGCGCTCTACGGCGGCTGGTCGCTCTTCGGTGAGAACGTGCTCGGCGTGCTCGTGTCCGCCGCGTACGCGGGCCTCGCCAGCTTCGTGATCCTCAAGGTGCTCGAGCGCGTGATGGGCCTCCGCCCCGACGACGACACCGAGGCCGAAGGGCTCGACGTCGCCCTCCACGGTGAAGAGGCCTACTCGAACATGGAGGGCTCGATGATGCGCGAGCGCGTGGAGGTGCCCGAGGAAGAGGGCACGCTCGTCCCGAGCGAGGTCTGATCCCCTTCGGCGCAGGTGCCGTGGTGGCGCGGACCTCCTATGCTGCGCGCTCCATGGTGCGCGTCACTCTCGGTTCGCGGGTCGTCGGTTCGTGGATCGGGCCTGCCTTCGGGGTCGTCCTCGCGGGCGCGAGCCTCGTCGGGTGTGGAGGCGCGACGCAGTCGCAAGGCACCCTCACCGATCGCGTCGTCGACGACGAGAGCTACGCCGAGGTGCGACGCCGCTACCTCGAGCTCGCGACCGACGATCCGCAGCGCGACGCCGTGCGCACGCGCCTGCTCACTCACCTCCGCGCGCGCAGCGAGGCCGTGCTGCACGCGGGCGACTACGACGCGATCGTCGCGCACCTCGGCGCGATGACCTCGTTGCTCGTGAGCCAGGACTTCGAGGAGGGTCACTCGCTGCCCACGGAGCTGCGCCCGCTCGCGGAGCACATCGCCGTGCACGGCGCGCGTCGCGGTGACGAGCCGCGCGTGCTCGCAGCCGAGCTGATCCTCGAGACGCTCGACGAGGAGCACGCGTACCTCCATCACGCCGAGTACGAGCGTGTCTCGGCGTGGGGCCGTGAGGCGCGCATGCCGCCGACCGAGGACGTGATGTCGCTCGTCGAGGGAGGCATGGGCCTCGTCGGCGTGTGGGAAGAGCACGCGCGCCTGACGCCCTCACCCATCGTGCTCGCGCGCCTCGCAGGCCTCTACCTCGGCCTTCTCGATGCGATCCGCGGCTCGACGCTCACCGAGGGCTTTCGCCCGCCGCGCTCGATGAGCGACATGCGCCACCTCGAGATGGCGACGATGATCATGCAGCGCGCACCGCTCGAGGCCGCGGCCGTGTTTCTCTCGCGCGGGGACCTGACGGGCGCGATGGAGCAGCTGGGCGACGCCGTCGATCGACGCGGTGATGCGGCGCGCGTTCGGCGGGTGATCGAGGACGCGCGGGGTGAGGACTCGCGAGGCGCCGAGGCGCTCTCGCAGATCGCGAACGGCTTCGCGGAGGGCCGACCCGACGTGGCGATCGGCCTCTGTCGACAAGGCCTCCGCCGCTTCCCCGCCGATGCGCGCTTTCCTCTCTGTCTCGCGCGTGTGAGCAGCTCGCTCGGCTACGTGGGCGACACCGCGGACTACTACGCCGCGGCGCTGCGCCTCGACGGGGACGACCTCGAGATCCACGACGAGGCGCTCGAGGCATTCGCCGCGATGATCTCGCAGGGCGCGCTCGCGCAGAGCGACGACGTGGGCGAGGTGCGGACCGCGGGCCGCGCGGCCCACGAGATCATCGCGCTCCGCGCGAGCCGCTTCCCCAACGCCGAGATCGCGCCGCTCGATCAGCCCACGCTGCACCTCGCGCTCGCGCGGGCCGAGCTCGGGGGCGGTCACACCACCGAGGCGCGACGCGAGTTCGAGGCTGCGATCGCCGAGGCGCGACGCCTCTCCGAGGCGCCCGACGCGGCGATCGAGGCGCGTGAGGATCTCGCCGAGCTCGAGGTGCGCGCGGGCTCGACGGGGACCGCGCGCTCGCTGCTC
>JAFLCL010000422.1 GCA_017303575.1 Deltaproteobacteria bacterium
TGGCGGCGGAGGCGGAGGCCTGGCGCGCGACGCGTTCGAGCGGAACCGACAAGAGCGGCTGGCCCGCGAAGGCCCGCAGCGACCGCCCAGCGAGCGCCACGATCAGCTCGTGCGCGAGGGACAAGAGCGTGCGGCCGAGCTCGCGGCGCACCTCCCGGCAGGCATGCGCTCGCACTTCGCGGAGCCGCCGAGCGCCGATCGGAGTCAGGAAGACGAGCTCCGTGATCGGTGCACCGCGCTGATGGAGGCCAACCGCCAAGCGCTCGCCGAGCGAGGCGATCGCGACGTGACCGCGCAGGCGTTCATCGCCCGGTGTCGGGGCTTCGGGATGGATCTCTGGCGGTGCGTGGATCAGGGCGAAG
Organism: Deltaproteobacteria bacterium; assembly: GCA_017303575.1. GTDB lineage: Bacteria > Myxococcota_A > Polyangia > Polyangiales > Sandaracinaceae > JAFLCL01. Next base: position 363 of record JAFLCL010000422.1, read on the forward strand.
CGGGGCGGGAGAACCCCGAGTGTCGTCAGCAGTTCGGTCGCCTCGATCGCGAGGTCCGAACGCTGCGCGCGCAGGGCCGCGAGACCGCCGACCCGGACCAGCGCATCGATGGGCTCGCGAACGAGCAGTGGGAGACCGAGCGTGACGAGGTCGCGCCCGAGACGTTGGCACCCGAGACCGTCGAGCGACCGCCGCCTGTCGTGCTCGACTGATCGACGCACGGGTGAGGTTTCGTCAGGCGCGCTTGCGAACCCGCGGCGGGCGCTCTAGACGACGCGCCGGAGGTTTTCATGAAACGAAGGATCGTCGTCTCGTGTCTCGTGGTCCTGGGTGCGGTCGGCTGCGGCTCGAGCAGCGCCAGCACGGAGACCGCGTCGAACGAGCCCACGTCGGGCACCGAGTCGGCATCGACGTCGTTCTCGCAGATCTCGGTCGCGGAGGTCGCGGCGGGCATCGCGGGCCCCGAGCGCCGGCTGGCGGTCTACGACGCGAACCACCGAGAGACGTTCGACGAGCACCACGTGCCCGGCGCGACGTGGGTCGACTACCACTCGATGGCGCGCGAGCAGCTGCCTGAGGACGCGAGCACCCCGCTGGTGTTCTATTGTTACAACGAGCAGTGCGAGGCGAGCCATCGCGCGGCCGAGGGCGCCGTCGCGCTCGGCTTCCGCAACGTGTCGGTGATGGGCGCGGGCATCGCGGGTTGGGTCGAGGCGGGCCAGCCCGTCGAAGGTGCAGGCCCTGCCCCCGAGACCGCGACGCAGTGAGTCGGTCGGGCATCGGAGTCGCGATGCGTCACGGCGGGCTCACGCTGTGCATCGCGATCTCCGTGCCCACCGCGATCGTGCTCGCTGCGCCCGACGACCTGCTGCCGGAGCAGCCCTCACGCGGCGCGATCGTCGAGGCGATGCGCTTCGTGTCCCCGCGCGTCGCAGCGTGCGGGGATGTCCACGGGCAGCACGGCTCGGCGAGCCTCCGCATGGTGTTCGGAGCCGATGGGCACGTGACGGAGGTCGGGGTGCCGACCGCCTACGAAGGAACGCCGGTCGGCGCTTGCCTCGCGGAGGCCGCGCGCACGGCGCAGGTTCCGCCGTTCACGCGGCCGAGCTTCACGGTGAGCTACCCGTTCCGCTTCTGACCCGACCCGAGGAGGCCTGGATCAGCAGGGGCCGTCGTGCAGCACGCTCACGCTCGCAGCGCTGGCGTTGCACGCGTTCGAGTACGTGTTGCCGTCACAGCCGCAGACCGGTCGGACCTCGCGCGTGCACACGTCCGGCGCGACGCGGCAGACGCCGCTCTGGTCGCCCGAGCCGCACATCGTCTCCGCTGCGTAGTCGCAGTACGTGCCCTCGGGGCACTCGAAGCCCGCGAAGCCTCCGCACATGACGTCGCACGCGGTGTGCGCGGCGTAACAGCTCGCCTCGTCGGCGAAGAGCGCGTCGCAGTCCTCGCCGATGCACTCGCAGCCCTGCACGACGAAGCAGCGCGAGCCCGACCACGCGAAGCCGAACGGAAGGCGGCGGCACATGCCCTCACCGCGCGCGTCCTGCGCGTCGCACGGGCTCGCGCAGGCACCGTCGAATTCGACGCTCACGCCGGCGTTCGCCGCCGCGCATGCGTTCGAGTAGGTGGCGCCATCACAGCCGCAGACGGGATCGTAGAGCGCGATGCAGGCGTCGGGGCGAGGCGTGCAGACGCCGGGGTGATCAGCGCGACCGCAGTTGGCCTCGGGACCGAACGCGCAGAACTCGTCTTCTTCGCACGGGCCGAGGCCACGCGAGCCGCAGCGACGAACCGACGAGACGACGTCGAGCGAGAGCGCGAACGTCCCGCTGTTGCCGCGATCGTACCGGCGCACGACGATGACGAACGTGCCGGTCTCGGGCGCCGCGAGCGACACGCACGAGCCGAGCGTCGTCGGATCACAGTCGTCGTTCGAGGCGAGCGCGCGGCCCGTGGGACGAAGGCCCGGCGTCGTGCGGTACACACTGACGACGGTGTCGAGCCAGCGCGGCGAGACGCCGTTCGCGGTGATCTCGATCGCGTCCGACGCGCTCGCCGTGAACGTCCATGCGAGGTAGCGCGCGTTGCGTCCGAAGGTGCCGTTCACGGTAGCCCCCGCGTCGATCTCGCCCATCTCCGTGGGCCTCGTGATGCTGTCGGCCGCGAGATCCCAGTCCTCGATCTCGGCGTCGCCTTCGAGCTTGTCGAGCTCGGCCTGCTCGGCGACGCAGCCGGGGATCGCGAGGCCCGCGAGGGACGCGGCGAGGAAGAGCGAGCGGAGCGTGAGGAGGTCGCGGGTCATGGAGCGGTCCTTTCGGGACTGGCCTGTCGGTTGGCCACGAGTGGCTGCCGTGGTGGCCGTGTGCAGCGCGCGAACACCCCGGTTTCGTAGGACTTCCGAGCGATCCGCTCGCCTGCCGAGGTGGTCGCCGTCTCTCGAGCAACCCGCGTGCCTCCGAACACTTCGCCGCGCGCGAGGTCACCACCGACGGGCGCGCGCACCTCACGTGCTGGCCTCGTGCGCTCGCGCACCGTGCGTTTCTCGCGAGCCTCGGAATCGCTCTGTTAACCTGGTCGTATGCCCGATCTGAAGGTCTGCGCGATCATCCTCGCGGGTGGTGAAGGCACACGGCTCGGCGTGCTGACGGCCAAGCGTGCGAAGCCGGCGGTGCCGTTCGCCGGCAAGTTCCGCATCATCGACTTCGTCCTCTCGAACTGCGCCAACTCCGACATCTACGACGTGATGCTCGTCGCGCAGTACCGGCCGCACTCGCTCATCGAGCACCTCGGCGCCGGTGGCCCGTGGGAGATGAACCGCGAGCGCAACGGGGGCTTGCGCATCTACACGCCCTACCTCTCGCGCGAGGAGTCGGGTTGGTTCACGGGCACCGCCGACGCCGTCCAGCAGAACTTCCTGTTCATCAAGGATCGGCGCCCCGACCTCGTGCTGATCCTCTCGGGCGATCACATCTACCGCATGAACTACCGGGAGCTGATCGCGCACCACGTCGAGAAGCAGGCGGAGTGCACGCTCGCGACGATCGACGTGCCCGACGAGGAGAAGTCGCGCTTCGGCATCATCCAGACCGACGCGGACTGGCGCGTCACGCAGTTCGTCGAGAAGCCCAAGGAGCCCGTCCCCGGCGTGGGCTCGATGGGCATCTATGTCTTCGACTACGCGGTGCTCGATCGCCTGCTGCTCGAGGATCACGACCGTCAGGGCTCGAGCCACGACTTCGGCAAGGACGTGATCCCGCGCATGATCAGCGAAGGGAAGCGTGTCTCGGCGTGGCACTACCGCGGCTACTGGCGCGACGTCGGCACGCTCGAGAGCTACTGGGAGGCGCACATGGATCTGCTCTCGGATCCACCGAAGTACGACCTCCACGACAAGGGTTGGCTCGTGCACACGCGCTCGGAGAACCGTCCGCCCGCGCGCATCGCCGCCGGCGCCGTGGTGTCGGACAGCCTCATCGCCCACGGCTGCTACATCGGCGGCGGGGCGCGCGTGGAGCGCAGCGTGCTCTCGCCCGGCGTGCGCGTGGAGCCAGGCGCGGTGGTGCGCGACTCGGTGCTGCTCACGGACTGCGTCGTCCATCGCGACGCGATCATCGAGCGCAGCATCCTCGACATCCGCGCGCGCATCGGACCGGGCGCGCGTGTGGGTGGCCTGGGCGACGAGCAGCCGATGCGCTTCTCGGTCGTCGGCAAGGGCGCGTTCGTGCCGCCGCGCTTCGTCGTGCATGCGGGCGCGGCGATCGGGCCCGACGTGATCAGCGCGGACATCGGCGAGCGCACCGAGGCCAAGGACGGCGAGCTGATCGAGACGCAGCGCAAGCCGCACGAGATCTCGTAGCGATCGCGGCCGGGGGGTCCTTCCGCGGGCCCGACGCCGTCGGGCATGCTCGCGCGATGGAAGCGATCGTCCCGCTGCTCCTCCTCGTCGTCGGCCTCGGCGTCGCCATCTGGGTCGTGCGCACGTTCCACCGGCCCAAGACGAGCGTCGGGCGCATGGAGGCCGCGGCCGCGCGCTTCCCGCCCGGCACACGCGCGTTCGAGGCCTCGATGAGCCTCGGCATCATCGCGGACATGATCGCGTCGCGAGAGCGCGAGATCGCCAAGACGTTGGACGAGGGGAAGAGGGCGACCCTGACGAAGCAGGTGTCGAACCTCGAGAAGCAGCGTGCGATCCACCAGCGCACGGTCGACGCCCGCGATCTGTCGCGCGGCAAGATGAGCATCGGCGTGAACCCCGACTCCGACACCGTCGAGTGAGAGCGCGGCCAGCTCAAGCCGCGAGGACGCGATCGCGGCCTGCGCGCTTGGCGGCGTAGAGCGCGGCGTCGGCGCGTGCGACGCAGGCCTCGTGGGTCTCGTCGGCGCGTCGCTCCGCGACACCGAACGACGACGTCACGCGCACCGGCCCCGCAGGCGAGTCGATCGTGCTCACGGCGATCGCCTTGCGCGCGTTCTCCGCGATGCGCATCGCGGCGGTGAGAGGTGCGCCCGGTAGGATGACCACGAACTCTTCGCCGCCTGTGCGCGCCACGGAGTCGCCGCGTCGCACGGAGTTGGCGAGCACGTCGGCGACCATCACGAGCACGCGATCGCCGATCGCGTGCCCGTGGGTGTCGTTCACCTCCTTGAAGTGATCGAGATCCACGCAGACGACGGATCCGTGCACGCCCTCGTCTTCGCCCGCGCCCTCGAGCGCATCGAGCCCGCGGCGGTTGAGGACGCCCGTGAGCGGATCGA
>JAFLCL010000423.1 GCA_017303575.1 Deltaproteobacteria bacterium
GCCGACGGCGACGATCGATCCGCCGCCGACGCGCGTCGCTCCACCGCCGACCACCACCCGTCCGCCGCCGACCACGCGCGAGACGCCGCCACCGACGACCCCACGTCCCGAGACGCCACCCGAGACGACGAGCACACCGCCGCGCACGAGCGCGCAGGTCTCTGCCGCGGATCTCGTGCGAAGCGCGCAGTCCGCGCTCCTCCGCGGTCAGGTCGGCGACGCGCGTGATCTGTTCCGCGACGCGACGCGCGTCTCGCCGCGTCATGCCCCCGCGTGGCGAGGGCTCGGCATCGCGAGCGAGCAGCTGCACGAGATCCCCGAGGCCCGCACCGCCTTCGAGCGCTACCTCGAGATCAACCCCGACGCGCCCGACGCCGAGACGATCCGCGGTCGCCTCACGCGCCTCGGCGGCTGAGGCAGAGCGCTCAGCGCAAGCCGGCGCGGCGCAGCAGGGTGAAGAAGTAGGAGCGATCGAGCCCTGCATCGCGGGCGGCCTGCGAGACGTTGTCCTGCGTCTGGGTCAGCAGGTTCGCGAGATAGCGTCGATCGAACTCCTCGATCGCCCGATCGCGCGCGAGCTTGTACGGCAGTGCGTAGAGCGGCTGGAGATCGACGCTCGAGGCGGAGCTCGTGGTCTGGGACGCTTCGAAGGGAGAGATGAGCGGCGTGCGGCCGATCGCGAGCGTCGCCTGCACGACGTTCCTCAGCTCGCGCACGTTGCCCGGCCAGCTGTGCGAGGCGAGCTCTTCCATGCGATCCGGGGGGAAGATGGTCTCGAGCGATCCGTCGTGACCGAGCTCCGACAGGAAGTGGGCACACAAGAGCGGGATGTCGTCGCGTCGGTCGCGCAGGGGCGGCAGCTCCAGCATCAAGACCGCGAGTCGGTAGAAGAGATCGAGGCGGAACGTGCCGGCGTTGACCTCTGCGCGGAGGTTGCGGTTCGTCGCTGCCACGAGCCGCACGTCGACCTGCACCTCGGTGCGACCGCCCACGCGACGGAACGAGCGTCGCTCGAGCGCGCCGAGCAGCGCGGACTGGAGCTCGCGCGGTAGCTCGCCGATCTCGTCGAGGAAGAGCGTGCCCCCATCGGCCTGCTCGAGCGCGCCCACGTGCTGGCGCTCGGCGCCGGTGAACGCACCGCGCTCGTGACCGAAGAGCTCGCTCGCCACCAGCGTCGGCGCGAGCGAGCCGCAGTCCACCGTCACCAGCGGCTTGCTCGCGCGTGCCGACGACGAGTGCAGCGCGCGCGCGACGGCCTCCTTGCCGGTGCCCGACTCGCCCACGAGCAGCACGGGCGCATCGGACCGCGCCGCGCGCTCGACCCACGACATGACGCGCCGCATCGCCGCGGAGCGTCCGCGGACCGGCCCGAGCGCCTCACCCTCGTAGAGGTCGATGTCGACGTCGCGCCCATCGGTCACGCGCACGCGCGTACGCCCCAGCTGGACCACGGTGCCCGGGGCGACGGTGGCTTCGCCGAGACGCGCGGCGCCGATCCAGGTTCCGTTCGTCGAGCGCTGGTCGACGATGCGGATTCCATCCTCGGCGCGCTTGAGCGTGAGGTGGAAGCGGCTGACTGTGTCGTCGCTCAGCACCAGATCGTTGGCGTCGGCGGTCCCGAGCGAGAGCTCTTCACTGTTCGCGACGCGAAGGCGTCCGGTGTCGGGCCCGTCCAGCACGTCCGCCCGCAGCGTCTTCACGAGGAGACGCTGCGCCGCCGAGCCGAAGCGCGTGGTGCTGCCCATGGAGCGTCGACGGTACCACGGGGTGCCGTCGTCCCGCCCACAGGTGTGGGTGAGGAGCCGACGACGAGAGACGCGCTCCCTCGTGATTCTCGCGGGATCCGACGCGTCGTCGCATGGCGCGAGGGTTGCGAAGCCGGTGCGTGGCGCGTTCGCGCGCGGAAAGAGGAGGAACCGGTGGCGATGAACGGCACCTTGCTTGGGATGACGTGTTTGTCCGTGACGTGTGTGGTGGCTCTGGCGGGATGCCCTGGGCCCATCGGACCTGCCGAGGATGCGGCGGCGGCACCGGACGCGCGCGCCGCGGACGCCTTCACGCCGCCGTCCGACGACGCGTTCGTGGCCCCGGATGCCTTCGTGGCGCCCGACGCGTTCGTCGTGCCCGATGCGTTCGTGGCGCCCGAGTGCGTCGCGAGCACGGACTGCGACGACGGCGATCCGTGCAACGGCGACGAGACGTGCGACACCGGCGAGTGCGCGGGCGGTACCGCGCTCGGGGAAGGCGACGCGTGCGATCTCGACGCCTCGTCCACCACGCGCGAGCTCTGCCTCGCAGGCTCGTGCGTGCTGACGCGGTGCGGTGACGGATTCACCGACACCGTCACGATGGAGGAGTGCGATGACGCCAACGACGTCTCGGGCGACGGCTGCGACGACTGCCGCTTCTCGTGCGAAGCAGCGAGCGACTGCGACGACAGCGAGTCCTGCAACGGCGCCGAGACGTGCTCCGCCGATCACGTCTGCACCGCGGGAACGCCGCTCGCGAATGGCACGATGTGCGCGGGTGGGACGGGCCGCTGCCTCTCGAGCGCGTGTCTGCCCAACAGCTGCGACGACGCGATGGACTGCGACGACGGCGACGCCTGCAACGGCGCCGAGACGTGCGAGGTGACGGGCTGCGCCTCCGGCACTGCGCCCACCTGCGACGACGGTGATGCCTGCACCGTGGGCTCGTGCGTCTCGCCGACGGGCTGCGTGCAGACGCTCGTCGACGCGGACCGTGACGGCAATGCGCCCACGAGCCTCGGCGCGTGCGGCACCGACTGCGACGACACCAACTTCGACATCGGCCCCGACGCGCCGGAGATCTGCGGCAACCTCGTGGACGACAACTGCGATGGCGCCGTCGACGAGGTCGGCATCACGACGTGGTACGCGGACTGCGACGGCGACGGGTACGCGGCGACGGGCGCGCGCTCGCTCATGGCCTGTGCGCGTCCTGCTCCGGGCATGAGCCTCTGCGCCAGCGGCGGTGGCTGGACCGCCCGTGCACCGACGGCCCTCACCGACACGGACTGCAACGACGGCAACGTGGACGTCAGCCCCGCACAGACGATGTTCCAGACCACGATGATCAGCGGCGCGGACATGTCGGTCGACTTCGACTACGACTGCAACACCGTCGAAGAGCGTCGCACCACGACGAGCGGAAGCTGCACCGTGGCGGGCCTCGGTTGCCGTCTCTCCGAGGGCTGGGCCGCGGACGCGCCGGCGTGCGGTGGGCGAGGCGGCTGGGTCATCGGCTGCACGCGTGGCCTCGGTGGCTGCGCCGAGACCACCGAGATGCGCCAGCAGGCATGTCGCTGATCACGGCGTGAGGTGAGTGCACACGAGGATGGGCCGCGGCGTTCGCGTCGCGGCCCGTTCTCGTGTCCGTCCTCGCGCGCTCGTGCGATCAGCGCGATCGCGGATCGAGCCAGGAGGGCGGCAGACCCCGCTCGATCTCGATGGCCGAGAACGGGGGCGTCTCCTGCGGTCCGAGCGTCCGAGCCCAGGCCCACGTGCGCGCGAGACCTTCGGCGAGCGACGTCGCATCGAGGCGGGCGCCGAGCCGCTCCTTGGCCAGCGTGTGATCGGCGTAGGCGTGCACCACCTCGTGGCGCGCGGGCAGGTGGTGGATGGGCACGCGGGAGCCCGTCACCTCGCGGAGCGTCTGCGCGAGCGCGAGCACGGACGTGGGCACGTCGCCGCCGATGTTGAAGACGCGATCACGCGCGGCCTCGTCGAAGCCGCTCGCGGCGATCGTGGGGACGAGGTCGCGTACGTAGGTGAACGCACGCGTCTGGAGGCCGTCGCCGAAGACCGTGAGCGGCTGCTCCTTGAGCACCTGGTTCAAGAAGATGCCCACCACGTTGCGGTAGCGATCGCGCGTGCTCTGGAGCTCGCCGTAGACGTTGTGCGGTCGGAAGATCGTGTGCTCGATCCCGAACTGCTTCGTCGCGGCTGCGAGGTCGAGCTCCACGGCGTACTTCGCGATCCCGTACGGATCCTCGGGTCGCGGCGTCGCGCTCTCTCGCAGCGGGAGCTCGCCCGTTCCGTACACGGCGATCGAGGACGTGAAGACGAAGCGCCGAACCTCGTGCCGGATGCACGCGTTGAGGACCGTCATCGATCCGACGACGTTGTTCTCGTAGTTGAAGCGGCGGATGAACGGGCTCAGCCCCTCGGCCGCGTAGGCCGCGAGGTGATAGACGACCTCGAAGCGGGTCTCGGCGAACAGGCGCTCGACCAGCGCGTCGTCCACCACGCTGCCGCGGACGAAGCGCGCGCCCTCGGGGACCTGCGACGCCAGCCCGCCCGACAGATCGTCGAGCACCACCACCTCGTGCCCTCGCTCGAGCAGCTCGCGCGCGAGGTGCGCGCCCAGGAACCCAGCACCACCGGTGACGAGAACCTTGCTCACGACAGGCGTTTCCGACGCATGGCCCGAAAGCCTCGCAGGGACCGGCGGCGGACGGAAGGGCCATGTCGCTCGCTCGCGCCTGTCGTCGACGAGCCGCCCGTCGTGTTAGCGTTCCTCGTCCCGATGGAGATCGAAGAGTTCGAGCAGCGCCTGCACGATGCCGAGGTCCGGCTCGCGCGCCTGAAGGCTCTGTACGAGCAATGGTTCCAGGGCATCGAGCGCATCGAGCCGCAGATCGCGCGCAAGGAGCTGGAGCGACAGCTCGAGCTGCTCAAGCGCGAGCAGCCCCGCAACACGGCGCTGCGCTTCCGGTGTCAGCAGCTCTCCGCGCGCTACGGCACCTACGGCATCTACTGGGGCCGCATCGCGAAGCAGATCGAGGAGGGCACGTACCGCCGCGACCTCCAGCGTGCGCGCGCACGCGCCGAGCGTGAGAAGGAGCGCGAGTCCAAGACCTTCGAGCTCGACGTCGACGTGGAGGTCGACGACTTCGGCGACCTCGGCGAGGGGTTCGGAGACTCCGATCTCGACGCGATCCTCGGCGCGCTCACCTCGTCCGACGAAGGTCGCGCCTCGCACACACCTTCGGCGCCCAAGACGTTCTCGCGCGTGCGCGACCCGCTCGCCGACGCGGCGCGCGCTCCGGCCGCGAGCGTGGAGCGAGAGCCCAAGACCGATCCGGCGCCGCCGCCCG
>JAFLCL010000424.1 GCA_017303575.1 Deltaproteobacteria bacterium
GGGCGGTCAGGCACGGGGCGCGTTCGCGCAGCTCGTCGCGCAGTCGGCCCGCGAGGATCGCGGGCCGCGCATCCACGCGCTCGTGCAGGCGCTCCGCGAGCACGCGCGTACTCACGAAGCAGACGCCGCGAGCTACCTCGATCTCGCGCAGCTCCTCCACACCGAGCTCGGACGACCGCACGAGTCTGCGGATGCGCTCCTCGAGGCCACGCGCAAGCACCCCAACGACACGCCGCTGCGACGCGAGCTCCTCCGAAGGCTCGTCGATGCAGGCCGCGATCGCGATGCGATCCAGATCGCCGAGCGCCGCTTGCAGGACACGCCGCTCTCGGCCGAGGCGTGGTCCGATCTCGCGCTCGCCCTCGCGCGCTCGGAGCGACACTCCTGGACGTCGGCCCCGCTCGCGATCCTCGGCGTCGAAGGGCGCCCCGCGGCGCCCCGTACGCGCATGGGCGCGATGCCACCCGAGACGTTGCTGGCCCTCGCGGACCTCGACCCCGAGGCGCCGATCGTGGGGCTCCTCGGTGCCCTCGGAGAAGCCTTGCCACGCCTCTATCCCGCCGACCTCGAGGGCTACGGCACGAACACGCGCGAGCGCATCGCGCCGCGCAGCGGTCACGCGCTGCGTGCGCTCTTCGATCGCGTGGGGGCGCTCTTCGGCTCACCGCCGTACGAGCTGTTCGTACATCGCGTGCGCGGACGCGGCGTCGCGACGGAGCTCGCGGAGCCGACGTACGTGCTCGTGCCTGCGTGGCTCTCGGAGCTGTCGGAGCCGGGTCAGGCCTTCCTCGCGGCGCGCGTGATCAGCCTGGCGCAGGCCAAGCTCTCCGTCGTCGACAAGCTCACGCCGCGCGAGCTCGAGATCCTCGTCGCCTCCGCGACCCGGATCGTCGCCCCCGGCTTCGGCGCGGGCCTCACCTCCGAGGACGTGCTCGACGATCAGGCCAAGCGGATCGGCAAGCTGCTCTCGCGCAAGGCGCGCCGAACGCTCGACGAGCTGGCGCCTCGCTACGCGCAGAGCCCGATTCAGGACTACCCCGCGTTCTCGGCGCGCGTCTCGAGGGCCGCGATGCGCGTCGGCTTGCTCGTCGCCGACGACCTCGAGCGCTGCCTCGACGTGCTCCGCCGCGTCGAGCGCGACGGTCAGGGTCTCGATCTCCCCACGTTCCTCCGCGGCTCGCCGCTCGCGCAGGATCTCTTGAAGTTCCATGGGTCCGAGCAGGCGCTCGAGATCCGCCGACGCTACGGCTCGACCGTCTGAGGCGACGGCGGGCAGAAGGTACAGAGGAGCAGGACGAGATGTCACGCATTCGAACGCTGATCGACGAGGCCACGATCGCGAGCAAGGTGAAGGAGCTCGGCAAGCGCATCACGGAGGCACACCGAGGCCACGAGCTGGTGCTCGTCCCCGTGCTCAAGGGCAGCTTCGTGTTCGCAGCCGACCTCGCGCGCGCGATCGATCTCCCGCTCTCGATCGAGTTCTTCGCCTGCCGCAGCTATGGCGACGGCACCGAGTCGAGCGGCGTGGTGCAGATCACCTACGACCTCACCAAGCCCATCGAGGGCAAGCACGTGATCGTCGTCGAGGACATCGTCGACACGGGCCTCACCATGACCTACCTCATGGAGAACCTCGCGACGCGCAAGCCCGGCTCGCTCGAGCTCTGCGCTCTGCTCCACAAGCCCGCGCGCACGAAGGTGCCCGTGACGATCGATCACCTCGGCTTCACGATCGAGGACGTGTTCGTGATCGGCTACGGCCTCGACTACGGCGAGAAGTACCGGAACCTGCCGTACCTCGGCGTCCTGGAGCCCGAATGAGCAAGCGCCTCGAGATGCTCGAGCTGATGCTGAGCAAGGGCTCGACCGATCCGTTCCATCACTACGCGCACGCGATGGAGCTGCGATCGGTGGGACGTCGCGAGGACGCGCTCGCCGCGTTCGAGAACGTCGCGACACGCTTCGCGGACTACGTGCCGACCTACCTCATGGGCGCGCAGGTCGCCGACGAGCTCGGACGTCGCGACGAGGCGCGTGCGTTCTGCGCGCGCGGCATCGAGACCGCGACGAACAAGCGCGACGCCCACGCGCTCTCCGAGCTCCAGACCTTCCTCCAGACGTTGGCTTGATCATGCGCTCACACTTCGATGCTCGACTCGCTGCCCTGCTCGGCCTCGCGCTGATCCCCGCATGCGGTAGCCCCGACCCCACGCCCGACGCGTTCACCCCGATCGACGCTGGAGAGACGGCCGAGGACGACGCGTTCACGCCGCCGCCCCCCGACGCAGGACGCGACGCCGCCCCGCTCGATGGCGGGCCCGCGACGGAGATCCGCTTCGGCGCCATCGGACCGATCGAAGGTGCGAGCGGCCGCGGCACCTTCCGCTTCGGCGCAGCGACGGCGGCGACGCAGATCGAGGAGACGAACCAGCGCACCGACTGGTGGGCGTGGACGGCGCCCGAGGCGATGGGAGGTCTCGGACACGGCGAGTACGTGGGTGAAGGCGTGCGGGGCTACGCGAACGCCGAGGCCGACGTGGCGCTGCTCACCGCGATGCACCTCGACGCGTACCGCTTCTCGATCGAGTGGGCGCGCATCGAGCCCGAGCGCGACGAGATCGACATGGAGGCCGTCGCGCACTACCGCGATCTGCTCCTCGCGCTGCGCGCGGCCGGCATCCGTCCGATGGTGACGATCCACCACTTCTCGAACCCGCTGTGGGCCGACGACCCGCGCATCGATCCGACGACGTGCGTCGAGACAGCGACGCAGCTCTGCGGATGGAGCGTGTCGGGGGAGGCCATCGTCGCCGAGATGGAGGAGCACGCTGCCTTCCTCGCGAGCGAGTACGGCGATCTCGTCGACGAGTGGGGCACGATCAACGAGCCCGTGAACTACCTCTTCGCCGCGTATGGTGCGGGGCAGTTCCCCCCCGGTCGGAGCTGGGCGATCACCGATCAGCCGCTGTTCCTCGAGGTCGTGCAGTCCTTCATGGACGCACACGTCGCGATGTACCGCGCGATCCACGAGAACGACACGGTGGACGCGGACGACGGTGATGGCGTGACGGCTTCGGTCGGTCTCCCGCTCAGCGTGGCGAACTGGGTGCCTGCGCGCAGTGGACGTCCGAGCGCGAACCCCGACGACGTCGCGGCCGCGGCGCGCATGACCTACGCGTACCACTACCTCGTGCCCGACTCGCTGTTGAACGGGACGTGGGATCCCGATCTCGATCCCGAGACCGACAACCTCATGCCGCGACCGGAGTGGCAGGGCGCGCTCGACTGGCTCGGCGTGCAGTACTACTTCCGCGCAGGCGTGACGGCGCGACCTGCGGTGCTCGCGCTGCTCGACGCCACGCCGTGCGTGCTGCCGCTCGACGGAGGTGCGTGCCTCGACGAGCCCGCAGATCCCACGTTCCTCGTTCCCGAGATGGGCTACGAGTTCTACGCGCCTGGCTTCTACGACGTGGTGATGGGCTTCCACGAGCGCTACGGCGCGCGTGATCTCCCCATCCTGGCGACCGAAGCAGGCATCGCGACCAACACGGGGGCGCGCCGTGCGGAGAACGTCGTGCGCATCCTCGAGCAGATCGATCGGCTGATCGCCGCCGGCGTCGACTTTCGCGGCTACTACCACTGGAGCCTCGTCGACAACTTCGAGTGGCACCTCGGCTTCGGCCCGCACTTCGGCCTCTACCGCGTCGATCGCGCGGACGGCTTCACCCGCACCGCGACGACCGGCGCCACGGTGTACGGGGAGATCGCCGACACGCGCACGATGACGATGTCGCACCGCGAGACCTACGGCGGCCTCGGTCCGATGACGCCCGAAGGATGACGACCGTCGCCGTGCTTCACGGCCCGCCACATCCGAGGCACCATCGTGCGGTGCGGCCCGCACGCTCACTGCTCGTCTTCGCGCTCGTGATGCTCGGTGTGATCGCGTCTGTCGCGCCGTGCGCGGCGCAGTCGCGTGCCGCGCTCGCGCGATCGCGCACCCTCTTCGAGCAGGGCCTGGCGCACGCCGAGGCCGAGCGCTGGCACGAGGCGCGCGAGTCCTTCGAGCAAGCGCTCGCGATCACGGAGCGCCCCAGCATCCTCTTGAACCTCGCGACGGCCCAGGCCGAGACCGGCGCGCTCGTCGCCAGCGCGGCGAGCTACCGACGCTTCCTCGAGATCGCCACCACCCGCGATCAACGACAGAACCGCGAGGAGGCCACGCGCGCGCTCGCGGCGGTCGAGCGAAGGCTGGGGCACCTCGAGCTCGACACAAGCGCGCTCGCGCCCGACGACGTCGTGCGGCTCGACGACACGGACGTCGTGCCGAGCGACACGCCGATCGACGTCGACCCCGGCGAGCACCGGCTCGCGGTGCGTCGTGGTTCGCGCGACGTGCGTGTGGAGCGCGTGACCGTGGCGGAGGGAGAGACGCGGACGATCGCGTTGGTCGTGCCGGATCTGCGGCCGACGCGCGTGGCCGAGACCAGCGACGAGCCGATCGAGACGCCGCCCACGCAAGGCGGAGGCGACGACAGCCTCGCGATTGGCCTGGGCGTGGGGCTCGGCGTGGGCGCGCTCGTCATCGCAGGCGTGATCGTCGGCGTGGTCGTCGCCACGTCGTCGCCGAGCGCGCCGTACCAGGGCAACGTCGGCACCGGCGTGATCCGATTCTAGAACTCGCTGGTGAGCGGTCCCGAGCGGCGCTCACGCATCGAGGTGCCGTGCGCGGGACGCGAGGTCTGCGGCGCGGGAGTCGCGCCCGTGTGCGAGCCCGTGGTGCCCGAGGCCGGCGCGACGCGATCGGGACGCGCCACCGTCGCGCTGGTCACCGGTGGCGCCGGAGCTTCGACCTCGGTCGTGGTGGTGATCGGAGGCGTCGTGATCGGCGGCACGACCTGCGCCGCGGGGAGCGTCGTCGCGGGGGGCGTCGTCGCGGCCTCCGTCGACGATGGCTGCGACGGGAGGGGCGCGGGGCCGAGCGGCGTCACGCGGATCGCGTCCTCCATATGAGTACGATTCAAATATTATTTTTCTTCTTAAGTGTACTGGCTATTTTCAGCGCTATTATGGT
>JAFLCL010000425.1 GCA_017303575.1 Deltaproteobacteria bacterium
CGCCCGTCGTGACCGCAGGCGCGGCGAGCGGCACGGCGCCGCCCGCGACCACCGCCGTCACGCCGCCCCTCTCGCCTGCACGCCGGGCGTACGACGAAGGACGCAACGCGTTCCTCGCGCAGGACTTCCGCGGCGCGATCACCTCGTTCGAAGAGGCCTCGCGCCTGTCGCCCGGCGACTCCGACACACAGAAGCAGCTCGCGCGCGCCTACATGCGCGCGGGCGACATCCCGCGCGGCGTCGCGGCGTACCGCCGCTACCTCGAGCTCGCGCCCAACGCTGGTGATCGTGAAGTGATCGAGTCGATCATCGCGCAGCACCAGTGAGTCGACGCGCTCGGGTGAGGGGTCGAACCCTCACCTGCGAAGGCTCGACTCCTCGCTGAGCGTTGGAAGGCACGCGGATCGCGGAGAGAACGGCGGGCACGTCGACTGCAAGGCGGGGACGCATGACGAGAACGAACGCTCGCGCCGTGCGAGCGATACGGTTCGGCGGGCTACTCGGCGCCCTCGGTGTGCTGACGACGCCCATGCTCGCCGCAGCACGCCCGACGGGACCCTCGGTGCTCTGCGAGACGTACCCCGACGCGCCGCAGTGCTCGGGATCGCTGGGCACGTGCAGCACCTGCCACACCTCGACGTGGCCTCCTGCCTGGAACGGCTACGGCCTCGCGGTGATGGCGCAGATCGGCGAAGGCACCTTCGAGACGTCACTCCCCACCGCGCTGCGCGCGCTCGACGCGATCGACAGCGACGAGGACGGCGTCGCGAACGCGGACGAGCTCCTCCTCGGCACCAACCCGGGTGATCCAGGCGACGCGTGGCCGTGGTGCGCGCCCGAGACGCCGACGGGCCCGGTGCCGGTGGCCAGCGGCTACGACTTCGAGCGCGCGCTCCGACGCATCGCGATCACGTACTGCGGACGACAGCCGACGTACGACGAGCTCGCCACGTTCCGTGCGGGCGCGACGTCGAGCGAGGTGCAGTACGAGCGCTTGCACGCCGCCGTCGATCTCTGCCTCGGCTCGCCCACGTGGCGTCGCGTGGGGCTGCGTCGGCTCGTCGACGCGCGCATCCGACCCATCGGCGCTGTCGGCGCGAGCTCGCCCGTGGGCATCGTGATCGGCGACTACGAGTGGGACTACCGCCTCTTTCGCTACGTGATGACGGACGATCGCGACGTCCGCGATCTCTTGCTCGCCGACTACCACGTGACCGAGTCGAGCGATGGAACGCTCACGCGCGTCGAGGGGCGTGTGCCCGCCGCGGGGCCCACCGGACAGCCGCTCGATCCGGAGCGACGCGCCGGGATGATCACGACGTCGTGGTTCTTCGCGATCAACACGATGTTCAGCGCGATGCCGCGCACCACCGCGGCGCAGGCCTACCGTGCGTGGCTCGGGATGGACATCGCGCGCCTCGAGGGCATCTCGCCGATCGAGGGCGAGCCGCGTGACGTGGATCAGCGCGGGGTGACGCAGGCGCAGTGCGCGTCGTGTCACTCGACGCTCGACCCGCTGAGCTACGCGTTCGTGCCGTACGAGGGCATCGCGGGCGGCCGGACCGGCGTCTACGATCCATTGCGCGGATCGCGCCGCATCGAAGGGTGGAGCGCACCGCCCACGTACCTGCTCGGCGAGCCGGTGACGGACGTGCGGGACTGGGCCGAGCACGCCGTGGGCACCGAGGCCTTCGCGCGCAACCTCGCGCTGATGATGTTCCGTGACGCGCTCGGCCACGAGCCCTCGCCGAGCGAGCTCGCGGAGCTGCGCACCGTCTGGCGCGCGCTCGAGCGCGACGGCTGGAGCGCCAACCGCTTGGTGCACCGCCTCGTCGACACGCAGGCCTTCGGAGGTGCGCGATGAGCCGCTCGATCCTGCTGATGCTCACCATGCGGGCGCTCACCGCGCTGGGCCTCACCGTGCTGGCGCTCGCCACCGCGGCGTGCGGGCGCGACGACGCGTACCTGCCGCCCGTGCTGCCGCGCGAGCCCATGACGACCCTGCCTCCGCCCGAGCTCTCGTGCGACGAGACCGCGGCGCCGGTCCCCGAGCCTTTCGTGTGGAAGCGCGCCGATCCGCTCGCGACCGATCTCGCGCTCGCCCTCGCGCTCGAGCCGGACACGATGTGCCGCGAGCTGGGCGTGATCCCGTGCATCGAGGCCGAGCGTGTGGCGCTGGGTGGCAGCGATCCGCTGGGCACCGGGCTCTATGCAGGGTCCGCACGGCCGGGGCTCACCACACCCAACGCTGTCGATCGTCTGGTGCTCGCCGCGTGCGCGGAGCGTGTCGATCGCGACGCGCGAGGCCCGGCCGAGATCGTCACGGAGATCGATCTCGCTGCCAGTGCGCTCGACGCCGACGACGCCGACGCACGCGCGGCCATGATCGCCGACGCGACCGCGCTCCATCGCCGCCTCCTCGCCCGCGACCCGAGCGACGCCGAGCTCGAGATCCTGCTCGACCTCGCGCGCCCCGAGGACGGGCTCACGCCGAGCGCGCGGGAGTGGGCGACGCTGACCTGCTTCGCCATCGGCACGCGCACCGACAACCTCTTCTACTGAAGGCGAGCACTCATGACCGACCGATCCACAGCGCTTCGTCGTCGCGCCCTCTTTCGCGGTCTCGCTGCCGCAGGCACTGTCGCTGCGTTCGGCTCCGCGCTGGCCCCGCGGCGCGCGCGCGCTGCGACCCCAGCGCCCCGCTTGCTGTTCGTCATCGGCGCGTCCGGCGGCGCGAGCATCATCGACTCGTTCCTCCCGCTGCTCGCGAGCCGCGCGACGGGCTCGCGCGTGAACGAGCTGATCGCCTACCCCGACGCCGTGGTGCAGCAGCTGCCGGGCTCGTCGTTCCAGGTCGTGCGGAACCTCGCCAACGCGGGCTTCTCCACGAGCCCACTGTTCCAGAGCAGCTTCGAGCACGTCGACCTCGTGCGCGCGCACGGCAGCGACATGCTCGTGGCCACCGTCGAGAACACGAGCGTGAACCACGTGGTGGCGCAGGGCCGCGCGCTCACCGGCGCGGGCATCGATGGCGGCCGCACGATCCTCGAGGCTGCGGCGATGACCCACGGCGCGGGGCTCGTGCTGCCGGCGGTCAACCTCGCGTCCGGCGGCTACCTCGATCCGGGCACGCGCGCGGACACGCCCGACTGGGCGCGGGCCGAGATCGTGAACGATCCCCTCCGCTTCGCGGCGAGCACGGATGGCTCGCGGGGCCTCTTCCCCGTGGGCGATCCGCGCATGCCTCGCAGCGCGTTGCTCTCGCGAGCGCGCGCCGGCCGCGAGCGCCTCGAGGATCTCTCACCGCTCGCCGCGGTCTCGAGCCCCATGCGCACCCGCTACCTCTCGCTCCGGCGCGATCTCCAGCCGCGCATGGAGTCCGAGCAGCTGATCGAGAGCCTCATGCTCGTGAGCTCGGGCGTCGATCTCGCCTCGTATGGCCTCCGCCCTGCACCTGCGATCGAAGCGATGGGCCTCCTCGATCGGTTCCCGAACCTGTTCGAGGATCGGTTCCAGGCGCAGACCGCGCTCGCGTACCTCCTCGCGCGCGAGGGGCTCTCCGCGGCGATCGGCTGGGGCCCGGGCTTCGCGCCCTCGTTCCTCTCGGACGGCACGATCACGGACACGCCGATCGCGTTCGACTTCAGCCACAACGATCACGTCACGACGCAGAACGTGATGTGGAGCCGCGTCGCGGCGATGATCGACGCGCTCGTGCGGCTCTTGAAGGAGACCCCCACCGACGACGGCACGCTCTGGGATCGCAGCTTGATCTACGTCGCGACGGACTTCGGTCGCGAGCGCTACCGACCCGCTGGCGCGACGTCCGGCTTCGGCACGGGCCATCACCTCTCGAACGGCAACGTGTTCCTCTCGCCGCTCCTGCGCGGCAACCGAACGCTCGGCGGCGTGGCGACGGACACGGCCATCACCGAGGGCTGGGATCCGGTGACGGGCGCGACCACGCCGGGCAGGAACGACGTGCGCGAGGGCCACCTCTACAGCCTCGTGGCGCACGCGCTCGGCATCGAGTTCGCGAACCGCATCGACGTCCCCGCCGCCGTGCGGTGAGCGAGCTCAGGGACCGAGAGAGAATCGGCTCAGACCAGATCAGAGACCGAGAAACAATCAGCGCGTTCTGGGGAGCCAGCCGGCGGGGGCGAAGCCCCCTTGAGGCGCGAGCGATCGAGGAGCGTCAGCGACGAAGGAGCGATGGGGGTTCCGGGGGTCGAGCCCCCGGCGCGCGCGAAGCGCGCAGCAACTCAGCGCACGCGGACGACGACCTCGTAGGGACCGCACGTGTTCATCCAGGTGGCCGCGCGCACGCGCACGAGGAGCGTGCCGCCGTCGTCGAGCGAGAAGGTGCGGTCGCAGTCGGCCTTGATCTCCACCGTCTCGGGGCTGCTCCCGCTCGCGCCGCCCACGCAGCCGCGTCCGACGTAGTTGTCCGCGGTGCCCACCGTGCACTCGCTCACGTCGCCCGCGTCGCCACAGACGTAGTACGCCGAGAGCGTGTAGTCGCTGCCCACCGGGATGTTGCGCAGCGTGACTGTCATGCGCGGGCTGCCGCCGTCCGTGCCGTCGGTGATCGGGAAGCGGAACCAGTCCTCGTCCCCCATCTCGTCGAGGTTCGCGGTGAGGAGCACGTCGGGCGGATCGTCCGAGTCGTCGAGCCCCGGACGAGTCGTCGGCGAGGTGTTGCTGTCGTTGGGCTCGAAGCCATCCGGCGTGCACGCGCAGCGGCCCGTGGTGCAGACCGCACCATCGGTGCACGAGCCGCAGTCGAGCGGCATGCCGCAGCCGTCGTCGGGCGCGCCGCACTCGTAGCCGATGGTGTCGCAGTCGGTCGGCGTGCAGACGCACTCGTCACCCATGCGACGGAACGGGGGCGCGCACTCCCACGTGCAGCGACCGTCCATCCCGCAGCTCGCGTCGCCCATGTCGGGCGCATCGCAGGGCTCGCCGCAACCGAGCCGGCAGCCGTTCTCGGGCTCGTTCGCGAGGTCGCGTACGCAGCCGCTGCCGCACGGGTGCTCGCCGCTGCCGCACGTGGGCACGCCGCTGTCG
>JAFLCL010000426.1 GCA_017303575.1 Deltaproteobacteria bacterium
CCGGGCTCGGACGTTCGACGTCGCGCCGGCTCGAGTGGTACCGGACCGCACGGATCTTCCGTTCGCTCGGCGCCTACGAGGCGGCGTGGCTCGCGCGCGGCGCGGGCGACGAG
The DNA here is from genome assembly GCA_017303575.1 of Deltaproteobacteria bacterium. GTDB lineage: Bacteria > Myxococcota_A > Polyangia > Polyangiales > Sandaracinaceae > JAFLCL01. The sequence goes on from JAFLCL010000426.1 coordinate 114, forward strand.
GCCGCGGCGCTCGCCGACTTCGAGCACGCGATCAGCGAGCCTCGCAACGACGAGCGCGAGCCGATGGCCACCCACCTCATCGCGGCGATCGCGCTCGAAGAGATGTGCGCGCCGTGGCGTCCGGAGGCTGCCGCGGATGCGGTGACGACGGACACACAGCCCGAGCCCAGTCACGCCCACGTCCGGCTCCTCCACGCGACGCCGGCCTCGTCGGCCGCCTCGGTGTCGTTGTTCGTCGGCGATGCGGCTGAGCCGATCGCGCGCGACATCACGTTCGAGGCGCCCGCGTCCTATGCGGCGGCGCCCGCGCTCGCGTCCGAGCTCGTGGTGCGCGGCGGCGAGGGCACGTCACCTCTCGCAGCGCTCAGCGCGAGACCGCTGCGGCCCCACGCGGCGTACACGGTGATCCTCTTCGGGAGCGGAACGGCGCGTGACCCGCTCGTCGCGGAGCTCCAGGAAGACGTCCCCGTCGACTCGGACCAGAGCCGCAACACGTTCCGCTTCTTCAACGCGATGGCCGGCTCGCCTGCGCTCGAGCTCTGTCGTGTGGCGGGCCCACGCCGCACACCACTCTTCTCCGGGGCCACGGTCGGCGGCTACGGCGTCCCTCACTTCCGAGCGAACGCGACCCCGGTCGATCCGATGTCCAACGCCGTCGAGATCGTCTCGAACGGCGTCGTCGAGCTCGAGGTCTACCCCGCCGGTCGCACGCCATGCAGCGGTCGCAAGCTCGGGACGGCGCGCTTCAGCGCATCGTCGGGACTGAACGGCACCATCATCGCCGTGGGCACCTACCGCACCACGCGGAGCCGAGAGCTCTTCATGTGCGCCGACGCGCCGAGCGACACCAACTGCATCGAGGTCCCCCTCGACGGACGGTGACGGGCGTCGCCGCGGCGAGCGGTCGTGACGGATTCGTCCGCTCGCTGCACTCACGACCCATGCGCTCCTTGCCAGTGGTCTTCATGCTGCTCCTCGGGTGCGATCTCGCTCCACCGAGCGCGGACGCCTCCGCGCTCGATGTGTCGACGTACGACGCAGGCTTGGTGGCCGACGCGCCGGAGGTCTCCGACTCGTCCCACGGCCCCGATGGGTCGAGCGAGAGCCCCGATGCACGGAGCGAGACCCCAGATGCGTTCGTCGCTGCCGACGTGGCCCCGACGCGCTGTGACGTCGACGCAGGCGGCGAGGCGCCCACGTTTCGTGTGCTCTACGCCGACATCCTCGAGCCGTACCGCTGCGCCGAGTGTCATCGCCCGGCAGGCAGGCTCATGACGGAGCTCGATCTCTCGAGCGCCGAGGTCGCGTACGCGAGCTTGGTGGGCGTCCTGGGCTGCGACGACGTGACACCGCGCGTGACGCCCTGCGATCCGACCTCGAGCATGCTGGCGCTCATCCCCACCGGTCGCGCGGAGTCGTGCGGTGGCCGACACACGTTCGGCGGCGTGAACCCCACCGGCATCGTGACGCCCGAGGAGCGCGACCGCATCGACGCGTGGATCGCCGCGGGCGCGGCCTACTGATCTCCGAGCGCGTCCGGTGGGGCGAGACGCTCGCCGCACTGGCCATCGACGATTCGTTCGGTCCAGACTAGCTGTGAGGCCCCGCGGCGTTGCTCAATCCCACAGATCGCCGTCGTTCCTTCACGAAGCATTAGCGTGCGATGGCGCCCGACGGCCCGAACGCCGCTCGGGCACGGCTGTGACTCGACCAAGAACCAACGCCCCGCGCTGCGCGTCCAGCGAAACGTCTGCGAGCCGAATCGAACCGTGATCGGATCCATCGACGTGGCCTGAACCTGCAACGCGCGATCCTGGAAGGACAGGCTCTCCCGCACGGTGTCGAGCGAGAGAAGCGATGCATCGAGGGCACTTATCCGGGTCAGTGCCTCGCTCAGCGGGAGAGGAGGACCCTCGGGTTCGATGGCGAAGAGATCGGTTCCGCAGCGACTGACGACGAACGGTGTCTCGAAGCCAGCGAAGAGGGGAACACAGCCGTCGGGGAACGAACGGACAGGTCCGCTGAGGAGGCCCATCGCACTCGCTCCGTCGACCAACTCGGCGACCCAGCCCCACGGTCGAAGCTCTGCGCGAGTCAGCTGCAGGGTGACTGGAGGTCCGGCTCCGTCGAGCGGCCGGAGCGTGTGTGTCCGCGACGGTCCGCTGCACGGCCGAAGCCCGGCGCACCAGTCGTCCCGATGCGACGTACTCACGTGTGGCCGCTGGGTCGTTTGCGCCGGATCGATGGGCTCGGTGTCGAGTGTCTCGATCACCAGCCACGTTTCCGAGATGTCTTGCCAGGCCGTGTGAATCCAGGCCGACGAGCCATGAGTGCGCCGCTCACCCGTCTCGGTGTCGAGGACCTCGACTTCGAAGCGCGAGCGCAGAGTCACCAGCCGTCCGTGTCCACCGAGGGAGGCCTCGCCCACGCTGCCGATCCGACCCGCAGGGATCGTGGCCTCTCCGATGTGGCCGAGTGCCGTTTCTCGTCCGTCGCGCAGATCGATCCTGATCATGGAGTCACTGCGCAGCACGATCAGCGTGTGCGCCGTCGAGCCGAGCAGGGCGTCGATCCGTTGCTCTACGCCGTTCAGGTCGAGCCATACATCGCGTCGATCGCCATCCCCCACCCGCCCAGTCGCGTTCGTGTCGCTTCGGGCCTGCGCATACACGACCCATCCGGCATCGACGTCTGCCGCGATGGTCAGGGGTTCGTCGCCGGCGACGCCGATCGGAACATCTCCAGCCTCGGTCGGAGCCTCGACTGCGGGGCAGGGCCGCCCTCCACACCCCATGGCGCTCGCCGCCGACAATGCGGCTGTCCCCACCGTACGCGCGCGGACCATTCCACGATGCTCGGCACCGCAGCGCGCGCCCGTCAAGGGCAGCCGTCGGCCCACGCGCGTTCACTCTCGCATGCTGCGAGATTCGTGTACGTTCGCGCGCGATGACGAGCCTTTCGGTCGAGGTCTCGCACGCGTGTCGGGGGTGTGGACAGCCCGTCGCGTGCAACGCGCTCCTTCCTCGCTTCGCGTGTGATCGCTGCGGCCGCACCGCAGAGCTCGACGCGCGGATCTGGAAGCTCGTCCTGCACGAGGCGCTGAACCAAGGGCCGCGTCTGTCGGCGGGACAAGAGCGCACCGCGGCGCTGGTGACCGACGCGGGCAAGTTCCAGGTCGTCTACCGGCGGAGCGAGCCGGCCTGCCGTGTCTGTCAGCGACCGATCACGCGCGAGGCCATGCAGAAGGCCACGGGCGCGTACGTGCATCAGTGCGAGTGCGGGATGCGCACGCCGTGCCGCGCGGCCATCGCGGAGCTCGGCCTGCCGGGCGTCGAGCTCGTGCGCGAGGAAGATCACGAGCTCCTCTGGCCGCAGGCACGCAAGGAGGCGGTCGCGCTCAAGTGCAACGGCTGTGGCGGCACCCAGACGGTGAGCGGTGAGACGCCGCGCATCTTTCCGTGCTCGTTCTGCAGCGTGCAGTGCTACGTGCCCGACGATCTCTGGGCGCTCTTGCACCCAGTGCGCGCGATCAAGCCCTTCGTGCTCGAGCTCGCGGCGAGCGCCGCGCCCGTCGTCGCGAAGGCCGAAGGCGCGCAGCCACCGAAGAAGCAGAAGCAGCGCGAGGGCGGCGAGACGAAGGGCGGCGGTGATCCCACGCGCGTGCCGCGCTTCTCGGACGTGAAGGATCTGATCGTCGGCGCCGACGGAACGCTGTTCGCGGCGCTGGAGCTCGAGTCGAGCGGTGAGGCGGAGCTCTTCGCGCTCGACACGAGCGACCCGTCGTCCGACGTGAAGGTGAAGTGGCGCAAGGAGATCCCGGCCAAGCACCGCGGCTACCCACGCCTGGCGTACATGGCGAGCGGCCACGTGGTGCTCTGGTGTGAGGGGCAACGATCACTCTTCGGCATCCGCGGCAGCGACGGCGTGACCGAGGCCGAGCTGGGCGCCGACAAGTCGCAGAAAGACGCGATCGATCTCCGCAAGGCCGCGTGCCTCACGTGCGACGTCGATGGGACGTTGATCGTCGGCAAGCAAGAGAGCGGCGGCGTGCGCTTCCTGCGCTTCAAGAACGACGGCACGGGCGTCCCGCTCTGGCCCGGCATGGCGGTGCCCACGCCATGGAACGAGGACGAGTACCCCGCGACGCTCGAGGAGTGCACGCCGCGCATCACGGGCGCGCAGAACGTGATCTGCGCCGTGGGCTTCGACGGCACGTTCTTCGTGGTCGGTGACCAAGCGATCGCTGCGTTCGATCGACAGGGGCAGAAGCTCTACGTCACGGCCGACGCGGATCAGGGCGTCTCGACCGGCGGGCCCACGTACGGCAGCGTGTTCGGTGATCGCAGCGGTGTGCTCTACACGTTCGAGAGCGGGCCGATCGTGCGGAGGTACGTGAAGGGCCGCAGCAGTGGGCAGTACCTCCACGCCGACGACGCGAGCGGTCTCCTGTCGAGCGAGACCGTGGGCGCCGTGGGCCCCGACGGCACCGTGTGGGTCGGAGGCTCGGAGGGCGTGCTGCGTCGCTTCTCGCCCGACCGCAAGCTCGTGTGGGCGAGCGCAGGCGCGCGCAAGATCGACCGACAGAACGCCGAAGACGAGTGACTCTCACCGCGAGCGCGCGCGGCGCTTCGGGAGCGTGGCCGCGGCGACGCGGTGCGGGAGCACGTCGAGGAACGCCTCGAGGCGGGGCGTACCGCGGAGCTCGGCGCGGTAGACGGCCCACGTCTGGATCGGTGGGCCCTGCCACGGCTCGAGCACCCGCACGAGCGCGCCGGACGCCAGCGCGTCGGCGACGATCGCGTCGGGCAGGTAGGCGGGCCCCACACCTTCGATGCAGAGATCGCGCAGCACGCTCGGGGCGTGCGAGCGCAGCCGACACGCGGTCTCGACGGTCTCCGTCT
>JAFLCL010000427.1 GCA_017303575.1 Deltaproteobacteria bacterium
ACGCCACCTCGCTTCCGCGATCTCGACTATTGAACGAGCGCGCGCTGCGACTGCGTGCGACATCGATCACCGCGCGCGTGGAGCGCCGAGCGCCGCCTCGAGCATGGCGTGCGCGACCGCGAGATCCGCGCGCGCATCCACGTGCGCCTGCGCCGCGGCGGCCGCAGCCGCCTCCCGCAGGTTGACGACGAGCAGCGACGTCGCGCCGTGATCGAACCGCACACGCTCTGCGTCGGCGACCGCGCGCGCGACCACCTCTGCTTCCGATGCCAGCGCGATGGCCTCGTGGGCCGCCTGCACTGCGCTCCGCGCGTCGCGCACCTCGAGGTGGATCTGGTCGCGCGCCAGCTCCGTGTCGGCTTCGAGCGCGGCGAGCTCGGCGCGCGCCTGATCGATGCGGCCGCGCGCCTCACGGAGCTGGAGGGGCAGCTGCACCGTGAGCATGGCGTCCATCTGCGGTCGCTCGAGCGTGCGCTGGATCTCGAGCGCCCGGTCGGGATCGGTGACGCCTGGCCCGCCCAAGTCGATGGCGCCCGACACCGTGAGATCGATCCGCGGCGAGAGCTGGTTGTCGGCGAGGTCCATGCTCACGCGCGCGGCGCGCGCTTGGGCCGCGAAGCGTCGCAGCTCCGGCCTTCGGGCCACCGCGTCCGCGAGATCCAGCGGCTCGCTCCGCCTCGGCACCACCTCGAGCTCCACGTCTGCGGGGAGGCGCACGTGCGAGACCTCGAGCGGTCGTCCCTGGTCGTCACGCAGGTAGAGCGAGAGGGCGATCGCGCGCTGCTCGAGCGCTCGTCGCGCGGCCACGAGCAGCGCGCGACGCTCGAGCACGGCGCGACGGTTCTCGAGGTGCTCGATCGGCGGGATCGCGCCTGCCGCCGCGCGCGCTGCGATCTGGCCATCGCGCTCTTCGGCGAGGCGCAGGAGGTCTCGCGCGATCGTGTAGCGGCGGCCGGCCGCCACCCATCGCACGTACGCTTCGGTCGCCGCGAGCGAGACGCGGAGCAAGCGAGCATCGCGGTCCTCGGCTGCGGCCACCACACCGTGCTCCGCGCGCCAGAGGGCGGCCCGTCGCGCATCGATCGGACCGTCGCGCCAGAGCGGGATCTGCGCGCCGAGACGCAGCTCCCCTGCGTCCAGCGTCTCGTCGTAGCGGTAGTAGTCGGGGATCCCACCGCGCGCGAAGCCGCGTCCGATGCGCCAGCCGCCGAAGAACGTGGTGCCCCAGAGCGGCGTCGGCTGAGTGAGGCTCACATCGAGACGCCCGTACTCGTAGTAGCCGAAGAACACGCCCGAGGCGCGTGTGCCGAGCGTGAGATCGAAGGCGCCCTCGCTCGCGAGCCGCACACCCTCTGCGCTCACGACGCGCGCCTCGGCCGCCTCGAGCGGTGGGTGGTGGCGGCGCACGCTGGCCAACACCTCTTCCTTCGTGAGCGGCGCCGCGCCACCGATCTCGAGCACCGTCGTGGGCTCGAGCGGCGCGAGCACCGGAGGCTCGAACGTCGCGACCTCACGCGGCGCGAGGTCCTGCGCGCGCGCAGCCGGCGCGAGCACGCAGAGCGTCACGAAGGCGAGGGACCTGAGCGCGCTCCGCATCAGTAGCTCCCCGAAGATCCCGACGAGGCCCCGTACCCGCCGCCCGAGGCGCTCGAGCCCGGCGCGCCGCGCGTGCCTCGGTAGCCTGCGCTCGACGACGGGCTCGAGGACGCCGGGTGGGTGACCGTCGGCGGAAAGCCGTTGAGCTGTCGCCAGATCTCGAAGCCGAGCGAGACGCTGTCGAGCAGCACCCAGCCGTTGGCGCGCACGCCCTGCCGCAGGAAGCGCTCGTCGGGCCACGGCTCGTCCGCGTCGTCGGGCACCACGACCACGCGGAAGTTGCCCTGTCCATCGTCGGTGGAGTCGAGGAACGAGACGCGGCCTCCGAAGGTACCGACAGCGACGGAGGGCCATCCCGCGAACTGCACGGCGGGCCAGCCCTCGAACTGCAGGCGCACCGCGCGACCTTCGGTCACGAGCGCCGCGTCGTTGCCATCGACCCAGAGCTCCACCGCGCGCTCGGCAGCGTCGGGGACCAGCGTCAACAGCGGATCACCCACCTTGACCTGCTCGCCCATGAGGCTCGCTTGGATGCGGAACACCGAGCCCGCGCGCGGCGCGGTGACCGCCTGCAGGCCTTGTCGCGCAAGCCGCGAGTCGATGCGGAGCAACGCCGTCTCCGCCGCCTGGAGATCCGTGCGCGCCGACTCGAGCGTGGCCCGCGCGTTCTCGATCTCCGCGAGCATCGTGGCCTGCGCCTGCAAACGCGCGGCGCTCGCTCCGTCTCGATCCGCCCGCGCTGCGTCCCGCGCGTTCTCCGCCGACGCTGCCCCCGTGCGCGCCCTCGCTTCGGCGAGGACGGCGAGCTCGAGCTCGCGCTGCGACACCAGGCCCTGCTCCGCGAGATCCCTCGTGCGCTCGAGGTTGACGCCCTGCGCGTCGAGCTCGGCATCGGCCGCCGTCACGGCCTGATCGGAGGCGGCGAGGCGGTCACGCGCCATGTCGACGCGCGCGTCCGCCGCGCGCACGGCGCTCGCTTGTGCGTTCTCGATCGCGAGCAGCCGCTCTTCGAGCGCCGCGACGCGCGCGGCGTAGGTGGTCATTCGGTCGCGCGTCAGCGTGCGCTCTTGCTCGAGGCGCTCGAAGAGCTGCGGATCGTTGTCCGACATCTCGAGCAGCAGCTGACCTTCCTCCACTCGCTCGCCTTCGTTCACGTGCCAGCGCACGACCCGGCCCTCGATCGGTGCCTCGAGGGTCTGTTGTCGCTCGAGCGGCTCGAAGGCGATCACGCGGCCGGAGCCGGCGGCGCTCTGCTGCCACGGCGCCAGCGCAGCGATCGTCGCCGCAGCGCACAGCGCCACGCCGAGCCACCTCGCCACGCGCTTGGCGCCGAGCGCGGGGGGCACCAAGCGCATGAGCGGCGTGTCGAGCTGCTCGAGGCCGTGGAGGTCGGGGGCGTGGGCTCGCGTGCGCGTCATGGCTCTCCTCAGGCTCGCGGGGTGGGGACCGTGGACGTCGCGCGGCCGTCCTCCAGAGCGAAGACGACGTCGCAGCGCGCGTGGATCGCCGGATCGTTCGACGTGATGACCGCCGTCCACGGCCGCTCGGGCGCGAAGAGGGCGTCGAGCAACGGCTCGCGATCGCGCGGATCGAGCCCATCGATCGCCTCGTCGAGCACCAGGACCGCGGGCGAGCCCACGATCGCGCGGGCCACCGCGAGCCGCGTCTTCTGACTCGAGCTCAGCGGCTCTCCCGTCGCCGTGAGCTCGGTGCGGAGCCCCTCTGCCATTCCGTCGATGCTCTCGAGCAACCCCACGAGCTCGAGCGCGCGTCGCACCTCTGCGACGTCCACCCCGCTCCGACCCAACCTCACGTTGTCGAGCACCGTGCCCGAGAACGTCTCCGACCGGACGACCGCGATGCGCTGGCGGAGCGCGGCGAGGTCGAGGTCCCGCACGTCGAGGCCGTCCACGAGCACGCGCCCGCGTGTCGGGGTGCGGAGCGCCGCGATCAGCTCGACGAGGAGGCTCTTGCCCGAGCCCGCGGGGCCCGACAGCGCGACCCGCTGTCCTTTCGCCACGTGCATCCGCACGTCGTGCAGCACGGACGGCCCGTGCGCGTACGACGCCGCGACGCCCTCGATGTCGAGGGCCGCGGGCCCGGTCGCGCCGACGTGCGCGCACGGAAGTCCGCCCACTCGCTCCGTCTCGAGGTCGGTGAGGTGGCCGAGCTTGTCGAGAGCGGCGAGGAGGTCGTAGTAGGTCTCGAGGTACTTCCCGATCTTCGCCAGTGACGCGACGACGATCGCCACGATCAACTCCGCGGCGACGAGCTGCCCCAGGCTGAGCTGTCGCCCGATCACGAGGAAGCCGCCGATCCCCAGGACGCCCGCGTTGGCGACGGCCTGGAGCGCGAGCACCGCGGTCGTCTGCCCGAAGACGACGCCGAAGTGCGCCTCGCGACGCTGGAGGTACTGGCGCGCGAGCGACTCGGTCCGCACCTGCGCGTACTCGACGCCGCCGCCGAGCTTGAACAGCGAGTCGTGTCGCGCGATCTCCTCGAGCCACGCCGCCGTCGCGTACTTCGCGGCCGACTCCTCCACCGCGGTGCGTGTCCCGCGTCGTCCCATGACGACGACGATGAAGGCGATCGCCACCACGAGCACCACGTCGAACGCCAAGAGCACCGGGTGGTAGAACGCGAGCACGAGCATGCCCACGGCCACCGTCAGCGTGATCTCGAGCCCGCCGAGGAGGAGCGTGGCCGCGGACTTCTGCACGATGAACGTGTCGAAGAAGCGGTTCAGCAGCTCCTGCGCGTCGATGCGATCGGTGGAGGTGCGCGCCATGCGCGGGAGTCGGTGCGAGAGGTCGGCCACCACGCGCACGAAGATCCGTCGCTGGAGCACCTCGACGAGGTAGGCCTGCGCGCCGCGCAGCGTCGCGGAGAACACGAGCGCGCCGAGGAACAGCAAGCTGAGGACCACCAGCGGCTGGAGGAGCGTGCCGAGCGCCACCGTGTTGACGAGGGCCTGCGCCGCCACCGGCAGCGTCAGCGAGAAGAGCCCCACGAAGAGCGCGTAGAGCACGATCGCACCGAGCTCGCGCCGCTCGAGCCACATCCAGCTGAACAGACGGGCCTGCGGGCTCGGGTGGCCGTGCGCCTCGCCGTGCTCGCCCCGAGCGCCCGCGGGCCCCGGCGCGTGCGCGAAAGGAAGCGGGACGTCGAGGAACCAGGCGCGACGAACGTTCGACACCGCGAACGCACCGATCGACACGCGCTGCGTCCCCGTGCCGCTCGCCACCGCGAGGTCGTTCCCATCGCGATCGACGACGAGCCACAGCGCGCCCTCGACATCCTCGACGAGGACCGGCGCGCCCCGTCCCACGCCAGCCCACGCGCGCGCGAGCGCCTCCGACCGCGCCTCGGCCGGACCGGCGAGCGGCAC
>JAFLCL010000428.1 GCA_017303575.1 Deltaproteobacteria bacterium
AAACGGGCCCACGCTCGGTGCCGTCGTAGTTCTCGGCTTCGTAGAGCGCGCCGTCGCGGCCCGTCATCGGCGCGCGGAGATCGTCGACGATGCTCGCCGGCCCCGCCCCTCGCTCGAAGTAGAGCGCGTAGAGGAACGGCTTGAGCGTGGAGCCCGGCTGCCTGCGCGCGCGCAGCAGATCGAGCTGCCCGCCCTCGGCCTCGGCGCCCGTGCGCGCCGCGCCGACGTACGCGCGGATCTCGCCCGTGGCGTTCAGCACGACGATACTGGCCGCGTTGGACGCGCCGCGCGGGCTCACCTGCGCGAGCGTGGAGCGGAGCACCTCCTCCGCTTCGCCTTGCAGCGCGAGGTCGAGCGTCGTTCGGATCGCATCACCCTCGGCGCGCACCTCGCCGCGGCGTGCGGCCTCGACCACGTGATCGACGAAGCGCGGCGCGCGGTAGCTGCGCGGGCTCTCCTCGCGGATCGCGGGTCGCTCCGCGCGCGCGAGCCGGATCTCGTCGGGCGTACGCACCCCGAGCTCGAGCATGCGCGCGAGCACGTGATCACGACGGGCGATCGCGCGCCCGAGGTGTCGTCGTGGATCGAGGCGCGAGGGCGCCTGCGGCAGGCCCGCGAGCAGCGCAGCCTCGCCCAGCGTGAGCTCCGACGCAGGGCGACCGAAGTACGCCTCGGCTGCGCGCTCGATGCCCACGATGCCGTTGCCGTAGGGCAAGCGGTTCAAGTACTGCGCGAGGATCTCGTCCTTGCTCAGCCGGTCCTCGAGCTCGATCGCGCGGAGGATCTCGAGCGACTTCGAGACGACGCCGTGCGGCCGACCGTACACGAGCTTCACCAGCTGCTGCGTGATGGTCGAGGCACCGCTGCGCCGTCCACCGGGCACCACGTCCTGCCCGACCGCGCGCAGCGTCGCGCGGAGATCGACTCCGTCGTGCTCTCGAAAGCGCTGATCTTCGACGGCGATCACCGCATCGATCACGTCGGCGTCGATGCGCTCGAGCGAGACCCAGCGGCGATCCACGCGCTCGCCGTCCACCGCCTGCCCCGAGCGCTCGTGCCTCAGCAAGCGTCCCTCGTGATCGACGATCGCGAGCGAGTCGTCCGGGATGGCGAAGCGCGCGTCGTCGATCAGGTCCGCGTGGAAGATGCCGAACGCGATTCGCGCGCCGATCAGCGACGCGAGCAGCACGAGGGCCGTGCGCTTGGCGAGACCAGCCAGCATCGCGCGATCGAAACGCACGACGCGCGAGGCCGCCGAGCGCGGTGCGCGCACGTGCGCCTCCGCGTCGGTGATCTCGCGCGTCGTCGTGCTCACGGCTCGACCTGCGCGTCGACGACGATGCTGGCCATGCTGCTCCGTGCGACGAGTGACGGATCACGCTCGCTCGCGAGCTCCGTCGGTGGCAGCGTGAACGTACCGACCGTCGTCGCGCGGACACCGTAGGTGAGCTCCGACAGCGAGGCCGAGAGGCGCGAGAGATAGAACGTGCTCGCGTGGAGATCGTGCTCCACGTGCTGCACGTAGCCGCTGGTGCGCATCGCGAGCGCGCCGCGCGCGTCGGTCACCTCGTCGGAAGGGCTCATGCCGAGCAACGCCGCGAGCGCCTGCGCGGGAGAGGTGCGGTGCCCTGCCTCGATCGGCTCGAGGCCCGCGGCGTGTGGATCGCGCACCGCGAGCGCGGACTCGACGCCGTGCTCGCTGTGCACGAAGAGCCGCACGCGCACGAGCGAGCCCACGGGGATGTGCGCCCCATCCGCGATCGGCGTGCCGCTCTCGGTCTCGAGCACGCGGTGCACCGTGATGCCGCGACCCCGCGCGACGGCCTCGGTCTCGCTGAGCGGCACCGCCCACTCGCCGTCGATCGCGAGGAAGACCGGCGCGCCCTCGCCTGCCTGCGCTGCGAGCACGTGCGCGCCCCCCGTCACCTCGGTGAACGGCAGGTCGAAGCTCTGGATGCTGCTCGCCACGTCAGCGACCGAAGGTGTCGAGGGACCGCTCAGTGCATGACCATCGAGCGAGAGCGTGAGCGTGGAGGGGGCGGTGAAGAGATCGCCCTGACCGCTGCGCGCGAGCCCCTCGGCCACGCTCGCCTCGGCGCGGAGGAGCCACGCGAGCTCGAGGCTCGACGCGCTCGCCTCGCTCTGGAGCAAACGACCGAGGAGCGCGCGCATCGCGGTGCGACCCGAGGCGACGGTGCTCGCCGCCTCGCACGCGATCGACACCGCGCGGAGATCGCCCACGTACGCAGGGTCCTGCGCGCGCGGCTCGAGGATGCGACGAGCCGCCTCGAGCGCGAGCGTCGCGCGCTGCGCATCGCCTCGCTCGTAGGCCATCGCGAGGTGCGCCAGCTCGATGGGCGAGGCGAACTGCCTGCGCGCGAACGCCGCATCCCGCGCCGTGGTGTTGTCGCGATCGACGCTCGAGAGGATGCGGAGCGCGAGCGCCTGATCGTCCATCGAGTCGCGGCCGTAGTACTGGAGCTCGCCGTCGCGCACGAGCCGCACGAGGCGCTCGATCGCGAGCTCGCGGGCACGCGGCGACACCACCACGCCAGGCGCGATCGGCGGCTGGCCCTCTTGGCTGGCCTCGATCAACGCGAACGCGCCGAGCACCGTCGCCTGCGGGCTCTCGCCATCGGAGGCCGCGTACCATCCGAAGCCGCCCGTCGCGGTCTGTCGTGCGACCAGGCGACGCAGCGCTGCGGCGATGTCGGCTTCACGCTCGCGATCCTCGTGCGTGACGCGTCCGGTGCCGCGCGAGAGGCGCGCGTTCGCCGCCGCTGCGAGCACGATCGCGGCATCGCTCGACGTCGACTGCCACCACGAGTCGCGCGCCCGATCGACGAGCGCCTCGCCATGGAGGAACGGATGCGGCGCCACTGTCGCGCGGAGGCGTCCCACCGACACACCCGCAGGCAGCGTGACGTCCAGCGCGCGCGCGCCCGACCCCGCGACCAGCACGCTGCGCCGCACGAAGTAGCCGCGCGGCACCACGGGCAGGTCACGCGTGAGATCGAGCGTCTCGGCGCCGCCCTCCACGTGGATCGTGAAGTGCGCTGTGCGCATGCCGCGGATCTCGACGGGCACCGTGATCGCGCCCTCGCTGTTGGCCGCGAGATCGAGCTCTGCAGCTCCCACCTCGCGCGCCTGTCCCTCGTCGCCCGCGAGCGAGACTGTCACGCGCGCATGCACCGGCGTCGCCTCGCGGTTGTTCACGAAGACGCGCGCGCCGATCTGATCGCCGTCGGTGACGAAGCGCGGCAGCGCGGGGCGCGCCACGAGCGGACGCGTCGCCACGAGACGGCTCGAGGCCATGCCCGCGCTCGCCGCGTCGTCGATCGCCACCGCCATGATGCGGTACTCCGTGAGGCGCTCGGGCAGCTCGATCCTGCTGACGACGCGACCGTCCGCGCCGGTGCGCAGGCGCGGCTGCCACAGCACGGTCGGCTCGTAGCGCTCGCGCGACTCGAGCGAGCTCGCGCTGTCCTCGTAGCCACCGTCGCCCGAGGGCAGCGTCTCGAGCGCGCCGGGCAGACGCGACACGAGGGAGCGACGAAGATCCTCGAGCGCGAGCGTGGCCGCCCGACGCAGGAAGAAGCCGCGCGTGGGATCGGGCGTCTGGTAGCCCGTGATGCGCAGCGTGCCTTCGTCGACCGCCCACAAGACGACCTCGGCGTTCGCGATCGGCGCGCCGCTCGCATCGCGCACCTGGACTGCGACTTCTTGCTGCGTGCCCGCGCGCACCTCGTTCGAGGCGCTCGCGCTCGCTGCGTGCTCGATCGTCACGTCGAGGCGCGAGGTGCGGGGACGAACGCGGATCTCGGTCGCGCCGAAGCGCAGGTCGGGTGCGCCGAGATCGCTCGTCGCCGACGGCTCGCTCGTCCGTGCGCGCACCAGCACCAGCGCCACGTGGACGTTGGGCACCATCGCGTCGGTGAGCGGCACCTCGAGCACCTGACCGCCCGCGGTCACCGAGCGCACCTCGCGGTGGCTCTGCTCGCCCTCGGTCACGGTGAGGAGCGCGTACGCCTCGGGCCACGGGCTCTCGAACGCGAGGCGCGCGGAGTCACCCACGCCGTAGTCGTCGCGCTCGGGCGTGATCGTGATCGGCGCGCCGGGCGGATCACGATCGGGGCTCTCGTCGGGCCCCGCGACGTAGACGAGGCGATCGGTCACGACGCCGTCCGTGCTCGACGCGATCAAGCGGTACGTACCCGGGCGCGTCGGCGTGTGCTCGCAGCGCACGAGCTCGGCTTCCGAGGTGAGGTCGCACGACGCGACCGTCTCGGCCTGCTGCGCGCGGCGCATCTGGAGCGTTCCGTCCTCGACGCCGCCGTGCCACTCCCACCAGCCGTGCCAGCCCTCCCGCACGACGCGCACCGACAGCGGCACACCGACCGCAGGCTCGCCCGCGTGATCGATCGCGATGACCTCCGCCGCGAGGCTCGTGCCGAGCGCGACCCAGTCCGCGCCCGTGCGCATGCCGATCTCGTGCGCGCCGGGGTAGGCGATGTACGAGGTCTCGGTCGCCGCCGACTCGCCCGACGCGTCGCTCACGTCGGCCGCGACGGTGAAGCGCGTGCGCCGCGCCGCTGTCATCTCGAGCGGGTGCGCGATGCGCACCTCGCCGAACGCGTCCGTCTCGAGCGTCCCCTCCGCGAGCACCTGGTAGCGCACGGGCACGCCCGTGGGACCGAAGGTCATCTCCGACCAGCGCGAGGGCATCGGCGCTGCGCCTGCGCGCGCGAGCGACCAGCGCACCTCGCCCTGCGTGACGGGCGCACCGAAGAGATAACGAGCGCGGATCGCGACCGAGAGCCCGTCGCCCGCGCTCAGCGGGTCGGTCGCAGCGTGGCTCGCGTCGTCGACGCGCGCGACGTCCACGCGCAGGCGCGGCTCGCGGTACTCGCTCACCTCGATCGTGCTCTCGCCGAGCTTGGTGTGGGCGTCGTTCTGCTGCACGAGCTCGATGCGCCAGTCG
>JAFLCL010000429.1 GCA_017303575.1 Deltaproteobacteria bacterium
GCCGCCGACGCCGCCGTGCTCGCGCTCAAGCTGCTCGCGGGCAAGGATCCGGGGCTACCACCGGGCATGGGCGTCTTGATGGGCCCGCCGGTTCCGAACGTCCTGATCGGTGGATTTCCGTGCCCGCCGGTGGGCGAGATGGCCGTCTCCGGCCTGATGAAGATGCTGAAGTCGGTCGCCAAGTCGATCAAGAACTTCAGGAACGCACGACGCGGCAACGGCAAGACGTGCAATGGCACGCATCCAATCTATCTCATCACGGGCGAGAACTACGACAGCTACGTCGACTTCGTCTCCGAAGGGATGTTCCGCTGGGAGCGCCACTACAGCTCTGGCCGACAGCGTCTGAACGGCCCTCTGGGCTACGGCAATCGGCACTACTACCAGCGCTCGCTGCGCGTCCGACTCCACAAGATCACCTACACCGACTGGGACGGACAGGACATCGTCTTTCCCCGGTTCGAGAAGGGCGCGGACGTCACGAGGAGCAACGGCTACGTGCTCACGCGCGTGCGCCGCGGTCGCTACCAGCTGTCCTACCGCGACGAGCCGGTCATGGAGTTCTCGGGCGGCGAGTTCGACGGCGCACTGCCGCTCAGGAAGCTCTCGTCGAAGGGCCGCGAGCTCGAGCTCGGCTACGACGACCGGGGTCGGCTCGCGAGCTTCACGGAGTGGCAGTGGGAGCCGCGGAAGGAGACTCGGTACGAGCTGCGCTACGACCGTGACGATCGGATCACGGACCTCTACGAGATGCCGTTCGTGGCCTTCGGCGCGCCGGCCTCGAGCGCGCCACAGCCCCTCTTGCGCGCCGCCTACGCCTATTCTCGCGCAGGCGACCTGACCGACGCGCGCGACGCGCTGGGCGGCAAGTGGAAGTACGAGCTCGACTGGTTCCATCGCCTCGTCAAGCAGACCGACCCGCGCGGCTACAGCTACACGTTCAAGTACGACGCCGCGAGCCGCTGTGTGTGGGCCTCGGGCGAAGACGGCTTGTGGTGGGCAGAGGTCAAGTACTTCCCCGAGAAGAAGAAGACCGTCTACACCGAGGGCGAGAACGCCACGTGGGAGCTCCTCTACGACGACGACGGATTCCTGCACACGCTGATCGACCCTCACGGCGGCAAGTCGCTGAGGAAGCGCGACGCGGAGGGCAAGGTCGTCGAGGTCATCGACTCCGGCGGTCGTGTGCTCCAGCTCCTCTACGACGCGAACGGCGCGAACGTCGGGCGCATGGATCGCTTCGGCTTCGTGCACCCGCCCGAGCTCGAGCAGGCCGATCCGGGTGATCCGTTCGAGCGCACGCTCCCGCACACGCCGCGTGCTCGACTGTACGACGGGCTCGCGGACGCGGGGCAGGACGCGGCGCGAGGCGCCTCGGGGCCGCTGCTCCAGTCCATCCCGCCCGAGTTCGCGCAGTGGGCGCCGGGCACGTTCCGCCTGCGTGCGCGCGAGTTCACGCCACTGCCCGAGGCGCGCATCGAGCGAGACGCGCTCGGTCGTGTCACGGCGGAGGTGGATCACGCGGGGCGACGGCGCGAGCGCACGTTCGACCCGACGGGCAACCTCGTCCTCGAGATCGACACCGACGGTCGAGCGCGCGAGGAGCGAACGACGTCCTGGAACCTCGTGGGTGAGCGCCGCTCGGCGGTGGGCGGGATCACCCGCTATCGCTACTCCAAGCTCGAGCAGGTGATCTCCGTCGTCGACGCGAACGACAACGTCACCCGCTACGACTACGACCTCAAGGAACGCTTGGTGCGCGTCGCGCGCATCGGCAAGGTACGTGAGACGTACGAGTACGACGGCGGCGATCGCCTCGTGCGCAAGCTCGACGGCGAGGGCCGCGTGCTCTTCGAGAACGAGCACGACAGGAGCTCGAGCTTCGTGTCCGTGCGACGGCTCGCGAGCGGCGGCGAGCACCGCTTCCGCTACGACCGATCGGGACGCATCGTCGAGGCCTCGACCGATCGCCACGAGGTGCTCCTGCGTCGCGATGCGCACGGCAGGCCCACGGCGGATCTCTGCGACGGAGTCGGTGTCACCCACCACGCGCTCGTCCATCGCGGCGGCGCGCAGCACGCGCATGCGCTGCGCGAGCGAGTCACCCGCGTCCTCGCTCGCTTCGAGCTGCGCGCGCGCGCCTGGGACCACGAGACCACGCAGCTCGTCGCGCCCGACGGCAGCGAGACGTTCCTGACCCTCGACGCGAGCGGCCTCGTGCTCCGACGCTGCAACAACGGCTCGCAGGAGCTCACGCAGTACGACGACCTCGGCCGCCTCGAGGCGCGGATGTTGTGGCAGGGCGAGCCGGGCGCGATGCGCGGCTGGACCGTGCGCTACGAGTGGTCGAACGAGGGCGAGCTCGGGCGCATCTCGGACAGCATGCGGGGCACCACCGGCTACCGGTACGACGACGCGCACCGCCTCGTCGCGGAGACCACGCCGAACGGCGTTCGCCTCGAGCTCGAGCTCGACGGAGCCGACGCGCTGCGCTTCAAGCACGACGTGGGGCGTATGGAGCTCGCCGCGGGCAACCGACTCCTCGCGAGCGACGACGAGACGTTCCAGTACGACGGGCGCGATCACCTCTCGGTGCGCCGACGTCGCACCACCGGCGAGTCGACACGGTACCTCTACGATGCGTTCGACATGCTGGTGCGCGTGGAGCGAACCGGGCCCTCGCCGCTCGTGTCGAGCTTCGAGTACGACGCGATCGGTCGGCGCATCGTCGCGCGCCACGGGGAGTCGGTGCGACGCTTCGTGTGGGACGGAGATCGGCTCGCGGCCGAGATCGCGCCCTCGGGCGCGCTCCGCATCTACCAGTACGCCTCTCCGAGCGCGCTCGTGCCGATCACGTTCACGGACTTCGCGAGCGTCGATGCCCCCGCCTCGAGCGGACGCACGCATCAGGTCTTCTCGGATCCGAGCGGACAGCCGCTCGTCGTGCAGGACGAGCATGGTCACGTGGTGTGGTTCGCGCGTCGCGTGGATCCGTATGGCGGGATCGAGATCGCTCCCGACGCCGTGGTCGAGCTCAACCTGCGTTGGCCGGGTCACTACTTCGATCCCGAGACGGGCCTCCACTACAACCGTCATCGCTACTACGACCCTCGCCTCGGTCGTTATCTCCAGACTGACCCGCTCGGCTACGGTGGCAGTCCGAGCCACCTCTACGGCGCGCCCACGAACCCGCTGCGAGACGTGGACGTGCTCGGCCTCGCCCACCCCGACGTCGCGAACGGATCGACGTCGAAGAAAGGCTCGGGCGACAACGACGGGAGCGAGGATCCGCCCGGATTCCAGCGCACGCGTCCGGGCTCGCCCGACGGCAAGGTGCCCCCGCTCGAGCTCGAAGGCGCGCAGCTCCAGAAGCTCAAGGCCGCGCACCAGCAGCACCTCGACGACGCGTCGCAGGCGAACCCGAACGCCGGGCACATCAAGAACGTCAGTCCGGAGGACATCGATCTCGCGCGACAGCCCGGCGCGACGCCGGAGCAGATCGACGCGCGCCGTCGCATCCTCACGGAGTTCGTGTCCCCTCAGGACGTCAACGATCACATCAACGGCCACGACCTCACGCAGCCGTTGTTCGTCGGACCGCCGCCCACCGCGCCCTCCCAGCAGACGCAGTACCAGATCAACCAAGACCGAGCGCCGGGGCAGTACTTCGCAGACTCGGGCTTCACGCCCGACGAGCTGGGGATCGCCGGACAAGGCAAGAACGGCAGCGGTGGGCTCTCGGACAAGCAGCCGTTCGCCACGAGCAATGATCCGAACACGCCCTATCTCCAGAGCTCGAACGCCGCCACGTACGACGTGTGGTCCCAGAAACCGACGGAGATCTGGACACACGGCGGCGGTGTGCAGCGCGTCTACACGCACCAGAACGGCGGCAAGAGCTGGCTCTGAACCGCCGACGCCCGACCGTCCGCTCCCAACACCATGAGTGTCCACCTCGACTCCTACGCTCGCTTCTTCGACGCGCTCGCCACCAGCCTGGCGTACGCGGAGTCGAGCGACTTCCACCATCCGGAGCTGCAGCCCGGCCTCCTCGCCGAGCTGCGCGCGATCCGCGCATGGACGGCGCGTGGGCGCACCCCGCGCGTCGCCGAGCGGGCGACCGTCTCGTTCGCGTGGGCCCTGATGCGCACGCGGGACGGCGGCCCCGAGGAGCCGCCGGCGCACGCGCAACAGCTCGAGATCGCACGAAGCACGGTGGTGTTCTTCCGCAACTGGCCCGACGACGACGCGGACGCGAAGCGCGAGCGTGAGGCCCTCGTGACGGTGCCGCGGGTGCCGACGCGGGACGAGATCTCGGTGGTGCTGCGCCACATCCGCGACGAGGTGAGCAAGATCCCGCACGCGCAGATCTGGCCGCTCGCGCCCGCGTTCGAGAGCAAGGAGCCGCTCATGCGCGACACGATGACGACGCCGCAGTGGGTCCGCTGGGTGCTCGTCCCGCGCCTCGAAGAGATCGTCGACGGCACCACGCGGCTCCCCGCTCAGAGCCAGCTCTGCACGCTCGCGCGCGATCTCGCGAGCGACGAGGCCACGTGGCCGCTGCTCTACACGCTGGGCGAGCTCGACGACCTCTTCGTCACCTCGCTCGCCGAGGCGCTGCGAAAGAGCCGCGCGGGGGCGTGACCGTCACGTCGCGCGCGCCGCGACCGACGAGCTGAAGTATGCTGCGGGCCACGATGCTGGGACCGCACGAATCGCAGGGCCGCGGTTGCTCCGCGCGCCTCGGAGCCGCGGAGCCCACGAACGATCTCCGCGACGATCACCGCGACGAGGGCGAGCGCGCATGAGCCAAGACTTCTCGAGCGGTGGCGCAGGTGGCGGGGGCGCAGGTGCATCCGGCGGATCCGGTGGATCCGGCGGCGGCGGGGCCGGTGGATCGGGCGGCGGTGCTGCGGGCGGGGGCGGATCGGGCGGTGCCAGTGGTGGCGCGGCCGGCGGATCAGGCGGTGCGAGTGGC
>JAFLCL010000043.1 GCA_017303575.1 Deltaproteobacteria bacterium
GCCGGGCGCGACGCGACCTCGGCCCGCAGCGCGCTCACGCTCTGCTCGATCGACGCGATGCGCAGATCGAGGCGCTCGATGGCGCGCCGCAGCTCCGCGAGGTGGTGGTCGCCGCGGAGCGCCGAGAGCTCGTGCTCGATCTGATCGAGCCGCAGCTTGCGCGCATCGAACGCGCGCGAGTGCGCATCGACCTCGCCGCGAAGCGCCTGCACCGCCGTCTTCATCGCCTCGTTCGCGCTCACCGCGGCGTCGAGCTTCTTCTCGGCGCCCTCGAGCGACACGGGACGCTCGGCGCGCGCGCGCACATCCTCGATCTCGTGCGCGTGCCGCACACGCAGGGCCGCGAGCTCCTGCTCGAGCTGCGCGAGACGCGGCGTGTGCTCGGCCGATCGCTTCGAGGTCTCGCCGATCTGCTCCGCCACGCGGCTCGCGATCGAGCGCGCAGCGTTCGCGGTCACCTCGAGCTGCGCGACACGCTCACGCAGCGCGTCCGCGTCGGAGAGCGGCGGGCCGCCCGCGCCAGCGACGATCCCAGGCGAGGAGACGGGTCGTGGGATGAGGAAGCCGGGGTTCGACGCAGGAGGGATCGATCCTCGACCCGTGGGTGATGAGAGCGCCGTGGGCGTGGCCGTGCGCGCGCGCACCTCGGCGATGGCGAGCAGCTTCGCATCGGCCGCCTTCGCCTCTGCGTCGGCCCTCGCCTTCGCCTCTGCGTCGGCCTTCGCCTTCGCTTCCGCGTCGGCCTTCGCCTTCGCTTCCGCGTCGGCCTTCGCCTTCGCTTCCGCGTCGGCCTTCGCCTTCGCTTCCGCGTCGGCCTTCGCTCTCGCATCCGCATCGGCCTTGGCCTTCGCCTCTGCGTCGGCCTTCGCCTTCGCTTCTGCGAGACGCCTCTCGTCAGCCCTCAGCAACGGCGGCGGCGCAGCGAAGCGCGGCTGGCGGGACGCGCGCTCTCCGATCGACGTCGACGGAACCGCCGACGGCCGAGGCCCACTCGCCCGCTCGTCGACGACCTCGAGCTTCGGACGCGGCGGCGGCTCCGAACTGTCCGCGTGGTACGGGCGACGGCTCGGCGCGCGCACGCGCGCTTCGATCGCGACGTGACCGGGAGGTCGATCGGGATCGCGACGCGTGCTCGGCGAGACGTCCTTCACATCGCGCAGGTCGATCGGGTGCGTGACCTCGTCGGTGCTCGGGGCCGCGCGCGGCGGCAGCGGAGGCGGCGCGCCTGGCAGCGTACCCGGCGCGGGCGTGGGGGCGCGGGGCGAGAGAGGGCCGGAAGGAACCGACGCGCGCGGCATCGGCGCGGGCGAGCCCGGCAGGGACGCACGCGGGAACGCGCGCGGCAGCGAGGGGCGATCGTTCTTCGGGTCGCTCACGGGGCCGCGAGAATACCAGAACGAGCCTCGCCGTCGGACGGAACGCCGCGTAAGGACGAGGTGCTCGCTCGCGCGCCTGAGACCATCGCCTCGGTTCGCGGAGCACTCGAACGAAAGGCCTCTTCGATGCGCATCCAGCTCGCCCTCGCCTCCCTCCTCGCGCTGTCCATGATCGCGTGTGGGTCCTCGCAGTCCTCCGACGAGACCGAGCACACGGAGACGACCAGCGGCAACACGACCGAGCCGATCGTCGTCGATCCGCCTGCCACCACGGAGACGAGCGGCACGATCGTCGCGGGCACCGACGCGTGCACCACCGATGCGGACTGCGTGCCCGCTGCTTGCTGTCACGCGAGCGCCTGCGTCGCGCGCGGCAACGCGCCGAGCTGCGGGGATGCGATGTGCACGATGGAGTGCCGCGGGGGCACGATGGACTGCGGCGGCGGCTGCCTCTGTCAGGAAGGCCACTGCGCCGCCCGCCTCGTCGCGATGGAAGCGCCCAGCGTCCAGTGATCAGCGCTCGCTGAGCGTCACGCGCGTCGGCGACGCATCGCGATCGCGATCACGACGAGCGAAACGACGGCCAGGCCCGCACCGAGGCCGCGCGCGAGCTGCGCGTCGGCGGAGGGTCCGCTCGGCACGGCCGCGAGCGACGGCGCGACCACGCGGGCGCGGATGTGCACACGCACGGGCGCGCCTTCGACGAGGGTGCCCGTGCGTCCACGCGTCGCGCGCACGGTGAGGTCCGCCGCGTACCGACCCTCGCGCGACGTGTCGAGGATCACCCGGCGCCTCGTCTCGTCGCCACCGAACAGCGCGGCGATCGGATCGCCCTCGAGCCGAGCGCGCACACGACCATCGAGCGCCACCTCGACGCGCATCCAGTGCGCGTCCGGAAGGACGCTGTGCAGCGCGAGCTCGACCGCGGCCCCGCTGTCTCGCGCGATCTCGCCGAGTCGGACGTGGACGTGGCGCGTCGCGCCGATCCGGCCGAGCTGGGTGAGCTGCGCGTCGCTCGCGCGCCCCTCGGCGATCGAGAGGCGGTAGAGCTCGCCGCGAAGGCCCTGGGAGAAGCGACCAGCCGCGTCGTGGTGCGCGCCGATCACGATGGGGGCCTCGGCGTCGATGCCGGGGCTCACGAGGAACGGGATCGACTCTCGCCGGTCGTCGAGCACGATCTCGATCACGCCCTCCACCCGATCGACGTGCACACGAAGGTCGTGGATCGCGTCGTCCTCGATGCGGAGCGTGCTGCCGATCGCCAGCGGTCGCGCGGGATCGAGCCGTGGATCGCCGAAGAACACGACGATCTCGCGACCATCGCAGTCGTGAGGCGCCTCGGGCGCACAGCCGAGATCGCCTCCCTGCACGAGCAGCCCGAAGCTCGCGTGCACGTCGTGCAGGCCCGTCGGCTTCGCGAACACGAGCCACTGACGTGCATCACGATCCGGCCCCTCGGCGAGCGCACCGACACGCAGCCGCGCGCGCAGCGAGAAGCTCCGACCGAGCACTGCGAGCGCGGGATGGGACGGTACGACGACCCGATCGTCCCCATCGAACCGGAGGTGCCCGGGGTCACCTCGCACCACCTCCGGCCCGACGATCGTCGCCACGACGCGTGGCTCTTCGATGCGCTGTGGCCACGCGATCCCGTCGTCGTCCACGTCGTCGGGATGCAGGAGCAAGAGCGGCGTCGGTCCCGTCTCGCGCAGCGGTCGTGGGCTCTCCTCGTCGTTCGCGCGCACGCGCAGCACGGGCTCGCGTGCGAGCGGCCGCGTGGCGTGCTCTTCGGCCGCGAGCGCCGCGAGCTCGCTCGCGATGGCAGGCTCCCGCGTCGCGAGGTCCGTCGTCTCGCCCGGATCGTTCTCGAGGTCGTAGAGCTCACCGCGGTCACCTCGCCTCACCCACTTCCAGCGGCCGCGACGCACCGCCTGCCGCGTCGGAGCCTCGGCGCCGCCGCGACGCTCGTTGCACTCGAAGTAGAGGTGCTCGTGCAGCGGTCGCTCGTCGTCGCTCGGGCCGCGGAGGAGCGACACCAGCGAACGTCCATCGAGACCCTCCGGCGTCGGCGCCCCCGCGAGCCCGGTGAAGGTGGGGAACAGATCCGCGAGCATCACTGGCTCGGCCTCCACGCGCACCGCCACGCCGGGCCCCGCGACCAAGAGCGGCACGCGCACGCCGCCCTCGTAGAGGTCGCGCTTCTGTCCGCGCAGCCCGCCCGTGGACGCGAAGGTCTCGAGCCGATGCCCGTCGATCGCGTTGGGGCCGTTGTCACTCGTGAACACGACGTACGTGCGCTCCGCGATCCCGCGCGCCTCGATCGCGTCGAGGATCGCCCCCACGTGCGCGTCGAGGCGCTCCACCATCGCCGCGTACGTCGCGTCTGGATCGTTCGCGTCCACGCCGCTGCCGGGCGGCGGGACGAGCTCGCGGTGAGGCAGCGTCGTCGGCACGTAGAGGAAGAACGGCTCTGGCGCGTCTCGCACGAGCTCGACGGCGCGCGACGCGTAGAGGTCGGGGGCGTACTCCGGGCCCGGTCCCTCCCCGTCGCCGAGCACGCGCAGCGAGGGCTCGACGCCCTCCCCCGCGGCCCACATCCACTGCGGGTACTGCGCCTGCGCGATCTCCTGATCGAGCACCGCGAGCACGTCGGCGAAGCCCACGCGCCACGGCGCGCTCTGCACGTTCCAGGGGGTGCCGTCGTCGAGCTCGCCGCCGAGCGCCCACTTGCCTACGACTGCACCTCGGTAGCCCGCGAGCGCGAGCATCTCGGCGATCGTCGGATCGCGGCTCGCGAGGGGGATGTTCGGCTCGTCGTTCTCGAAGACGACGCAGTGCCCTGCGTGCAGGCCCGTGAGGATCGAGCATCGCGAGGGCGCGCACACCGGCGCCGAGCTGTACGCCTGATCGAAGCGCACGCCGCGCGACGCGAGCCGATCGAGCGCAGGCGTTCGGATCTGCCTCTGGCCGTAGCTGCCGAGCTCGGCATACCCGAGATCGTCGGCGACGACGAGGACCACGTTCGGTCGCTCCTGCGCGCGGGACGTCCCCGGCGCGAGCCCGATCGACGCGACACCCAACCCCGCGAGGCCCAGCCTCGCGAGGCTCGGAACGTTGGACCTCACGAATGCGCCGCGCGCGCCGATGGCGTGCGAGGGGTCTCGAACGAGCGCGAGAGATCGAGCGCCTGGGGCGCGGCCACGACGGTACCGAGGGCGACCTCGACGTCGGCGAAGCGCTCGATCGGCACCGCGCGGATCGGCTCGCCCGGATCCCATCGGCCCACGACGTGCGCGCCGCTCGGATGGAGCGCGATCACGTAGGGCAGAAAGCCCAGCAGGCGCTGCTCGTCCCGCTCGCCGGCCAAGCGCACGCGGAGCTCGTGCCGATCACGAATCGCTCGCTCGATGCGATCGAGCCGCTCCCCCACGCTCGAGCTCGCGGCCTGCGTCGGCGCGGCCACCAGCGTCGTCGGTTGCTCGCGCTCCTCGCGCGCGCTCGGCGCGAGCTTGTGCAGCGCGGCACGCACTTCCTCGCCGAGCGCGCCCGGGCCCAGCTGCTCTGCGAGACCGGCGAGGCTCGCCAGCAGCATCCGCTCACGCGCGCCGAGGCGCACCACGTCCTCCGCGTCCGCCACCACCGCGCTGCGACCCTCGACGATCACGCTGCGCACACCCTCGACGCTCTCGACCAGCATCGCCACGTCGCGGCGGGCCTGACGCTCCGAGAGCTCGAAGTGCGACGCGATGCGCGAGAGGGGCACCGGCGCGCCCTCGTTCCGGACGATCTCGAGGATCGCGAGCACGCGCGCGGCCTGCGTGTAGGCGCCCTTCCGTCGCCCGGGTGTGTTCTTCGTCGTCACCATCGCGTCGTGCGTGCGGGTGTTCGTTCGTGTCGCGAGAGCTCGGGGCGCAGGGTCCGCGCGCGCTCACTCTTCGGGCGGCGGAGGCGGTGTGAAGGCCGTCGGCATCGGCGGCATCCACTCCTCTTGCCCCATCGCGGCGATGCGATCGTTCGCGTCGCGCACGCGCGCGCTCGCCTCGATGGAGACCGGCGGCGGCTCGTTGCCCACCGAGCGGAGGCCGAGCTTGAGACCGACGAGCGCTGGGATCGTCGCGGGGATGCACGCGGTCGAGCGCGCTTCGATGCCCGCCTGGTTGGCGAAGTACACGATGTGGTTCGCGATGAGCTCGCACTCGGGCGAGCTGGTCGCGGACGCGAGGTCCACGGCGATCTCGTCGATCTCTTCCTCGCGAACGGTGATCGTCCGGCTCTCGCCGGGCTCGAGCACGTACGTCCGCTCCCACTGCGAGAAGTCCGGGATCACCTCGTCCTCGTCGACCGTGAAGCCCGGCACGTACTCGAACATCGTGTTGATGCCGTTGAGCGTGACGCCGACGAAGCGCGCGCTCTCGGTGTCGAGGTTGGTGACGGTGAACGTCACCTCGATCTCGTAGTCACCGCGACGCACCCAGGGCGCACCCGCGAGCGCGCCTTCTTCGGCGGCGGTGGGCGGACGGATCGGCACCTCGATGGGCGTCTCGATGAGGTAGAGGCTCTCTTCGTCGCCCATGAAGAAGGGCGCCGTGTCGGGCGCGAACGCCATCGCGAACACCGTGGCGCCCTCGGGCGTCTCGGGCGTCAGATAGCGACGCTCCATGTGATTGCAACCACCGACACTCGCGAGCGTGGCCATGCTCGTCGCGACGATGGTTCCGGTTCGAAGGACATCGGTCGTTGCGCGCATCCCGAAAAGGTAGCTCATGGCGTCGGCCGTCTGCTATCCCCCCGTTCCTTCCGCGGCCCCCTCGAGCATTCATGAGCAGCACCGAGTGCATCGTTCTCGACTTCGACGGCACGTTCACGCGCGTGGACGACGAGGCCGTCCCCTTCGTGGCCGGCTTCCGCGAGGGCCTGCGCGCGCGAGTCGGTGAGATCGCGGACACACGGTGGGATGCGCTCGCGTCGCGCGTCGAGGCCGATCCCGATCACCACGGCTGGGAGTACGACGGCATCATCGTCGCGCCGTCGCACGCCGACCCGTACATCATGACGACGACCATCGCGCAGCTGCTCCTCGACGAGCTGGGCATGACCGTCGGCGCGCGCACCGAGATTCTCCAGGCGCTCTACCGAGAGAACTACCCCAAGTCGCGCAACGTCTTCCGCAACGACGCGCGCCGAGTGGTCGAGGCCGTCCTCTCGAGCGGCGTGCCGGTCTTCGTGGTCACGAACTCGCAGACGGAGCACGTGGAGGCGAAGCTGCGCGAGCTCGATCCGCGCGGCCTCGAGCGCCTCAGCGTGCGCGGGGATGCACGCAAGTTCGTGATCGCCGAGCCCGAGCGCTCGCTCGGCACCGGTGGCGGGCACGCGTGGCGAGAGCTGTGGTCCGAGGTGCCGGAGAAGGCCGAGATCAGCGGCCTCTCGCGCCCGATGCACCTGCGTCGCGGGCACTACTTCGACGCGCTCACGAAGATCTGGGACGAGACACGCACGCGCCCCGAGAACACGCTCGTGTGTGGTGACATCTTCGAGCTCGACCTCGCCCTCCCCGCGCGCCTCGGCGCCCGCGTTCATCTCGTCGCGCGCCCCCAGACGCCCGAGCACGAGCGACGCGCGGCGCGCACCACGCCAGGGGGCAGCGTGAGCCAAGAGCTGGTCGGTCTGCTCGAGCGCCTGGCCCTTCCGGGCTGATCGCCACGCTGACTTCTCGCACGTCAGGCGCTACCCGGCCCTCGGCGCGCGTTCTACCGTCGGGCCGGATCGGAGACGTCGATGACGAAGATGCGAGTCCTCTCGAAGCTCCAGCGCAAGCAGGGCATCTGGATGTCCGAGGCCACGGTGCCGACCGTGGGGCCGAACGACGTGAAGATCCGGATCAAGAAGACGGCGATCTGCGGCACCGACATCCACATCTACAACTGGGATGACTGGGCGCAGAAGACGATCCCCGTGCCGATGCACGTGGGGCACGAGTACGCCGGCGAGATCGTCGAGGTCGGAAGCCACGTGAGCGGCTTCGCGATCGGTGATCGTGTGAGCGGCGAGGGTCACATCACCTGCGGCCACTGTCGCAACTGCCGCGCGGGCAAGCGTCATCTCTGCCGCAACACCGTGGGCGTGGGCGTGAACGTGCCGGGCGCGTTCGCCGAGTACCTGGTCCTTCCTGCCATCAACGCGTTCAAGCTCCCCGACTCGATCCCCGACGAGGTCGCGGCGTTCATGGATCCGCTGGGCAACGCTGCGCACACCGCGCTCTCGTTCGATCTCGTGGGCGAGGACGTGCTGATCACGGGCGCGGGCCCGATCGGCATCATGGCCGTCGCGATCTGCCGTCACGTCGGCGCGCGTCACGTGGTGATCACCGACGTGAACCCCTACCGCCTCGAGCTCGCGACGAAGATGGGCGCCACGCGCGCGGTGAACGTGAAAGAGCAGAGCGTGCGCGACGTGATGCTCGAGCTCGGCATGACGGAGGGCTTCGACGTCGGCCTCGAGATGAGCGGCAACGGGCCCGCGTTCCAGAGCCTCCTCGAGGCGATGAACCACGGCGGCCGCGTCGCGATCCTAGGCATCCCTCCCGAGAGCGTGGCGATCGACTGGAACCAGGTGATCTTCAAGGGCCTCGTGCTCAAGGGCATCTACGGCCGAGAGATGTTCGAGACCTGGTACAAGATGACCGCGATGCTGCAGAGCGGCCTCGACGTGAAGCCCGTGCTCACGCACCGCTTCAAGGTCGACCAGTACGCCGAGGCCTTCGAGACCATGCGCTCGGGTCACAGCGGCAAGGTCGTCCTCGACTGGACCTGATACGAGACGGCTTCATCGCGCGTGCGGGCTTCGCGTACCCTGGCGCGATGCGCTTCGCCCTTCGTGGTCTCGTCCTGGCCGGTGTCCTGCTCGCGTTCGCGCCCCGTGCGCTCGCGCAGGACTGTCCCGTCGACGCCGTCGGCTGTCACCGCGCCGACATCGACTTCGAGTACCTCGACATGCGCCTGCCGAGCGTCTCGCTCGACAGCGGCTGGGTGCCCGCGAGCTCGCCGATCCAGGTGCGCTTCGCCCTCTTCTTCATGGGCGAGACCGAGGTCACGCTCGGCGGCACGCTGGCGACGTACTGGCCGTTCGGGCTCTCGATGGCCACGCCGGGACGTCCGGGTGAAGGTCACTTCCGCATGTCGTGGGGGCTCGAGATCGTCGCGCGCATGCGCTTCTCGGCCACCATCGCGGGCACTTCTTACTCGTGGGAAGGCGACATCCCGTTCGTGCCGGTGCGTGACCTGCGACTGATCGACGAGGCGACCTTCGATCCCTTCGTGCTCCCCGGATCGACGCCGCGCCCGATCGTGCTGCGCGACACCACCGAGAGGATCGACATCTTCTCCGTGGGCCTCTCGAGCATCATCGGCACCTCGATCCCCGGCATCGACGGCGGCTTCGGCGTGACGATGACGGGCGATCTCACGACGAGCTACCAGACCGATCGCATCCTCATCGACGACGCGCGTGGCCCGATCGATCGCGAGGGCGCCGTCGTGCAGTACTGGCCGCCGCCGGACGGCTTCGGCGCGTCCGAGGACGTCGTCGTCCGGCCCGAGGGCACGATCGCCTACGAGGGCGACATCGTCGCGCGACCGAACGTCTTCGTGGAGCTGCTCGGTCGTCGCTTCGAGCTCCTCGGCATCGATGTGCCGATCCCGATCGTGCGCACCTCGACAGCGACGGCCTTCGATCCCGCGACGGTCCACGTCCCGCTCCCGGACGTGACCGTCTCGCCCACGAACCTCGACGTCGGCACGATCTACGTGGGCGACGTCGCGGACGACACGCTGACCGTGCGCAACCGCGGCGAGGCCGAGCTGGTGGTCACCGTCGAGGACCTTCCGGACACGGTGATGGTCTCGAGCACGCGCATCGTGGTGCCGCCCGCGAGCGAGGCCTCGCTCGGCGTGATGATCGCGCCCGACACTGCGGGCATGTTCGCGGAGACGCTCACCCTGCGGACGAACGATCCCGATCTGCCGGTGATCCGCATCCCGCTCACCGCCGAAGCCATCGAGCCCGACGCGGGATCGATGGGTCAGGGTGACGCAGGACGTCGCGATGCGTCGGTGTCGAGTGGCGATGCGGGCGTCGACGCGGGCTCACGTCCCGGGGGTCTCTCGGGCGGCGCCTGCGGCTGCAGCGTGCCGGCCTCGAGGGGCGATGCATCGAGCCGCGCGCTGCTCGTCGCGCTCGCGCTGTCGATGGGCCTCGTGACGCGACTGCGTCGGCGCCGCTGACGACGGTCGGCGCCGCTGACTAGGAGAGCATGCGGCGCTCGCGCCGCGCCGCCGAGAGCAGCGTGAGACCACACGCGTGGTTGCCCTCGACGCGGCCCGAGACGCCGATCGTCAGGCTCGACCTCACGCCCGTGGGGGCGAGGTTGTTCTGCTTGGCGCGCTGCTCGAGGCGGTGGATGACGACCTCGGCCTCGCTCGCGCTCGTCTCCGGCAGCACCAGCACGAGCTCGCGCTCGCCCGCGCGGAAGACGTGATCGATCGTGCGCACGCACTGGCGCACGTTCGCGATCAGCGTCGCCATCAGCGTCTCGGCGGCCTCGTCGCCGCCGGCGTCGCGCACGTGCTCGAGGTTGGTGCACGCGAGCGCCACGCACGCGAGCGCGTGATCGAAGCGGATCGCCCGCGTCATCTCGTACTCGAGCGTGAGCGGCAGCTGCGCGGCGTTGCCCGCGCGATGCAGTGCGTCGTCGAGCTGATCTTCGCGCTGCATGCGCTCGAGGAGCGCGCGACGCAGCGTGTTGCGCACGCGCTGGTGGATCTCGAACACGCGGTACGGACGCGCGAGGTAGTCCTCCGCGCCGAGCTCCATGCCGCGACGCCACATCGTCTCGTCGCGATCGTTGGCCGTCAGCAGCACGGGGATCGACGACAGGCTCTGATCGCTCTTGAGGAGGCGCAGCACCTCGAGGCCACCGCTGTGATCGGCATCGAAGAGGAGCGCTTCCGGCAGCGTGTCGCGGACATCGCTCGCTCGACGCTCGTCCTCGCGCGCGCTCCGCAGCTCGGTGGCGCCGACGCGCAGCGAAGCGCGCGTATCGTCGTCGTCCGAGGTCGGCAGCGCCACGTCGACGAGCACGAGGTCGGGACGCTTGCGCGCCACGGTCTCGAGCGCAGCGCCGCCGTCCATCGCGGTGAGCACCGTGTGGCCTGCGGCCTCGCAGATCTCCTGCAGCAAGCGGAGGTTGAACGGATCGGACTCGGCGATCAGGACCAATGCAGGCATCAGGACTCCCCGCCACGGCGCCCGACTTCGTCGAGACCGTAGGCTTGCACCTTGCGAATCAGGTTGCGTCGACTGATGCCCAGGGCATCGGCCGCTTTGGTCTTGTTGCCGCGCGCGCGGCGCAGCTCGTCGCCGATCATGCGGCGCTCGAGCCGCTCGACGGCGTCGGGCATCGAGAGGCCCGGATCGAGCGCGAAGGGCTCGGCGCCGTTCGTGGTCCCGCCGACGGGCACGTGCGCGGTGCCGTTCGCGGAGGCAGGCGAAGAAGCCGCGACCACGGGAGGCGAGGACACCGTGGATGCGACCAGCGGGACACTCGGCGCAGGCTTGGGCAGCACACGACGCCGGCCGATCGACGGGCTCAGCAGATCGTCGTCGATGATGGCGTCCTCGCCGGAGAGTACCCAGAGGCGCTCCATCTCGTTCTCGAGCTCGCGCACGTTGCCCGGCCACTCGTGGGCGATCAGGCGCTCGAGCGCGCGGGGCGTGAGGACCTTGTCGCGCTTGTCCTTCGCGTTCGAGTCGCGGCGCGCGAGACGCTTGAGGAAGTGCTCGACGAGCACCTCGATGTCGCTGCCCCAGATCCCGGGCGGCGGCACCTCGACCTCGCGGCGCTCGCGCAGCGGTGGCACGCGGAGGACGACGACGTGCAGGCGGTAGTAGAGGTCCTCGCGGAAGCTCCCCTGCTTCACCATCGCGCCGAGGTCGCGGTTGGTGGCCGCCACGATGCGCACGTCCACCTTCCTCGTCTCGGTGCCGCCGACGGGCATGAAGGTGCCCTCTTGGATGACGCGCAAGAGCTTCACCTGGAGCGAAGGCGACATGTCGCCGACCTCGTCCATGAAGAACGTGCCGCCATCGGCGACCTCGAAGAGGCCCGGCTTGTCGACGACAGCGCCCGTGAAGGCGCCGCGGCGATGACCGAACAGCTCGCTCTCGAGGAGGTTGTCGTTGAACGCGCTGCAGTTCGTCGCGACGAACGCCTTGTTCGCGCGCCGCGAGCTCTGGTGGATGCTCTTGGCGACGAGCTCCTTGCCTGTCCCGTTCTCTCCCAAGACGAGCACCGTCGCGTCGCTCTGCTTGATGCGATCGAGCATCTTGAAGAGCGCCAGCATCGGGGGGCTCTTGCCGATGATCACGGGGTGCGGCTTGGGAGGCTCTTCCTTGCGCTGCGAGAAGGACTCGAGCTCGCGCATCGCCGCTGCCATCGCACGCTCGGTGGACGTCTCGTCGTCGGCCGTGCCGGACACATCCACCGAGACCCGCGCACCAGAAGATAGGGAAGTCGTCTGCGTCATCCCCGCGCTTTCGAGGATCGTTCTCCTAGCACGCGTATTCCCGCCGGGCCCGTCCTGTCTCACGACGCGTCGCGTCGTTTGCTACGCTGCCGCCCGCGTGAGACCGCCCGCGTGAGACCGCCCTCGAAGACCGCTCCCGAAGGGCACCGCACAGCGCGCCTCGTGACCGTCGGCGGCGGGACGAGCTCGCTGCCGCCCGCGCCCGACGTCGCTGTGCTCGTGGTGCTCACGGGCCCGCAGCTCGGTGAGCGCGTGCGGCTCGTGTCCCGCGTGGAGATCGGCCGCGACCCCTCGGCCGGGCTGCGCCTCCGCGATCCGCACGTCGGCCCGAGACACCTCGCGGTGGAGCCCACCGCGCGCCTCGATCGTTGGCGCGTGATCGATCTCGGCGCGGGCGCCACCCACCTCGACGGCCGCGCCCTCGCCCCCCACACCTCGCGAGAGATCGCGACGCGCGAGGAGATCCGAGTCGGCGACACGCTGCTCCGCGTGGAGGTCCACGGCGAGGTCGAGCAGGAGTTCGATCGCGTCGTCGTCGAGCGCCTGCACAAAGACGATCTCACCGGCCTCTACTCGCGACGGAAGTTCGAGGACGAGCTCGCGACGCGTCTCGAGCACGACGACGAGCCACTGGTGCTCGCGCTGCTCGACGTCGACGGCGTCAAGCGCGTGAACGATGCCCACGGTCACCTCGCAGGCGCCGCGGTGATCGCTCACGTCGGTCGCACGATCGCGCGCACGCTCGGCTCGCGAGGTCTCGCGGCCCGGCTCGGAGGGGACGAGATCGCGATCCTCTTCGCCCTTCCTCTCACCGAGGCGATCGCGATCACCGAGAGCCTGCTCGATGCCGTGCGCTTCGCGCCGTGTGTCCACGAGGAGTACCGACACGCTGTGACAGTCTCGGCGGGCATCGCCGACCGCCGCGGCGACGCGGGCCTGATCATGCGCGCAGCAGACTCCGCGCTGCTCGAGGCGAAGCGACGCGGGGGAGATCGCGTGAACGTCGCGCAGTGATCCCCGGGCCGAGGCGCTCGGGTGGCCGACGCGTGGGCCGCTGTCCATGCTCGCGCCCTTCCGATGACCTTCCTCTGGTTCGTGCTGCTCGTGGGCGTGCTCATCTTCGTGCACGAGCTGGGGCACTTCGTCTGGGCGAAGGTCTTCGGGGTGAAGGTGCTGCGCTTCAGCCTGGGCTTCGGCCCGAAGGTCGTGGGCTTCACACGCGGTGAGACCGAGTACGTGATCGCAGCGATCCCGCTCGGTGGCTACGTGCGCATGCTCGGCGAGCAGCCGGGCGACACCATCACCAAGAAGGACGAGGGCCGGGCGTTCTCCGATCAACCGCTCTGGCGGCGCGTGATCATCGTGCTCGCAGGGCCGGTGATGAACCTCGCGTTCCCGCTGCTGCTCTACTTCGTGGTGTTCCTCGGCGAGCACGACCTCTCGCCGCCGGTGATCGGCACGGTGCTCCCCGACACGCCGGCCGATGGCCACCTCGAGCCCGGCGATCGAGTCCTCGCCGTGGACGGGGAGGAAGTGCGCACGTTCTACGAGCTCATGCGTCGCGTGGACGCGTCCGTGGGAGAGCCGCTCGAGCTCACGGTCGAGCGACGACGCCAGCAGATCGAGGCCGTCGTGACGCCCGTGCAGGCGACGGAGGCGCGCGCGCTCGGTATGACGCGCGAGGTCGGTCGCATCGGCGTGAGCACCCGCTCGCCGCTCGCCGTCATCGGCATCATCTCGCCCGCGAGCCCCGCCGCGGCGGCGCGCCTGCGCACCTTCGATCGCATCATCGCCGCGGGTGGCCGACCGATCGAGCGCTTCTCCGATCTCGTGCACGTGCTCGAGCCCAACCGCGGGGGCACCGTGCCGATCACCTACGTGCGACCTCGCCGCTTCGATGGTGGCCTCGCGAGCGTGCTCGAGCTCTCGTTCTACGAGCCACACGTCGCGACGCTCACCCCCGAGCCGGGGCCGGGCAGCGGCATCGTCCGCGCGGGCATCGAGTCGTCCGACCTCTACGTGTCGGAGGTTCGCGTGGGCTCGCCCGAGGCCACGATCGGTCTGCGTCCCGGCGATCGTCTGCTCGAGCTCGACGGCGAGCCCATCCGCCTCTTCGCCACCTACGTCGAGACGCTCCAGACGAGCGAGCGAACCGAGCACGAGCTCACGTTCCGCCGTGCCGATCAGGTGATCACGCGACGCCTCTCGCTCGAGCGCGAGCGAGGCGAGACCGAGTACGGCGAGCGCTTCGATCGGTTCGCGATCGGTGTCTCGCACTGGGCGCCCACCACCGTCGAGCCCGCCGTACCGAATCCGTCGCCGCTCGCGTACGCGCTGCACGAATCGGTCGCGGCGACGTGGGACATGATCGAGCTGACCGTCACCTCGGTCGTGCGGCTCGTGCAGGGGCGCCTCTCGGTGCGGAGCCTCGGTGGTCCGCTCTCCATCCTCGAGGGCACCGAGACCGCCGCGAGCGGAGGCCCGCTCGACTACCTCGCGTTCATGGCGTTCATCTCGATCAACCTCGGCCTCTTGAACCTCCTGCCGATCCCGCTGCTCGACGGCGGCCACCTGCTCTTCTTCCTCATCGAGGCCATCTCGCGTCGACCGCTCCAGACACGCGCCCGCGAGATCGCGAGCCTCGTCGGCTTCGGCATGCTCGTGATGCTGATGATCCTCGCCTTCAAGAACGACGTGGAGCGTCGCTGGCCCGACATCGTCGAGACCTTCCAGACCGAGTGAAGATCCTCGCCCGTGCCCCGACGTCGAGCTCTCGCCCGCGAGCGACATCGGAGGTAGGCCTGCGCCCCTCATGAACGCACGAACGCCTCGACCTGCCGAAGCGCCCGCCAAGACGGGCCGTGAGCTCGCGGCGCGCGTCGTCTTCCGTGTGCTCGCCGAAGACGCGTGGGCCTCGCCCTCGCTCGATGGCGAGCTCTCTCGCGCGCGCCTCCCGCCGAGCGAGAGCGGACGCGCCACCGATCTCGTGTACGGCGTGCTCCGCGTGCTGCCTGCGCTCGACGAGGCGATCGATCAGCACCGACCACGGCGCGATCCGCTCGAGCCGTTCACGCGCGCGTGCATGCTCACCGCCAGCTACGAGCTGCTCCACACGCCCGAGAAGCCATGGGCGATCCTCGACGAGACCGTGGGCCTCATCCGTCGCGAACGGGCGGAGGCGCTCTCGCGCTTCGCGAACGCCGTGCTGCGAAAGATCGCGGCGCAGCGCCCCACCGAGCCCGCGCGTCCGAAGCAGATCGTGCTCCCGCGATGGCTCGACGCACTGCTCGTGAAGGATCTCGGCGCCGATCGCGCGCGGGCATTCACGGGCGAGCGACCGATGCCGCCGCCCACGTCGCTTCGTGCCCGCGGCGATCGTGACGCGTTGATCGAGGCGATCCACGAGGCGCGCCCCGAGGCCGAGCTGACGCGAGGCGCGATGAGCGCGCACGCGATCCTCGCCCGCGGTGTCGGCGATCCGCGCAAGCTGCCGGGCTTCGAGCGCGGGCAGATGACGATGATGGACGAGGCCTCGCAGCTCGTGGCCGAGGCGGTCGGCGCGCGCGCAGGGGAGCGCGTGCTCGATGCGTGCGCGGGCCGCGGCGGCAAGACGATCGCGATCCTCGACGCGATGCGCGCGAGCGGCGAGGACGATGGCGAGCTGATCGCGTGCGACGATCACCCCGAGAAGCTCCTCCGCATGGACGACGAGCTCTCACGGCTGGGTCACCGTCCCGCCGACGTGGTGCGCCGCGGCGTCGATCTCTCCGTGGGCCTCGGCGGTCTCGAAGAGCGGAGCTTCGATCGTGTGCTCGTCGACGCGCCCTGCACGGGCCTCGGCACTGTGCACCGTCGGCCCGAGATCCTCTTGCGCGTGATCGAAGAAGACATCGCGCGCCTCCGCGAGCTCCAGCTCGCGATCGCGCGCAACGTGACCAAGCTCGTGCGGCCCGGCGGCGTGCTCGTCTACGCGGTGTGCTCCCCGACACGTGCCGAAGGCATCGGCGTGGTGTCACCGCTCGCGCGCGAGACGGGGTTCACGATCCTGCGCGAGCCCGTCGGCAACCTCGCGTGCGACGACGACGGCATGATCCGCCTCGGCCCCTGGTGCGATCCCCACGCGAGCTGCGACGGCTTCCAGATCGCCCGTCTCCGTCGACCCGACTGATCCTCAGCTGCGACGTTTCTTCGAGATCGCGACCGGCGCTCTCTCGATCGCGTCTTCGTCGACGAGGGGGCTGAAGAAGTTGTCCTTCTTCGTGTACTCGTCCACGCGGAACGCGAACTTGTAGCTGGGCGCCGCGCGCTGGTTGCAGTCGGTGCGCTCGCAGAAGCGACAGCTCGTGCCCACGGGCACGGCCATCTTCTGGGGATCGACGAAGGGCATGTCATCGGCGTACGCGAGGTGCTTGGCGTCCGACGCGTGGGTGCCGAGGCCGATCGCGTAGACGGTGCCGCGCGCGAGCGAGCCTGCGATGGGCTCCGCGATCACCTTGGCGAAACAGAAGTAGGTGCGGCCGTCGGGGAACACCGAGTACTGCCGGTGGATCATGTGCGGCGTGAGGAAGGCCGTGTGCACGACCCACTTCGGGCAGCTGCCCGTGCCGTGCGGAAAGCGCAGGCCCGTCGCCGCGTAGCGCTTGCTGATGTTGCCGGCGACGTCGACACGCTGGAAGTGGAACGGCACGCCGCTGCGGCGCGGATCGCTGAGGTTGCAGAGGCGGTGCGCGACCGTCTCGTAGCTCGCGTCGAAGATGCGGCCGAGGTGCTCGACGTCGTAGCGCGTGCGCTGCACGTCGCGGAAGAACGGCTCGTAGGGCAAGAGGATCGCGCCTGCGAGGTAGCTCGCGAGGTGGATCTTCAAGAGGCGCGGCGTCTCGGCGTGGCGCGTGTTCGCGCTCCTCACGATCGGCTCGTGCAGCTTCTCCTCGTCGAGCAGGCGCAGGCCCACCGCGTGCGCGAGCTGGAACATGCGACGGTGCTCCGGCAGGTCGTGGCTCAGCGTCAGCGAGCCACCGCGCGGATCGAGCCGACGGATGACGCTGCCCTCGCCCTCGATCTCCTCGGCGCGCAGCGTGCGCACCTCCACGCCGAGCGTCGCGAGCACGCCGATCAATCCCTCCTCGCGCGGCCGATCGCCCAGACGATGCTGGGCACGCAGCGCGTCCGCACGCTCCTCGAGTCCCTCGAACCAATTGCGACGCTCCTCGAGGAAGTCGGTCACCTCGTCGAACGGCGTGTAGTCGAACGCGAGCGTGCCCGCGCCCTGCCCCTCGCGCTCCTTGCGCGCCATGTCGGTGAGCAGGTGCTCGAGCTGCAAGCGCGAGTTCTTGTAGAGGTTGAAGAGCGCGGTGATGGTGTTGGCGACTCGCGGCTCGGCACCGAGGCGCGCGAGGTCGTCGCGCGAGAGCGCGAGCGTGCGGAGCAGCGGCTCGTCGAGCAGGCGCGCGAGACCCTCGTCGAGGTGCACCTCACCCAGGCTCTGCATGAAGTCGTCGAGCTCCACGCCGAACAGCTCGAGCGCGTGCACGAGCAGCGGGAGCTGCAGCGGCCGCTTGCCCGTCTCGATCAGCGACAAGTAGGCGGGCGACACGCCGAGCTTCGCGGCCACCTCGGCCTGCGGAAGCTCGCGCGCCTGACGCAGCTCGCGCAGCTTGCGGCCCATCGCTTCGGGGCCGGGCGCCGCTCCGACTTGTAAAGCCGTCATGGGCGCTACATGCATCGAAGCGAGCTATTTAGCCAGCACAGCGGTCACTCGGGCCCTGTCGATCCCTGCCCGCGGAGTAAACGGGTGAAGCACCTTGTCGCGGCGGAACGAGGTCTCTAGGCTCGCCGCTCCACGACGCGCACCGACGCGCGCGACACGACACGGCCGCACGGCCCTCACGCCATCGAGGTCTCCATGACGTTCACCCTCCCCGAGCTCCCGTACGCCAAGGACGCGCTCGCGCCGCACCTCTCGGCCGAGACGCTCGAGTTCCACTACGGCAAGCACCACGCGGCCTACGTGAACAACCTCAACAACTTCGCGAAGGACGACCCGTCGATCGCCGGCAAGTCGTACGAAGACCTCATCCGCACTGCGTCGGGCAAGGTGTTCAACAACGCAGCGCAGGTGTGGAACCACACGTTCTACTGGGAGTCGATGCGTCCGGGCGGCGGCGGTGAGCCGACGGGCGCGATCAAGGCCGCGATCGAGAAGGACTTCGGCAGCTTCGCTGCGTTCAAGGAGAAGTTCAGCGCGACGGCTGCCGGCCACTTCGGCTCGGGCTGGGCGTGGCTCGTGAAGAACGGCGACAAGCTCGAGGTCGTCGACTCGCACGACGCGGGCTGCCCGCTGAAGGAAGGCAAGACGCCCATCCTCACGTGCGACGTGTGGGAGCACGCGTACTACATCGACTACCGAAACCTCCGCGCGAAGTACATCGAGAGCTGGTGGAACCTCGTCAACTGGGACCACGCGAACAAGCAGCTCTGATGGTCCGAGGGTCCGTGCGGACCCTCCCGCAAGCGGAAGTGATCGGCGCGTGCTCGTGAGGGCGCGCGCCGATTCGCGTTGTCGTCCTGTATCGTCTGCGCCGTGAGCCAGAACGACCCCGAGGCGCGCGCCTACCGCCGCAAGCTGCTGATCTTCCTCGGCGTCGCGACGTTCTTCGAGGGCTTCGATCAGATGGCGCTCGCGCAGCTCCTGCCCTCGGTGCAGCGCGACTTCGAGCTCAGCGAGTGGCACATCGGGGTGCTGGTCGCGTTCGTGAACGTCGGCACCGTGATCGCGTACTTGCTCGTGCGGCAGGCCGATCGCATCGGCCGCAAGCCGCTCTTGAACATCACGATCCTCGGCTACGCGATCACGTCGTTCCTCTCGGGGCTCGCGCCCAACGCGATCGTGTTCGCGGTCCTCCAGCTGCTGTCGCGCATCTTCTTGATCGGCGAGTGGGTGGTCTCCACCGTCTATGCGGCCGAGGAGTTCCCCGCGAACGAGCGCGGCTTTGCGATCGGTCTCATCAACGCATTCTCGAGCCTCGGCGCCGTGCTCTGTGCGGGCGTCGTGCCGCTCTTGCTCCACGCGCCCTGGGGCTGGCGCTCGGTCTACTTCGTCGGCACGGTGCCGCTGCTCGTGCTCGCCGTCGCGCGACGCGGCATCCGCGAGACGTCTCGCTTCGAGGCGATTCCCGCGTCCGAGCGCAAGCCGAGCGCGCTCTTCCGCATCTTCGAGACGCCCTACAAGACGCGCATGCTCCAGCTCGCGCTCATCTGGGGCCTCACGTACCTCTGCACGCAGACGGCGATCACCTTCTTCAAGTCGCGCGCGGTGGACGAGCTGCACCGCAGCGAGGGCGAGGTGGGCACGATCATCAGCGTCGCGGCCGTGATCTCCATGCCGCTCGTCTTCTGGGTCGGGCGTCTGTTCGATCGCTACGGCCGCAAGCCCGTCTCGACGTTCGTGTTCCTCGCGACGGCCATCGGCTGCGTGGGCGCGTACACCACCAACGAGACGTGGATCCTCTACGTGTCCGCCGTGCTCGCCGTGTTCGGCTGCGCCGCGATCCTCCCTGCGCTCAACGCGTTCAACACCGAGCTCTTCCCCACCGATCTGCGCAGCGACGCGTTCGCGTGGTCGAACAACCTGCTCGGCCGCATCGGCTACGTGCTCTCACCGCTCGCCGTCGGCGCCGCCGCGCAGGAGTACGGCTGGGGTCCGTCGGTCGCGGTCACGGCGATCGGACCCGTGCTCGCGCTCGGCCTCATCTGGCGCTGGCTCCCGGAGACGACGGGCAAGGAGCTCGAGGAGACCTCCAAGCTGTGAAGCGACGGAAGCACCTCGTCCCCCCGACTTCCGCGCACGACGAGGCGTGGACTCGGAGACGCGGACCTCGACGATTCGTCCTCTCTCGCTGAGAGAGCCCCATCGGTGCCCGGTTTCGCGCGCGTCGACCTCACGGCGTCG
Source organism: Deltaproteobacteria bacterium (assembly GCA_017303575.1). GTDB lineage: Bacteria > Myxococcota_A > Polyangia > Polyangiales > Sandaracinaceae > JAFLCL01. The sequence goes on from JAFLCL010000043.1 coordinate 19,905, forward strand.
CGGCGCACCCGCACGCGGCCACTGCGGTGCGCGCTTCGCTGCACGAGGCGCGCGCGATCACAGCGCGGGGCGAGCGAGACGTCGCGGAGCTCCGACACGACCGCGCAGATGCGGTCGGCCGCCTCGCACACGCCCTCCGCCGATCGACAGCGATCGGGGCACGCGCGCGTGTCGTCGCGGGTCTCTTCGACGAGCCCTTCGATCAGCGCCTCGTCCTCGACGATCCGGTCGGGCACCGAGCGCGCCTGCGGATGCGCCTCCGGCGGCGTCGACGCGCGACCGGCACACCCCGTCGCGACCAGGACGGCGAGCAGCGACAGCCATGATGCGGTTCCGACACGACGCGCCATCGAGCGAGCATGGCTCACGGCGTCGGCTCCTCGCCAGCGAGCAGCGCCTCGTTGATCTCGATGCTCTGCTCGTGCGCCTCGAGCGCCGCACGCAGCTCGGCGTCCGCGAGCGCTGCGTCGCCCTCCTGGCGGTGCGTCGCCGCGCGCATCTCGAGCGCACGCCCACGCACCATGTAGAGGCGCGCCTCGAAGTAAGAGCGCTCGGTCACCTCGGCCAGGCCGCGCTCGATCGCCACCTCGGCTCGCAACACCTCGGCGTCGGCCAAGGCGAGCTCCGCCACGCGACCGTACGCATCGAGGCGGAGCGGCTCGCGCAGCGGATCATCCTCGGAGAGCTCGAGCGACAAGACACGCTCGGCGCGCGTGATCGCGCCCGCGCGGTCGCCCATGCCCTCGAGCACGTCGGTCTCGTGCATGAGCGCCTGCGCGATGCCGATCGTCGACAAGCGCTCGGCCGTCGATGGGTTGCGCGCGAGCCGGGGCGCGGGCTCGAAGTCCGCGGACCGACCGCACGCGGAGAGCCCGACCAGGCCGGCCAAGAACAGCACTGCGATCCGGATGGTCATCGCGCTGCCTGCCTTCCCTCACGCGCGATCTGTTCGGCGAGCCAGTCCTCGCTCGCGAGGCGCGCCATGCGATCGAGGCGATCACTCGTGCGCTGTCCGTCGGGGAACGGCGCGCTCGGCAGTCCCGTGAGCTCGGGCGGTCCGACCGTCGGGCTCGGGAGATCCGACTCGACGACGTCACGCGACGTGAACGGGCTCGCGAGCGCGACGAAGCCGATCACCGCGATCGCGGCGGCGGCGAACGACACGAACGCCACGCGTCGCTGCGCCGTTCGCTTCTTCGCGAGCCCGGCCTCGACACCACGACGCACGACGTCCGCCGACAAGGGAGGCTGGTCGTGCGTGGTCGCGCGCGCTCGGCGCGCGAGCTCCGCCAGCGATCCGCGCGTGGGATCACCCGCGCCATCGAGCTCCGCCGCGAGCGCACGCGCCGCGGCGAGCTCTTCCTCCGTGGGAGGGGCTTCGTCGGAAAAGGGTCCTTCGTCCTGCATGTGAGCCTCGGGATCAGGAACACGTCGATCGATGGCACGCACCGTCCGCTCGTTGGGATCATCCATCGGGCACCGGCGTCATCCGCGCACGCAGCGCCGCGAGCGCGCGGTGGACCAGCACGTCGAGGTTGCCGAGCGTCACGCCCAGCTCGCTCGCGCACTCCTCGCGGCTCTTGTCCTCGAGCACGCGCAGCTCGATCACCTTGCGATAGCGAGGAGGGATCTCGTTCATCGCGCGGTCGAGCCGAGCGCGCGCCAACGCCTTCTCTTGCGACTCGATCGCGTCCGCCTCGAGAGAACGCACCGTGGTGGGCGCGAGGGTGCGCACCTCGGCGTCGTAGCGCTCCGCACCGCGGCCGCGCGACTCCAGGCGTCGTGCACGATCGATCACGAGGCGCTCCGCGATGGTGCGGAGCCATGGATAGAAGCCCGTCTCGGACCGGTACACGAACGAGGGCAGCCTCTCGACGGCGCGCGCGACGGTCTCACGGACGAGATCCTCGGCATCCGCGCGGTGACCGACGCGAGGCAACACGAACCCTGCGAACAGCGGCGGCGCGAAGCGCGCCATGAGCGTGTCGATCGCCGCGTGATCCCCGCGCTGCGCCGCGCGCACGAGCGCCTCCTCACCGACAGCGCGTTCGTGCGCGGAGGTGACGTCGCTCGCGGGATCGCGCGGCGCGGACATGCGCGTGGATACCCTGTTTCCCGCGCCTCCGGCGCTCAGTACGGGTGGAGCCGGCAGCTCCCCCCCATTCCCCCCTGCTCGTCCTTCGTCGCCTCGCTCCTCCATCCTCGCTGCTCCAGGGGGAGCTTCGCTCCCCCGCCGCAAGGCGCCCCACACGGCATTCGCTCACGCAGCGTCACCGCCAGCCCGCGAAACGTGCGCTTCCTGCGACGGGCGCGCTCGAGGGCAGCGGCCCTCCGATCACGGCGCTCGAGGGCACGGCCGTGACGCCGGGCTGCGTGTGGATCACCTGCGTCGGTGCGCCCGATCCGATCACGAGCACCGGCGGCGTGGGCTCGGTGATCACGTTCACCGCGTTCGACGCGACCGGCTCGTAGGACGTGGGCTCGTACTGCACGGGCAGGCGCGCGAGCACACCCGCGTGCGAGCGACGCAGGAGATCGAGCGGCTCCGACAGCGTCGCCGCGCGCGTGGGATCCGCGCTCACGAGCTGGCGCTGCGCCGCTTCGACGGCGATCAGCGTCGAGCGCAGCCAGCCCTCGGCGGTCGTGACGTCGCCGCGCTCCTCGGCCTGCGCCGCTGCGTGGAGGCCCATCGCGGCGTAGCCCATCGTCGCGGCGCGGTAGAGGCCAGGCTCGTCGAGGCCCACGATCTCGTAGGTGCCGCTCGCGTCGAAGCCGAACGCAGCGTCGTGCCGCGCGACGATCTGCTCCACGCCGTCGAGCGTTCGGAAGCGCACCTCGATCGGCACCGACGACGGCGCGAAGCCGGCCGCGATCTCGACCTCGAAGAGCCCCACGTAGGCATCGCTCGCGGCGAAGTCGCCGAGGCGCACGCTCGCAGCACGCCCAGCCTCGTCGATCCGTACGCGCTGATCGAACGCGCGCACGAGCCGCGCTCCTTCGGGGGCGCGCACGTGGAGCTCGACCGAGCGCGCCGACGTCTCGTTCAGCGAGCGAACGTAGGTCGCGAACACGCGCTCCACCTCGGACGGCTGATCGACGAAGTGGAACGCCCCGCCGTGATCCTCCGCGATCGCCTCGAGCAGCTCGAAGTCGATCGCCTGACCCACGCCGATCGTCGTGACGGGGATGTGGCGCGCGAGCAGCGCCGAAGCCGCGTGGAGGATGTCGCTCCGGCCCGTGAGCCCCGAGGTCGCGATGCCATCCGAGAGGAACACCACGCGCGCGTTGTCGCTCCGTGTGCCGAGCGCCACCGCGACGCCTTCCTGCAAGCCCGCGTGGATGTTGGTGCCGCCGCTCGCGTAGAGCTGATCGATCGCGCCCTGGATCAGGGGACGCGCGCTCCCGACCGGTGTGAGGGGCAGCGCGAGGTGCGCATCGTCCGAGAACGTGACGAGCGCGATGCGGTCGTTCGGATCGAGCGTCTCGAGCATGCGCGCGAGCGCGTGGCGCACGGCGGTGATCTTGCCGGCCTCGTTCATCGAGCCCGAGACGTCGATCACGACGACGAGATCCGCCGCCATGCGGACCGTGCGGGGGAGGCCGCGCAGCGTGACGCCGAGGAGCGCAGTGGCCCCCTCGCGCGGCAGGTGGGGGTTCGCGATGCGCGCATCGACGTACAGCGCGCTCGCATCGGCGGAGTCGAGCACGGCAGGGGACGCGTCTTCCTGCGCGAAGCGGTTCACGAAGTCCGCCACGCGCACCTCGTGCGACGCCATCGTGCGACCCGACTCCGATGCCTGTCGGAAGCGCGTGTAGGACGCGTTCGAGCCGGCGCAGGCCACCATCGCCATCCCGAGCAGGCACACCCAGAGACACCCCGTCCATCGTTGCACGCGCATCACGTCCTCCGTTTCGGGGGGGAACGCGCGAGCCGGCACGCGCTTACACGCAGCGTGCGAAACGTTGTCTGTTACCGTTCGGCCCGTGGCTGGACGCACCTTCGTGATCGGAGACATCCACGGCGAGCTCGACCAGCTCCGCGCGCTCGTCGCGAAGCTCCCGCTCCTCGACGCCGAGGACACGCTCGTGTTCCTCGGCGACTACCTCGACCGCGGGCCGCAGTCCGAAGAGGTCGTGCGCGTCGTGCGCCGCTTCGATCGTGACCTCGGGTGCAAGGTGATCCTGCTCCGCGGCAACCACGAGGACGCATGGCTGCGCGTCGTCGAGCGCGGCTGGGTCGAGTTCGTGTTCCCGCCCGGCAACGGCTGCCTCGCGACCATGCGCTCGTACACCGACGGCCCGCGTGTGACGGAGGACGAGATGCCGCGCGAGGACGAGGTCGTCGCGCTCCACTCCGGCACCTTCTTTCCGCCCGAGATCGTCGCGTGGATGAAGGAGCTGCCGTTCTGGTACGAGGACGAGCACGCGATCTACGTGCACGCAGGCCTCCTGCGGCGTGACGGCGAGTTCCTGCACCCCAAGGACACCGACCCGATGGCGGCGCTCATCTGGACGCGCTCGGACGAGTTCTTCCGCGAGTACCGCGGCAAGCGCGTCGTCGTCGGGCACACGAAGACCGACTACCTCCCGCCCGAGCTCGACATGCTCACGCCCCACGACCCCGCCGACATCTGGGCCGGCGAGTGCGTCGTCGCGATCGACACGGGCTGCGGCCGCGAGGGCGGCTTCCTCACCTGCGTCGAGCTGCCCTCGCTCACGGTCTACGAGTCGCGATGACCGCGCCGCGCGACGGCTTCGACGACCCCGTGCTCGGTCGGTTCGAGCCCCACCACGAGATTGCCTACACGACTACGCGTACTCCGAGGCGAGCGAAGCCCTACCGCTTGATCTGGGAGCCCCGCGACCCCGAGGTGCCCACCGTCGCGATCGAAGTAGCTCGCGAGTACGCGTCGTGGTTCGAGACCGAGCGGCGCCGGATCCACGCGCACGTCGCTGACGCATTGTGGTCACTCTGGCAGCGGAGCTGGTCCTCTTCGAAGGACCGCCGTGACGTGCGGACCACCCTGCGCGGCTTCGCCCGTCGGATCACCCTCCGCTCGCTCACGGTGAGCCTAGAGGACGACCTCGCCGTCTACGCGACCTATGTCGACGGCGACCTCTTCGGTGGTCACCGCATCCTCCAGGGGCTCCTCGACCGAGACCTGATGAAGCCGGAACTACAAGGCTGACGTCGGCTCAGGGCGTCGCGCGGAGCTCGACGTCTTCTTCGCGGGTGACGATCACCGCGCCTGCGTCGTCGTAGCCGCGCAGGGTGATGCGGCGGCGGCCGAGCATCGTGAAGGTGCGTGTGATCGCCCGACGCGTGCTGCGGGCGACGCCCGAGATCTCGTCCACGAGCGGCGTGCCATCCGCATCGACCTCGATCGCCACGACCGCCGCGCTCGGTCGCTCGAGGCCGATCTCGAACGTGTCGCCCGTGCGCGGCTGCACGAAGAGCGCGTCGCTCGCGGACGCCTCGATCCACGCCGTGCGCGCCGCGAGCTCGACGCCGGTGCCATCACGCGCGACCGCCTCGATGCGGTGTCGCTGGCCATCGGCACAGCCACCGACGAGGCGCGCGAAGCCCTCCGCCCGCACGCCCTCGCCCACGTCGCGGCCATCGATCGTGTAGGCGACGCGCTCGGTGCCCATCGGTGGCTCGGCGCGCAGCGTGTAGCCCTCCGCTGCGCCACTTCCCGACTCGAGAGTCCAGCGCACCGCGAACGTCTCGTCGATCTCGTTGCAGATCGCGCCGATCGGAAAGCCCTCCGCGGGCGACATGCGAAGTCGCGACTCCGTCTGCGGGCCGTAGTCACCGTCTTCCGCGATCACGTCCTCGGGGTGGTTGCGGTTCCACAAGCGCTGGAACGCGCGCACCGAGAGGCCAGGCAGAGACACGCCGCCCGCGACGTAGTCGTAGTGCGGGAGATCACCCGCGCCGTGCCAGCGCCAGCCGTTGCCCTCGAGCGCGCTCCGCCACGCCGTGTACTCGGACGTGTCGATCGCGAGGCCCGACTCGTGCGGGCTCGTGCCCGGCGACGCTGCGAGCGTGATGCCGCACAGGCCGGCGCGGTACCAGCGATAGAGCATCAGCTGCTGCGGAAGCGTGCGCAGCGTGCTGTTCACGCTCAGCGACCCCGGGCCATCCTCGATCGCGCTCGCGAGCCCGGCAGCCGCAGGGCTCTGAAGCCACGGCAGCGCGGCCGAGCCGAGCTCGAGGCCCGGGATCCCATCGATGCGCGCCATCGTGCCCGGCTCGAGACACTCGAGCTCTTCGATCAGCTGCTCCGAGAGCGGACGCACGACCGCCGTCGAGCACCCTCCACCAGCGACCGCCTCGTCGATGGTGAGCCCGTCTCCGCTCGTGCCGAATGGGGGCTCGAAGCACGTGGGCATGCCCGCATCGGAGGCCGAGAACGCGTCGACGGTGCTCGGCGCGTCGCGCGGCGGGCCCGCGTCCACGCGCGGATCGAGGTGAGCGTCCTCGGTCACTCCAGGGCCCGAGTCGTTGCCGCGAATCTCGCCTTCACACGCGGCCAGGAGCACGAGCGATGTGACGGAGATCGTCGTCGAGAGGCGCAGGATCGACATGGCGGCCGAGCGTGCCTGCGTTTTTCCGGTCACACCACGGCCGCCCGTGTGTTTCGTCGCGCATGAAGCCGATCTCCGTGCTCGCGATCACCTCGATGCTCCTCACCGGCTGCGCCGCCGACGGCGCGCCGATCGAGGGTGACCTGGTGGTCACGGAGGCAGGCCTCGCAGCGCCGATCGCGGTGGGGACGGCGTGCACGTTCCGTCTGCGGCCCGCTTGGAGACAAGGCGTGAACTGTCAGCTCCTCGTCACGTGCCCGACCGAGGCCGGGACGGGCACCGATCTCTTCGGAGGTCGTCGCGTGGGTGGCTACGCGCGCTGCGACACGGAGGATCACGCGTTCCTCCGCGCGAACGACGATCAGCACCTCGACGGCGACCCCGCGATCGATCTCGACCTCGCGGCCCACACGCTCACATGGCGTGATCGCGATGCGGCGCAGACGCTGACGCTCGCCATCGTCGGTGACATCCGCCCCACCGTGTGGACCGAAGACTGATCACCGCGGCGGGATCTGGACCTGAACGAGGCCCGGCGCGATCGCGACCTCGTGGCAGTCGCCGTCGGTCCCATCCGAGAACAGCGCATTGACGAAGTCTGCTGTCTCGTCGAGCGCGATCATCGGGTGATGCCAGACGCCAGGCGCGTAGGTGATCGCGCAGGGGCCTTCGACCACGAACGCGTCGAGGCTGGACAGATCGGGTCGATCGCCGCCGCGCGCGACGACCACCAAGAAGCGAGACGCACGCATCGGCGCAAACAGCTGGGTCGAGCTCGGATGTCGCTCCAGCCGAAGCACCGGGACGAGCTCACCCTCGTTCCACGGCTGACAGCGGAACAGCGACGCCGTGCACCGCGCCGCGGGCCCGCGGCGAGACTCGAGCACGGCCTGCGCGTCCCAAGCCTGGGCGGTCCCGTGGTTCGCGCTGCGCGCCGTGTGCTCGTCGCCCGCGGCGACCAGCGAGCCATAAGGCGCATAGCGTTCTCGCTCGATCGGCTGCGCGACGACGGTCTTCATCACGCGAGACGATACACGAGCACCCAAACCTCCCGCTGCTCGCGGGTCTCTGGGTCGGTCGCCTTCGGGTGGCCGCGTGAGACCGACACGGCGGTCTCGACCTTGGAGCGCTCCCCGCCCCGACACGTGCGCGTCTGACTCGTGCGCGTCGGGTGCGGCGCTGCGCTCCGTCCGCACTGCCCGAGGTGACCATGTCGATGCCCCGCGCGCTCGGCTCCCACTGCCTGCTCGTCTGGCTCGCCCTCCCCATCAGCCCGCCCCGCGCCGCGGCGCAGTCGGGTGAGGTGTGCATCTCGCCCGCGGTCGAAGCGTCGCTGGGCCGATGCGAGACCAGGCCAGCGACTGCCTCGGGCGCGCCGCCGACCGCGCCGACCAGCCACCTCCCTTCGGCACCGAGCTCGGTCGAGCGCACACGCGAGACACCCGAGGGACCGAGCCTGACGGCGGATCGCGCCATCGCACCCCATGCGCAAGAGCGCTCGGGGGCCCTCCTCGATCGCGAGATCACGACGCTCGAGCGCATCGTGCAGCGGCTCGATCCCGCCGACCCGCGAGGCGCGGACTACCTCTTTCGACTCGCCGAGAGCCACCTCGAGGCCGAGCGCGGCCACACCGTCGCCGCGCGAGCGCGCGACGAGGCCGTGTTCGCGGCGGAGCGAGCGGGCGACGACACGCGCGCCGCGAGCCTCCGCGCCGAACAGGCGAGCGAAGAGGCCCGCGCGACGACGTCGCGCGAAGGTGCCATTCGAGCGTTCGCGCGCATCCTCGAGGACTACCCCAGTTTCTCACGCGCCGACGAGGTGCTCTTTTCGCTCGCGGCCTCCCTCGAAGACCTCCGCCAGATGGACCGCGCACGACAAGTCTATCTGCGCTTGGTGCGCGACCATCCCGGCAGTCGATTCGTGCCGTATGCCTGGCTCGCGTTCGGAGAGCACTACTTCGCCGAAGGCGACATGAGCGCCGCGCGCCAGTTCTACGAGCGTGTGCTCGAGACGCCTCCCGAGCGAAATCCCATGTACGGATTCGCGCTCTACAAGCTCGCCTGGGTCCACTACAACCTCGAGGACTTCCGCACCTCGCTCGCGACGTTCACCCGCGTGCTCGACCACACCCGAGAGCATCCCGACGCACGAGACGCCGAGGCGCTCGCCCGACAAGCGCGGCGCGAGCTCGTGATGCCCTATGCGCGCGTCGGACGGCCGCCCTTGGCCGTGGCGTTCTTCCGTCGACAAGCCCGTTCCGAGGCGGAGGTGCTCGAGATGCTGGAGAGCTTGGCGTCGCTCTACGTGGACACGGGCCAGTGGCCCGAGAGCATCGCGACTCACCACCTATTGATGGCGGAGGCACCCTCGTCGGATCATCTGTGTGCTTGGCAGACCCACGTCACCGAGGCCGTGATCGCCTCGCGGCCCAAGCCCGAGCAACGCACGGAGATCGAGAGGCTGCTCGACGTCCAAACGCGCTTCACGACTGGCACTCATCCCGTCGCCGACGTGACCGCTTGTCGGACGAGCGTCGCGCGCGTGACGTACGAGACAGCCGTCGCCTGGCACCGGGAGGCGGTCGGTACGGACTCCCAGCCCGGCACCCGCGACCGGCGCACGATGACGCTCGCCGCCAGCCTCTACGATCTGGCGCTCTCCATCCCCGATCTGGCGTCGATCGAGATGCCCGGCATCGACCGCGAGGACTGGCCCACGCCAGCACGAGTCGCCTATGCGCGCGCCGAGCTGGCCTATGCGACCGAGGACTGGGCCGGCTGTGGGCCGGCGTTCGACCGCGTCGTCGAGCTCGAGCCGAATGGCACTCTCACGGACGACGCTGCCTATGCCTCCGTGCTCTGCTGGGACCACGTCTACCAGACGGACTACGAGCCTCGTGAGGGCGCGCGCGCCGAGACGACGAGCCTGGCGGCGCGAGATCTCACCGAGGGCGAGACTCGCATGCTGGCCGCGTTCGCGCGGTTCGCGTGCGTCGCCCCCGCGAGCGCCGATCTGCCCCAAGTCCAGTACCGCCGCGCGCGTGTCTACTACGAAGCGAACCACTTCGAAGAAGCTGCGAGCCTGTTCCGGAGCGTCGCGTTCGATCACCCCACGCACGAGCTGGCCGAGTTTGCTGCCAACCTCTATCTGGACTCCTTGAATGGCATGCTGCGACGCGACGCGCGGGCCTCCTGCGAGTCACGGATCGCAGCGGACCTCGAGCCACTCGCCGAGAACCTGTGTGCGACCGCGGACGCCCGCGACGCGCACTCGGAGGCGTGCGAGGCGTTCGTCACGATCCGCTGCGGCCTCTTGCGACGGGGCGCCGAGGCCCTCGGGGCGGCCGGGCGGCACCGCGAGGCCGCGACGGCGTACGTCTCGATCGTTCGTTCCCATGGGGAGTGCGCCGACCTCGACGAAGTGCTCTACGACGCCGCGATCCACTACGAAGCGGCGCGCCTGCTCGGCCGCGCGATCCGCGTGCGGCAGGTGCTCGTGGAGCGCTTCCCCGACCGACCGCTCGCTCGGCCCGCGCTCTACCAGCTCGGCGCGAACTACCACGCTCTCGCGATCTACCCGCAGGCCGCAGAGCACTACGAGCGTTACGCGCGGAGGTTCCCGGAGGATGCGCCGTGTCCCGAGCCCGAGCGCGCACAGGACCGCTGTCCCCAGGCACACGTCGCGCTGGAGACCGCGGTGTTCTTCCGCCTCGGCCTCGGCGAAGAGGAGCGAGCCCTCGAGGACGCACGGCTCTACGAGCGCAGCTTTCGACGCACGCGTCCTCGCGAGACGGCGCAGGTCGTCTTCTCGCTCGGCTCCATCCACGAGCGTCGCGGCGACTGGGCGCGCGTGTTCTCGCACTACCACGCCTTCCTGCGGGACTACGGTCGCACCGCGCTGCCGCACGAGATCCTCCGTGCCCACGTGCAACTCGGACGGGCCCAGTGGGAGCAGGGTCGAAGGGAGGAGTCGATGCCTCACTTCCGAGCGGCCGAGTCGGCGTGGACGCGACTGGCACCCATGTACGCCGCGCCCGCCGCGAGCGAAGGGGACGCCATCCAGCGCGCGCGCGCGGCAGAGGCAGCGTCGGAGGCACTGTTCCATCTGGCCGAGCTCGCCTATCTGGAATTCACCGCAGTGCGATTCCCTCGCTTCTCGGGGCCGGCGACACTCGCGCGTGTGCAGCGCTGGTCGGGGGAGTCTTTGGGGCCTTGGTTGCAGCGAAAGATCGCGGCGCTGAGGCAGGCAGAGACACAGTACGGGCGCATCGAGCCGCTCGGGATCCCGGAGTGGCGCATCGCCGCTGCCGAGCGCGTGGGCGAGATGTTCCGCAGCATCGTCGACGACGTCCGCACGGCGCCGGTGCCCGAGGAGATCGCAGCCGTGCCCGAGCTCCTCGACGCCTACGAAGACACGCTCGAGGCGCTGCTCAACGGCTCGAGCGCCGGCGGAGACGGTCGATGGGACACCGAAGACGATGTGCGCTGTCCCGAGAGTGTCAGTCGCTCGCGCCTGGCCGAGACCGCCGATTCGATTCCCCCGCAGTGCGCAGCCGCCCCGATCTCGCGCGCGATGCTGGCGTTCGAGCACTGTCTCGGCCTCGCGACCCGGGTCCGCTGGTTCAACGAGTGGTCCTCGCGCTGTGAGTCGGCGCTCAACGAGCTCGACCGCCGCGAATACCCACTGGCCGCCGAGCTGCGCGGGACCGCCTCGTATTCGTCGGAGGAGCTCGAGAGCCCCGACTCGCTCGGACGAGACGGCGACCTCGAGCTCGCGCCTGCGGAGGACGTTGCGCTCGAGGCCCCACCCACCGAGGCGAGCGAGCGCCCCGAGTCGTGAGGCGGACGCGTCAGCGCTTGCGCGCGAGCACGACCTTGTAGGTGTCGGCGCGGGTCCGCATGTCCTCGAAGAGGCGCGTGCCCGGGTCGCGCGCGAAGTTCTTCATCGCGAGCTCGGCTTCGCTCTTCTTGCGCGGGCCGTAGACGGGGATGCGGAACGCCGGGAACTTGGCGAGCGCCTGATCGCAGTAGGCCTGGATGCGCGCCTGATCGAGGTGGCGCGCGCGGACGCCCTCCTCGTTCACGTCGGCGACCTCGACGATCTCGATCCCGATCGACTCCATGAAGTCGAACGAGGGCTGCCATGCCTTGTCGGGGATGGCGTTGCCCCACGTGAGGAAGCCACCGGGCTTGAGGATGCGCTTGGCCGTGCGGAAGAACTTTCGATCCTCCTCGGTCATGTGGTCGCCCTGATCGGTCACGTGCGTCTCGCACACGGCGACGATGTCGGCGACGCCGTCGTCGATCGGGAGCTTGGTCGCATCGGCGTGCGTCGCCACGAGCCTGCCGCGGTGCTTGGGGACGAACTTGCGGCGCGCGGTCTTCACGCCCGCGAGCTGCATGTCGACGGCCTCGTACGTGCAGCTCGGAAGCACGCTGGTGCAGACGTGATCGGCGCCCGCGCCGGTGCCGCAGCCCATCTCCACGATGTGCACGCGCCCGTTGCGGGTGCGGACGAGCTCACGGATCGCGTCGAAGTGGTAGAGGCCGCTGTAGGCGTTGCGACCGAAGCGCTGCGGGTCGTCCGCGCTCGTGGGCGCCGGGCCCCAGCTCGTCGGCCAGTCGTAGCCCCAGGTGTTGAACGTGAACTCGTACGGCACGCCCGTGTCGCTCCGCACCGTCCCCACCGATCGGTAGAGCGCGTAGAGCAGCGAGTAGACCGACTGCTTGGTGTAGTCCTGCTCCTCGACGTGACCGTCCGAGGACGAGACCTTGCCTCGATCGAACGCACCGCTCAGCACCCACGCCGTGACGATCCCCTGCAGCTCGCGCATGGAGTAGTCGGTCGTCTCGCTCAACTTCGTGAAGATATCCATGCTCGCCTCGTCGCCTCGCTCGCGGGCAAAGCGCCGACGAGGAGGCGCACAGTGCAGGAGCGCCCCCGCGCTGGCAACGGCCACGGTCGAGAGGTCGCTCGAATCGCCGCGCCGCGTCCCGCGGCCGTCGTACCATCGCGCCGTGCTCGACGAGTGGCTCTCCTACGGTCTTCGCCTCTTCCACCTGATCGCCGGCATCATGTGGATCGGGACGTCCTTCTACTTCGTCTGGCTCGACTTCAGCTTCGAGCCGCTGCCACAGGGAGAAGGGGCGGAGAAGAAGGAAGGCGTCGAGGGCGAGACCTACATGGTCCACGGCGGCTTCTTCTACCGAGTGGAGAAGCAAAAGCCGACGAAGCTCCCGCCCAACCTCCACTGGTTCAAGTACGAGGCGCTCCTCACGTACGTGAGCGGCTTCCTGCTCTTGCTCCTCGTGTACTGGACCGGCGGCGGCATGGCGCTGATGGGCCCCACGCGTATCCCACTCTCGCACCCGCACGTCGCGTACGCGATCTCGCTCGGGTCGTTGATCGGCGCGTGGGTGATCTACGACCTCCTCTGGAAATTCGTCGGCAAGGCGCAGCCCACGATCGCGCTCGTGATCTCGCTCGCGCTCCTGGTCGGCGCGATCTTCGGCTACTGCTCGGTCTTCCCGGGCCGCGCGGCCTTCATCCACACCGGCGCGATGATCGGCACGATCATGATCTGCAACGTGTGGATGCGGATCCTCCCGGCGCAGCGACGCATGATCGCCAAGCGCCTCGCGGGCGAGGAGCCCGACTGGGCCGAGGGCGCGGCTGCCAAACAGCGCTCGCTGCACAACAGCTACGTGACGATCCCCGTCTTGTTCACGATGATCTCGAACCACTTCAGCTTCGCGTTCGATCACCGGCTGAACTGGGCGATCCTGTGCGGGCTGACGGTGATCGGCGCGAGCGTGCGCCACCTGATGATCACCATCGAGCGCAAGCAGACGGCGTGGTGGGCGTTCGCGCCCGCGAGCCTGGGCTTCGCGATGGTGGTGTTCGTGACGTGGCCCGCGCCGCCGCCCGAGGTGACCGGCCCCCCTGTGTCGTTCGCCGAGGCCAACCAGATCATCATGGACCGCTGCTGGCAGTGCCACAGCTCGCACCCGACCGACGACGTGTTCCACAGCCCGCCCAACGGCGTGGTCTTCGAGACGCCGACAGCGATCGCCTCGTATGCGCCGCGTATCCGCTTCCGCGCGTGCGAGTCCCGCTCGATGCCGCTCGGCAACCGGACGAACATGACGGACGAGGAGCGCGACACGCTCCAGCGCTGGATCGATCAGGGCGCTCGCCTCGACTGACCTCAGCGAACGGCCGCGTGCCTGGAGCGGCGCGGTCGATGGGAAGACGTGGTCGCGATCAGAGGAGCCCGGCGATGTGGCTGCTCGAGGTCACCCACGTGACGCGATCGGTGGACGCCGAGATGTCGTGCCGGGGCTCGTGCAGATCGGCTCCTGGCTTCGGCGCGTCGATCGACGCGGTCCGCTCCATCCCGACGTACGAGCTCGGGCGCGCGACGAGCATGGGCACCCGCGCGCGACGAAGGAGCTCCTCTGCCACGGATCCGAGCACGAGCGAGACGAGCGCGCTTCGCTGACGGCTTCCCACGACCACGACGTCGGCACCGACGTCGAGCGCGAGCTGCTCGATTCCATCCGCCGCGCGCTCGGCGAGACGCACGTGCACCACGACGGGACGTTCCTGCGTCGCTTCGCCACCACGTGCGGCCGACGCCTCGGTCACGACGGCGCGCAGTCGTGTCTGCGCGTCGCCCAGCAGACGCTCGTCCCTCGCGAGCCGGCCGTGCCGGGCGGTGTCGACGACGATGTGACCAAGGTGGAGCTCCGCGCCCGTCGTGCGGCCGAGCATCGCGAGCGCGTACCGCACCGCGTAGTCCGACGCCGGGCTGAAATCGGTCGTGACCAGGATTCGATAGGTCATGGAAGACTCTCGTTTCAGTGGAGGCGCGTCGCGAGGAGCTCGCCCAGCGCACGGCACGCGTCGACGGTGGTGAAGATGCCGACGATCTTGTGGTTCTGGACGACGACCGCCGATCCGTACTTCTTCTCGGCCATCTCGAGCACGACCTCGTCGAGCCGGGCGTCGGGCGAGACCGAGTAGACCTCGGTGCTCATCGCATCCGCGACCGTCACGAGCTTCGCGTCCACGTCCGCGAGCGCTTCGACGAGCGCGAGATCTCGATGGGTCAGCATGCCGATCAGCTGACCCGCTTCCAGCACCGGCAAGTGACGGATGTGGTGCTCGCGGAGGACCTCGTGCGCGCGAGCCAACGTCTGGTCTTTGCCGATCGAGTGGGGCGACGTGGTCATGAACTTCTGGATCGTGGGGATGGGCTTGGTCATGAAGAGGGCCATCGCAACCGATGTGCCGAGTGGGTCGCTGCGGCGTTCCGGCCTCCGCGACGACGTACGCTGCAAACGCTGCACGCCCGCGGGTCCGTCGCGCGCAGGATCTGCGCGTCCGTGCGAGGCAGCACGTCGCGCGCGGGGTCGGAGGTCGGGCACGGATGTTGAGTGATCTTCGTGCATGCGAGTCGCCCTCACGCTGCTCCTCGTCGTCCACGGCGCATTGCATCTCCTCGGTCCGGCCCGAGCGTTCGGGCTCGCCGAGCTGCCACAGCTGACGCAGCCCATCTCACGCACGATGGGCGTCGCGTGGCTCGTGGCCGCCGCGCTGCTGCTCGTCACCGCGGCGCTGGTGATCGTCGCCCCGCGTGTGTGGTGGATCGTGGGAGCCATCGCGCTCGTGGCCTCACAGCTCGTGATCATGTCGTCGTGGGCCGACGCTCGGTGGGGGACGGTGGCCAACGTCCTCCTGCTCCTCGCCGTCGTCGTCGGTGTGCTCACGTACGGACCGTGGAGCCTGTGGGCCCAGTATCGGCGCGACGTCGAGCGCCTGGTGCCGCAGGCACCCGCCACGGAGCTGCTGACGAGCGAGAGCATCGCGGGGCTACCAGCACCGGTACGGCGCTACCTCGAGCGCGTCGGCGCGATCGGTCAGCCGCGCGTCGCGTCCTACCGAGCTCGGTGGAAGGGCCGGATTCGAAGCGGTCCGGACGCGCCGTGGATGGCGCTGTCGGCGGAGCAGCACAACGTCGTCGAGCCCGCCGCGCGCCTCTTCTCCATGGACGCTTCGATGCTCGGCGTTCCCATCGACGGTCTTCATCGCTACGTGGAGTCGGGCGCCACGATGCACGTGAAGGCGCTGGGCGCGGTGACCGTGGCGCGAGAGGGTGGTGACGAGCTCACGCACGCCGAGACTGTCACGCTCTTGAACGACATGTGCGTGCTCGCGCCGAGCACGCTCGCGGGGCCGAACCTGGTGTGGGAGCCCGGCACCGATCGAGACCGAGCGCGGGTGGCGTTCACGAACGCAGGTCACACCGTCCGCGCCGAGCTCGTGTTCGACGACGACGGCGATCTCGTGGACTTCGTGTCGGACGATCGTGCCCGTAGCGAAGGTGGCGCGCTGACACGCAAGCGGTGGTCGACGCCGCTCGGAGGGTACCGGCGCTTCGGCGAGCTCCGCGTCGCAGCGCGAGGCAGCGCGCTCTGGCACGAGGCGGAGGGACCCTACCCCTACATCGAGCTCGAGCTCGTGGAGCACCACGTGAGCCCGACGATCGCGGAGCGCGCATGAGCGACGTCGTCCTCGTCGTGGGCGCATCGGGCAAGACCGGGCAGCGGATCGTCGAACAGCTCCTGGGCCTGGGCCACACAGTGCGCGCCTTCTCGCGCCACGCGAGCCAGCTCCCCTCGCGCCCGCAGCTCGAGCGCGTGGACGGCGACGTGCTCGACGCCACCGCGGTGCGCGCCGCCGTGCGCGGCGTGACGGCCGTGATCGTGTGCCTCGGCCCCGTCGCCGGCGCGGCCCCCGATCTGTGCGAGCGCGGGACCGCCCACGTGATCGCGGCGATGCGCGAGGCGAACGTGCGTCGCGTCGTCTGCGTCACGGGCGCGATGATCGGCCTGCCACGCGAGCAGCTCGGCTGGGTCTATCGCCGCATCCAGGCGAGCGTGCCCGAGGCTGCGCTGGCCGATCGACGTCGTCAGGAAGCACTGGTGAGGGAGAGCGGCCTCGACTGGACGCTCGTGCGCCCCACGCGCCTCACGGATGGGCCCGCGACCGATCGACTCGCGTCAGGCGCGTTCGTCGTCGGCGCGATGGCTCACGTGTCGCGATCGGATGTCGCGCGCTTCGCGATCGAGTCGCTCGTTCGTGACGACCGCATCGGCACGGCGCATACGCTCGTGCGAGCGTCGGCGTGGGGCACGCGACCGCTGCGGGCGAGGTAGCCGCGCGCGCGTCGGCCCCCATCGACGCGCATCGATTCCGGCCGGCCTGGCGTGCCATGCTCGCGCGCGCATGACCGCTTTGCGCTTCGCGCTTCGTTCCGATCGGGTGCTCGTGGAGGGCGCGCTGCGGCCCGCCGTCGTCGTGATCGAGGGGGAGCGCATCCTCGACGTGCTCGCGAAGGGCGCGATCGACGCGAGCTCGCCGCTGCCGATCGAAGACGTGTCCGGCGTGCTCTTGCCGGGGCTCGTCGACTCGCACGTGCACATGAACGAGCCGGGGCGCACGGAGTGGGAGGGCTTTCAGACGGCCACCGCGGCCGCCGCGTCCGGTGGCGTCACCACGCTCGTCGACATGCCGCTCAACTGCATCCCCGTGACGACGTCCCTCGCCGCCCTCGAGGAGAAGCTCGCGGCCGTGCACGATCTGCTCGCGGTCGACGTGGGCTTCTGGGGCGGTGTGGTGCCCGGCAACGCGCGGGAGCTCGCGGCGATGGCCTCGCGCGGGATGCTCGGCGCCAAGTGCTTTCTCTGTCACTCCGGCATCGACGACTTCCCCGCCTCGCGCGAGGAGGATCTGCGCGCCGCGATGCCCATCCTGCGTGATGCAGGCATCCCGCTGCTGGTCCACGCCGAGCTCGAGCTCACGACGACCCAGAGCGGCGCGAGCGTGCCCAGCTGCGACTCGGGCGATCCCGCGGAGTACGCGAGCTACCTGGCCTCACGCCCCAACGCGTTCGAGGACGAAGCCATCGAGAGGGTCATTCGCCTCTGCCGCGAGACGCGCTGCGCGGTGCATGTCGTCCACCTCAGCTCGGGCACCGCCCTCCCCATGATCCGGGCGGCCAAGGACGAGGGACTGCCGTTCACGGTGGAGACCTGCCCGCACTATCTCTGTCTCACGGCAGAGGAGATCCCGCGCGGCGCCACGCAGTTCAAGTGCGCGCCGCCCATCCGCGAAGCCGCCAATCGAGAGCTGCTCTGGCAGGGCGTGCGTGAGGGCGTGATCGATCTCGTCACCTCCGATCACTCGCCCTGCACGCCACACCTCAAGAAGCCCGACACGGGCGATTTCTGCGGGGCGTGGGGTGGCATCGCGTCTCTGTCACTGGGCTTGTCGTCGGTGTGGACGGAAGCGTCGAGGCGCGAGCTCGCGCTCGTCGACATCGTGCGCCGCATGAGCGAAGAGCCTGCGCGCCTGGCCGGACTGTCGAAGAAGAAGGGCCGGATCGCCAAGGGATTCGACGCCGATCTGTGCGTCTTCGATCTCGAAGGCTCTCTCGAGGTGGTCCCCGAGAGGCTGCGCTTCAAGCACAAGATCTCGCCGTACGTCGGACGCGCGCTGAAGGGCCGCGTGACCGACACGTGGCTGCGCGGCGCGCGCATCTTCCAGGGCGACTCTCTCCGACCTGCGAGCGGCAAGGCTCTCCTTCGCTGACTCATCCCACGACTGGATTGGCACTCTCGACGAGGACTCACAGAGCATGAGCAAAGACCTGGGTGGCGCCGCGTTCGTCGGCTTGATCGATCTCGCGGCCGAAGAGATGGGCGGCAAGGCCCTCGCGTGCAGCGACGATTTCTTCGCGGGCATGGAGAACATGCTCAAGCCCGGACGCGGCGTGTTCTTGCCCGACGAGTACACCGAACGCGGCAAGTGGATGGACGGCTGGGAGAGCCGTCGCAAGCGGGGCCCCGGACACGACTGGTGCATCGTGCGCCTCGGCGTCCGCGGCGTGGTGAAGGCCGTCGACATCGACACCAACCACTTCCTCGGGAACCACCCGCCGTACGCCTCGCTCGAGGCCACGCGCGCGCCGTTCGACGCCACGGTGGCAGACCTCGAGGCCGCACGTTGGACCGAGATCCTCGGCCAGTCGCCGCTGCGACCGGGCTCGCAGAACCTCTTCGCGCTGTCGTCGCTGGAGGCGTACACGCACCTCCGGCTGCGCATCTATCCGGACGGTGGCGTCGCGCGCTTCAAGGTGTGGGGCTCGGCCGATCCGGACTGGGATCGCACGGAGATCGACGAAGACACGAAGCCGAAGCTGAAGGACGGCGAGGTCGATCTCGCGTCCGTGCGCAACGGCGCCCTCGCGCTCGCGTGCAGCGACTCCTTCTTCGGTCCCATGAACAACCTGCTCGCGCCCGGCCGCTCGGTGAACATGGGCGGCGGATGGGAGACGCGTCGCAAGCGCCTGCCCGGTCACGACTGGATCCTCGTGCGGCTCGGAGCGCCCGGTGAGCTCGGCCTGATCGAGATCGACACGAACCACTTCAAGGGCAACTACCCGGATCGGTTCGCGCTGCGCGGCATCCACGCGCCAGGCGCACAGATCACGAGCCTCGTGCCGGTGGGCAGCTACGGCGGAGGCGACGCCGCATGGACCACCGTGATCGACGAGACGAAGCTCTCGGCCTCGACGCGACACTTCTTCCGCGACGAGCTCGTGGCCAAGGGCCCGTTCACGCACCTCCGCCTCGACGTGTTCCCCGACGGAGGCGTCAGCCGACTTCGCGCGTGGGGCCGTCGATCGTGAGCGGGCCTGCGTCGCTGATCGATCGAGCGAGCGAGGACGAGGCGCGCGCGATGCTGACGCGCTGCTGCGGGGCGTCGCGCTGGGTCGAGCGCATGCTGACGCGACGGCCCTTCGCGTCCGACGACGCGCTCTTGGCCGCCGCGGAGGCTGTGTGGGCGGAGGCAGACCGTGACGACGTCCTCGAGGCGCTGACGCATCACCCGCGCATCGGCGCGAGCTTGGACGAGCTGCGCAAGAAGTTCGCGACCACCGCGGGCTGGTCGGCGGGAGAACAATCGGGCGCCTCGAGCGCGAGCGAGCAGACGCTCACGGCGCTGCGCGATGGCAACGTCCGCTACGAGGCCAAGTTCGGGCACATCTTCGTGGTGTGCGCGACGGGCAAGACCGCCGCCGAGATGCTCGCGCTGCTCGAGGCGCGCATGCCCAACGACGCCGAGACCGAGATCCGAGTCGCGCAGGCAGAACAAGGCAAGATCACCAAGCTCCGACTGGAGAAGCTGACCGCATGAGCGCCGCACGAAGCCCGATCACCACCCACGTCCTCGACGTCGCGCTCGGCAAGCCGGCGCGTGCCGTTCCGATCCGCCTCGAGCGACTGCAGGGCGAGCGATTCGTCGAGCTCGCGCGAGGCGAGACCGACGCCGACGGACGCTGCGGCCAGCTCTTGCCGCCAGGCTCGCTGATCGCGGGCACGCACCGCATCCGGTTCGACCTCGACGACTACTTCGCGCGCGACGGACGCAGCTCGTTCTACCCGTACGTGGAGATCGTCTTCCGCGTCGTGAACACCGACGAGCACTTCCACGTGCCGCTGCTGCTGAGCCCGTTCGGACACTCGACGTACCGCGGCAGCTGACGGAGCTGAGGCACGCGCGCACACGATCAGGGCGTTCGTGACGCGAGCGCACAGGATCGGACGCGTCGATCCCCGGATTTCCTGGACGTTCGCGGGTGGCGGGAGGCACACGCGTTGCGACGTGCGTCCTCGTGGCCCCGAGCGAGACGAACGAGACGAACACCCCGCGTACCCCGCGCGCCGAGGTGCTCGACGTCCTCGCGACTGCGTACCGGCGCATGGAGCGTCATGGTGGTGATGGCCTGGCGGCGGGGCTCGCGTTCGGCGCGCTGGTCTCGGCCGCGCCGCTGCTCCTCGTGACGCTCGCGATCGTCGCGCAGGTGCTCGACGATCACGCGCGCGCCCGCGCCATCGTGAACGAGACCGTCGACGCCACGCTGGGCTCGCGCGCCGTCGAGCTGCTCTCCGGCGTGCTGGACGACGTGGTGACGTGGAGCAGCACCGCGACGTGGGTCGGTCTCGTGATCTTCCTCTTCGGCGCGACGCGCCTCGCGTTCCTCATCGATGCTGCGTTCGAGGCGATCTTCGAGATCGAGGGACACGCGCCGCGACCGACGAAGCTGAGCAAGGTCCCGAGCGCGATCCGCGCCCACCTCGACGCGTTCGTCGTCACACTCGTGGGCGGTGTGCTGGTGAGCGTCGCGCTCCTCTGTCGCGCGGGCGCGCCCATCGTCACGTCCATGCTGCGCGTCGCGCCGGAAGAGATCGCGTGGCTCGGCGTCGCGGCCACCGAGCTGGGTCAGCTCGCGATCGGCTTCGGGGCGCTCTTCGTGGCCGTCGCGATCGGCTACGCGCGCCTGCCACCCGTGCGCATGCACGTGAGCGAAGTGCTCGAAGGGGCCTTGATCACCACGTTGCTGCTCGAGGCAGGCCTCGGTCTCCTTCGTTGGGTCGCCGGCTTCGTCGATCTCGGAGCGGCGTATGGCGCTGCGGGCACGCTGATCGCGACGCTGCTCGTCGTGCAATGGAGCGCGCAGGTGTTCGTGTTCGGCGCGGAGGTCACGGCGGAGCGCGTACGACGTCGCAGCCGACGTTCCCCCATGCCTGGTCTCTTCACCCCGGGCTCGCGACCCGAAGCTCCGATGGCGTCCTCTTCCCTGGCGGGTGACCCATGAACGTCCTGCGCGCGCTCGTCCTCCTCGGTGCCGCGTGGCTCGCAGGCCTCGCCGCCATCGACACGGCGTCTCGAGATCCCGAGGCGCGAACCTCCGCCGTCAACTTCGTGCTGGAGAAGATCTCCGAGGGCATGCGCGGCTCGATGCGCGTGCAGGAGGTGACGTCGTTGTCGCTTTCCACATGGACCGTCGCCGCCCGTGACTTCCGCGTGTGGGACGAGGACGGCGCCGAGGTGCTGCACGTGGAGCACGCCGCGATCGCCCTCGACCCGTGGGCGCTGCTCGAGGGAGACGTACGCATCACGCGCGCTCGCGGTGTGCGCGGACAGCTCGACATCACCCAGCGTGGCGACGGTGAGATCGGCCTCGATCGCGCCTTCCAGGGTGCGAGCCAAGGCGGCGGGCCCAGCTTCGACCCCGTGGTGCGCTTCGATCGGATCGACGTCGTGAACGTGCGTGTGCACATCGCTGCGCGCGGCGCGGACATGGTGGCGGGGCGCGTCTACGGCGAGATCCGACTGACGGCTGGCTCGGGTGTGGCCACACGCCTGCGGATGCGTCGCGTGCGCGGCAACGTGCAGATCCGAGAGCCCGTGCCCGCCGACCTGCGCGTGGTCTGGCTGCGCGGGCGCTTCGACTCGCAGGCCACGCGACGCTTCGACGCGCGCGCCTCCACACGCTTTCTCGGCGATCCGCTCGAGGGTCGTGTCGGCATCGTGGTGGACCCGCAAGGGCGCTCGCGCTTCGTGGCAGAGGCCGATGGCGAGGGCTTCTTCGGTGACATGGGCGACGCGCTCGTCGGCATGCTCGCCGGGCTCTGACGGCGTCGCGCTATCTTCGCGCCATGACGCTACCGACGCGCACGCTGGGTCCGACCGGAATCGAGGTCTCGCTCCTCGGGCTCGGCGGCATGCCGATGTCCATCTCGGGCCGCCCGGCCGAGGCACAGTCGATCGCCGTGATCCACCGCGCCCTCGAGCTCGGCGTCACGCTGATCGACACCGCGGATGTCTATTGCCTGAACGACGACGACCTCGGTCACAACGAGCGCGTGATCGCCAAGGCGCTCGCGACCTACGCGGGTGATCGATCGCGTGTGCTCGTGGCCACCAAGGGCGGCCTCGAGCGACCGAACGGCGCCTGGACGGTGAACGGGCGCCCCGCGCATCTGCGCCAGGCCTGCGAGCGAAGCCTGCGCGCGCTCCACGTGGAGCGCATCGCCCTCTACCAGCTGCACGCCGTCGACGATCGGGTGCCGATCGAAGACTCGGTGGGCGAGCTCGCGCGCCTGCGGAGCGAGGGCAAGATCGAGCACCTCGGCCTCTCGAACGTCGACGCGAACGAGATCGATCGCGCGATCGCCATCGCGCCGATCGTCAGCGTGCAGAACCGCTTCCACGTGCGCGATCGGCGCGGCGCGATCGACAACGGCGCGCTCGCGAAGTGTCAGGCGCTCGGGCTGGCGTTCCTGCCGTACAGCCCCGTGGGCGGCAGCCGCGGCAAGTCACGCCTGGGACAGGATCCCACGCTGCTCCGCATCGCCAGCAAACACGGCGCGAGCCCGCACGAGATCGCGCTCGCCTGGCTCCTCGGCCTCACGCCATCGCTCCTGCCGATCCCCGGCGCGAGCAAGGTGTCGAGCATCGAGTCGAGCGTGCGCGCGGCCGCGATCACGCTCGACGACGACGATCGACACGCGCTTCAGTGACGCAGGCGACGGCGCTGCGCGAGCGTCAGACCGAGGAGGAGCGCGACGGCGCCCAGAGCCGAGCCCTGCCGACTCGCTCTTCGCGCCGGCCTCCCGCTCGAGGACGCGAGAGATCCAGGCGCCACCCGTCCCTGCGGCGCTCGACGCGTCACCGGTCGCCGGCGAGCTCCCTCCTGCCCCTCCCGCGAAGCTCGGTGCCCTCGCAGCGATCGGTGGCCTCGGGCTCGCCGCGACCGTGGGTGTGGTGATCGCGCTCTCGCTCGCACCGGGTCCGGACGACACGTCGAGGTCAGCCGTGCTGCCACCCATCCCCGTCACCGCCACGATCCCCAGCACGCCCTCGGCGCCGCTTCCGCCACCTTCGACCGCGACGCAGCCGACGCCGACGATCGCCCCGACCGTCGGCGCGACGGCACCGCCGCCCACCACGTC
>JAFLCL010000430.1 GCA_017303575.1 Deltaproteobacteria bacterium
CGCTGCCCCGCGCGCGGCAGCGCCGACGTCGGCGCGATCGAACGTGGTCCCCATCGGTGGTCGCCTCGGAGGTGCCGCGGCGTCGGCGCTCGACGACGATCTCGAGGTCGACGAGCCGACGCGCGTGGGCAGCGTCGACATGGCCGAGCTCGAGGCCAAGGCGTTCGCGGCCGAGCGCGAGTCGAGCAAGAAGGCCGAGGAGGCCAAGGCCGACCTGTTCCCGGACGTGAAGCGGCCGCCGACTGGGAAGACCTCGACGCGTGATCCGGGCTTGGCCCCGCCGCCCAAGCCTGCGGCTCGACCCGACACCGGCAAGAACGCGCTGCCGCTCGTCGCCGCCAAGCCGATCGCGAAGCCTGCGCCCAAGCCGGCGCCCGAGATCGTCGACGAGCCCGATCTCCCGTTCGACGAGCCGAGCTTCGCCGACGTACCTGCCCCGCCTGCAGCGGTCGCGCCCGCGCCTGCGTTCGTGAGCGCGCCGCTTCCCGTGGCGCCTGCGCCGATCGCAGCAGCGCCGGTCGCCAGCGTCGCTCCGCGCGAAGAAGAGAAGCGTCGTGGTGGAGGCATTCCGATCCCCGCGCTGATCGCGATCGCCGGCGCCACGGCGTTCGGCGGTGTGATGGCCTACATGCTCGGCACGCACTTCCTCGGGCCGACGCCCACTGCACCCGCCATCGCGACGGTGCAGCCCACGACCGCTCCGCCTCCGACGACGACGACGGCGCCGCCTCCGACCGCCGCGATCGAGACAGCTCCCGAGACACCGCCGGCCACCACCGAGGTGACTCCCGAGACACCGCCCACGACGACGACAGCGCCGCCTGCGACCACCACCGGTGGGCACACGGTGCGCCCGCACGCGGGAGGCACGGGCACCGCAGGCAGCACGACGACCGGCACAGCCAGCGGTGGTGCGCAGAGCGCGACCAAGGCACCGACCGGGCGCTTCGCCGAGTTCGCCGACGATGGCGAGGGCCCGGCGCAGATCGCGACCAGCGGGCGGACCTCCATCGCCGACGAGCCCGGCGGTGGCAGCAGCGGTGGCAACACGCGCGGCCAGCAAGAGCTGACCGCGGATCAGATCCGCGCGGTCATCACGCGGGAACGCCCAGCAGTGAACCGTTGCTGGGAGTCCGAGCTCCGACGCCTCGGTCAGGCCGCGACCGTGCGCCTCGACGTCGATCTCACGATCGGTGGCTCGGGCACGGTCACGAGCGTGACCACGCGCGGGCAGAGCGTCGGCACGCTCGCGGACTGCATCGAGCGCAACGTGCGTCGTTGGCGCTTCCCCCCGGTGAACGGCTCCACGCAGACGTCGTTCCCGCTCGTGTTCAGCGGCACAGAGTAGGCCTCGCTCCGATCACTCGAAGCTGCGCGAGAGCGCATCCGCGAGCGATCCAGCGGCTTCGATCTCCACGTCTCGTCTCTCCTCGGGCGTGAGCTGCGTCGCGTTGCCCTTGGGCATCACGATGCGTCGGAAGCCGAGCTTCTTCGCCTCGAGCACGCGCTGGGGCGCGCGGGGCACTGCGCGCAGCTCCCCCGCCAGACCGACCTCGCCGAACACGACCAGATCGCTCGGCACGGCGCGATCGCGGAGCGAGCTGACGATCGCCACGGCGAGCGCGAGATCGGCCGCACGCTCTTCGATGCGCGCGCCGCCGGCGACGCTGGCGAACACGTCGCGGTCGAGCACGTGGACCTCGGCTTTGCGCTCGATGACGGCCAAGAGGATCGCGAGGCGGCTCGCCTCGATGCCAGCGGCGACGCGGCGCGCTTGTCCGTAGAGCGCTGGCGCCACCAGCGCCTGCACCTCGATCAGCACCGGACGCGCACCCTCCGCGATGGGGACCACCACCGAGCCCGACACGCGCGCCGGTCGCTCGGCGAGGAAGTGCGCGCTCGGATCCGGCACCTCGCGCAGGCCATCGCGCACCATCTCGAACACGGCGATCTCCTGCGCGGGCCCGAAGCGGTTCTTCGACGCGCGCACGATGCGGTGCGAGCTCGTGGCGTCGCCCTCGAACGACAGCACTGTGTCGACGAGGTGCTCGAGGAGCTTGGGGCCCGCGAGCCCGCCGTCCTTGGTCACGTGGCCGATCAAGAACAGCGCGATCCCACGACGCTTCGCGAGCTCGACCAGACGCGCAGCGACCTCGCGCAGCTGCGTCACGCTGCCGGGCCCCGACTCGAGCTCCGACGATCGCAGCGTCTGGATCGAGTCGACGACCACGACCTCGGGCTTCTCGTCGTCGATCGCGCCCTCCACCTCCGTGAGCTCCGTCGTGGCCTGCACGAGCACGCGATCGACGCCCTCGCATCCCAGGCGTCGCGCGCGGAGCGCGATCTGTGCGGCCGATTCTTCACCCGACGCGTAGAGCACCTTGCGGCCTCGCGCGGCCAGGCCTGCCATCGCCTGCATGAGCAGCGTGGACTTGCCGATGCCGGGATCACCGCCGAGCAGCACCACGCCTCCGAGCACGGGACCGCCTCCGAGCACACGATCGAGCTCGGGAAGTCCGGTCTCGATACGCCGCGCAGCGTCCGGCGCGACCTCCGAGAGCGGCGTGGGACGTGTGCGATCGCCGGCGACGTTGCCGCTCGGTCCCTTGCTCGCGCGCCCGTCGACGCGCTCTTCCACCAGCGACTCCCACGCGCCGCAGCTTGCGCAGCGGCCCAGCCAGCGCGGCGAGCTCGCGCCGCAGGCGTTGCAGACGAAGGCCGTGCGCGGCCGCTTGTTACCCAAGGTCTTGGTCATCGAAGAGGCTCCTTCCGAGCGGCGGTCGATCGCGACGCGCCCCGTCGGTCGATCAGAGTCGGCACATGACAGAGGAGAAGCTCTCGGCGCGAGCCCTCCGCCGTTGCGTCAGGTACCGGCCTCGTCGGTCGGGCGCGTGCGTTCTATACTGACGCCCGTGCGCACGCCCTCGGTCCTCGTCGCCGTCCTCGTCGCCCTGGTGGTGGGTGGCTCCGTCGCGACGACTCGCGTGAGCGCACAAGCGCGGGAGCTGGCCTCGCCGTGGGGTGGGGCAGCGCCGGCGCAAGTCGACGAGCGCGTACCCACCGAGGTCGCGGCGCCGGCGAGTGACGATGCCGTTCCTCCTCCTCCCGGCAGCTATGGGGACGACGGCGTCGGCGACGTACGCGTGGTGCAGCCCGGCGATGCGCCGACGCAGTCGCTCCAAGGCGCCAGCGCGACAGGCTGGGTCCCCGCCGAGGTGGGCAGCTCGCTCCAGATCCGCTCGAGCATCTCCACGCGCCTTCGCTCGCTCGACGCAGACCTCCAGGTCCTCGCGCTGCGCGGTGGCGGCAACATCGTCGATGGCGTGCTCGCGATCGTCATGGGCTCGGTGTCGATCGGCATCGGCATCTTCATCGACGTCGACGGCGGCACGACCACGCCGAACATGACGCCGTACCTCTATCTCTACGGTGGCGCGAGCATCGTGCGCGGCGTGCTCGACTTCGTGTTCATGCGCAATCCTTCGACCTCGGCGATCACCTACACGCACATGCCGATGGGGAGTCTGGCCGAGGTGAACGCGCGCCTCCGCTACGGCGAGGCGGAGCTCGAGTCGCTCGCGCAGACCGCCGAGATCTCGCGCATCCTCGACGGAGCCTTGAGCATCGGCGTCGGCCTCGCGGTGGTGCCGGTCTACCTCGGCCCCAACAACTTCACCTTCTCGAGCGCGTTCGACTACTTCGTGCTCATCGGCGCAGCCGTCTCGGCCACCACAGGCATCATCACGCTCTTCTCGGTGAACGAGGCCGAGCGTCGCTGGACGGCCTACCGCGAGCTCCGAGAGCGTCTGCTCGCGACGGAGCAGGGCGCTGCGGACGACCTCGAGCTCGAGCGCGCGGCCGAGCAGCTCGAGGCGTTCGAGATGGCGCCCGCGGGTGCCGAGGTGCGGCCCGTGCTCTCGGGCATGCAGGGTGGATTCTTCGCGGGAGCGTCTGGCACGTTCTGAGACCGAGAGCGCATGGCGCGGGTTACCCTGCGGCGCTTCGGTCCTCGGAATCCCACGATGCAACGACGCTCCCTTCGCCTCTCCACGCTCGTCATCGCTGCCACGCTCGTCTCGGGCGTCGCCGTTCTCCTCGCCCCCCGCGCGCACGCGGTGGCCACACGGTCGTTCGACATCGACGACGCCGCGACCTTCGCGCTCGGCGAGCTCCACCACGCGGCCGTGCGATCGGACGGCGAGGTCTCGGTGTCGGTCGGTCTCGAGCGTGTCGCGCTGCCTCCCGAGATCGGCATCGTCTACAGCTGGGCGCGCGGTGCGGACGGCACGCTCTACCTCGGCACGGGCGAGAACGGCCGCATCTACCGCGTGGCGAGCGATCGGGTGGAGCTCTTCGCGGAGACCCAGCAGCTGCTGGTGTCGGCGATGACGATGGGCGATGGCGGTGTGCTCTACGCGGGCACGCTCCCCGAAGGTCGCATCTACGCGGTCCCCACGAGCGGTGCGACGAGCGGTCAGCCTCGCGAGCTCGTGCGTCCCGGCGCGAGCGCGACGACCGGCGATCCTTCCATTCCCGCGCCCACGCCCGCGCCCGCGGAAGGAGCGGCCGCACCGCCACCGCCGCCCGTCGAGACGCCCGCGGAGTCGATCTGGGATCTCGTGTGGGACGCGCAGCGTCATCGCCTCTACGCCGCGACGGGGCCGCACGGTCAGGTCTTCGCGATCGATGCGCAGGGACGCGCCGACGTGTACTGGGACTCTCCCGCGACGCACGTGATGAGCCTCGCGCTCGCGGCCGAAGGCCTCCTCTACGCAGGCACGAGTGACGACGCGGTCGTCGCGCGCATCACCGCACCAGGTCGCGCCGAGATCGCGTGGGACTTCCCCGGCAACGAGATCACCTCGCTCGCGTTCCGCGATGGGGTCCTGGCTGTGGCGGCGAACGAGTTCCTCGATCCGCCCGCGCCCGGCGCGCCCCCGACCAAGCGCAGCGCCACCGCCTCGCGCGCGGCG
>JAFLCL010000431.1 GCA_017303575.1 Deltaproteobacteria bacterium
TCGATCGCCGAGCTGCGCGCGGCGGGGCGCGCCACACACGCGGCGCACGTGGCGGGGATGAAGGCCACGCACGCGGGCCTGCGCGAGTGGCACGTGCGCGCCGCGATGCTGGGGGCGCTCGCGCACGAGAACTGCGGCGTCGCCTACGAGCCGATCGTCACGGTGCACGGAGAGGTGCTGCACAACCACCACTCCGAGCACCCCCTGGCCCCGCACGACCTCGTGCTGGCCGACGTCGGGGGCGAGACCGCAGGCGGCTGGGCCTCGGACGTGACGCGCACGTGGCCCGTGTCGGGCGCGTTCACACCCTCGCAGCGCGCGCTCTACGAGGTGGTGCTCGCATCGCAAGCTCGCGCGATCGCGAAGGTGCGCCCCGGCGCGCGCTACCGCGACGTGCACCTCGAGGCCTCGCTCGCGATCGCCGAGGGCCTCGTGTCGCTCGGCATCCTGCGCGGCGCCGCACCTGCGGACCTCGTGGCCGAGGGCGCGCACGCGATCTTCTTCCCTCACGGCGTGGGGCACCTGCTCGGCCTCGACGTGCACGACCTCGAGGATCTCGGCGATCGCGCGGGCTACGCGCCGGGCCGCACGCGGAGCACGCAGTTCGGCCTCGCCTACCTCCGCCTCGATCGCGACCTCGTCCCCGGCATGGCCGTGACGATCGAGCCTGGCTACTACCGCGTGCCCGCCATCCTCGACGATCCCGCGCTGGCGCCGCTCGTCGCGCGCTTCGTGGATCGCGACGCGCTCGCGCGCTTCGAGGACGTGCGGGGCATCCGCATCGAGGACGACGTGCTCGTGACGGCGGAGGGCCACGAGGTCCTCACCGCGAGCATCCCGAAGTCGATCGAGGAGGTCGAGGCCTGCGTGCGCTCAGGGCGCACCTGACGCGCAGGACCTCTCAACCGCCGTACTTCGCGACGATCTCCTTCGCGTAGACCACGAAGCGGTCGCGGTGGTGGCGATCGAAGTTGTCCCACGTGGAGAAGGTGCTGGGGTCGGTCACGCGGTCGACGAAGATCTTGCCGTCGAGGTGATCGACCTCGTGCTGGTAGGTGCCCGCGGAGATGCCGCGCGCGTCGATCTCGACCTCGGCCCCGTGTCGATCCCAGGCGCGGACCTTCACACGCGCGTGGCGCCGCACCATGCCGCGCAGGTTCGGCACCGAGAGACAGCCCTCGTAGTTGTCGAAGGTCTCGTCGCCGATCGGCTCGAGCACCGGGTTCACGAGGATCGTAAGCGGGATCTTGGGCTTGTAGGGATAACGAGGGTTCTCGCCCGACACCTCGATCGCGACGATGCGGATCGGCTCGTAGATCTGGATCGCCGCCAGGCCTGCGCCGTTGGCGTCGCGCATCGTCTCGACGAGGTCGTCGATGAAGCGCTGCGTCGGCTCGCTCGCGAGCTCCTCGCGGCTCACCTCGCGCGCGCGCTCACGGAGGATGGGGTGACCGATCTGCGCGATCTTGCGGAGCGTCATGTCGCCGACTCTGGCACGGTCGCGGACTTGCTGCGCTGCGCCGCGAACCGATCGACCAGCTCTCGCTGCTCGCGGTGGAGGTGCACCAAGGGACGCGCGCGCTTGAGCACCGCCTCCGCTTCTCGCGCATCGGCAGCGAGCCCTCGAGCGACCAGCAGCGCGGCCGCGAACGCGGCCGATCGACCGTGGCCCGCCGCGCAGTGCACGTAGATCGGGCGCGGCTCGTCCGCGAGCATCGCCGCCAGCTCCGTGAACGGCGCGTCCGCCGGCGCCGTCGCATCGAGCGTGGGGATCCCGTGGTAGCGCAGCGTCGAAGGCAGACCTGCGATGCGCGGTAGCTCGGCCGTGAGGTCGACCACCACGGCAGCATCGGAAGGCACGATCGCATGGGTGGTGCGACGCCCGAGGTACAGGCCCTCGGCGACGCGATGCCACGGCGGCTCGCTGTGGCGGAACGTGTCCCAGTGCATCCGCACGTAGGCGACCAAGTGGTAGGGCAGGAGCACGACGCTGGTCGCGGGATGGAGCGAGCCATCGGCACGCTTACCGAACACGCGCGGCCCCGCGCCGAGGTACCCCACGCCCACGACGAGCACCGAGACCGCGGGCCACGCGACGATCCACGCAGGACCGCCGAGCCACGCGGCGCTCGAGAGGAGCGCGGTGCCGAGGATGATCTGTGCCCAGCCGAAGCGGATGCGACCCAAAGCGCGGGTGACGTAGTCCTCGCCCCACGTCGCCGCCAGCCCCCATCGGAGCACAGAGGCTCGTCGACCCATCGACGCGGACGCTGTGCCACGCGCGTGTCGATCCATGCGGTCGCGAAGAATGCAGCGGTCGCGCGCCACTGGTCATGCGGATGAGGACTTGCTGAAGTCCTCCACATGTCGCGTCGTCAACTCCTCGCGCTCCAGCTGCTCCTCGTCGCCGCGTGCGAGCCCACCTCTGCCACGCCCGATGCAGCGCTGGCCGCCGACACTCCTCGCGCCGACTCGCCGATCAGCCCCGCGGACGAGATCGGCATGAACGACGTGTCGATCCTCTTCCCGCTCGACGAAGGCGGCATGGCGCTGTGGCCCATCACGATCGCAGGCTCGCACGGGCCCCTGCTCGATGCGGCCGCGTACGCGTCCGTCGCCCCGCTGCGTCGCGGAGAGGCCGCGCCGCTCGATGCCTTGCGTGTGGTGGCAGTGCGCCTCGACCCTTGCTTCCCTGCCGACGGCGGAGCCTGTCAGCCGATGGTGCGCCTCGTCGCGCAGCCATTGCGCCTCGGCGTGCCCGGGTTCGACGACGCCGCGGTGCACCTCCACTACCCCATCACCGACGTCGAGCTCGACGTGATGCTCGAGACGATCGCGAGCGCGCGCGAGTCCTCCGGCGTCGCGTCCGACGCAGCGTTCGGCGTGCACCCCGCGCTCGCGAGCGAAGGGGTCGTCGGCTCGTTCGGCGCCATGCTTCGCACCCTGGTGCTCGACCACGCGGGCCTCGATCGTCTCGATCGCATCACGTTCACCACGCGCACCGCGTCTCGCGCGGCGTCGTGGGAGTGGGGCCGCATCGATCGCGAGGGCGGCTCGTTCGTGCGCGTCGCGATGCCGGCGTCGGGCACCAGCGCGACGGAGCTCCAGAGCCTGACGGGCGATGGCCTCCGCGCGTACACGACGACGCCGCCCTCACCGACGGCGGGCCTGCTCGTGGGCGCGTTCGGCATGTCGGACGATCTGGGCTCGACGCCGGAGGCCGAGCGAGCTGCGATCCTCGGCCGCATCCAAGACGTGCTCCATCCCGCGCGCGAGAACCCCGAGAGCGTGGACTGCGCGTCGTGCCATGTCGCGATGCACGCCGATCGTGCGGCACGCGCTGCGTGGCCTGGGGTCACGCCGTCGAGCGAGCCGTTCACGTCGAGCCTCCCGCTCGACACGCCGACACCCACCCTGCGCGATCGGATCCGGGCGTTCGGCTACTTCGACGAGGAGCCGCAGATCAACACGCGCGTGGTGAACGAGACGGCCGCCGTGGTCGAGGCCTTCCGCGCCCGGCGCTGATCGCTCAGAACGCGACGGTGTCGGTCGCGCGGGGCGGGAGCGTGGTGTCGAGCTCGGGAGGCGCGAGGCCTTCTTGTGCGCGGTAGGCGACGTAGTGCGAGAGCACGCGGCGCACGTACCGGAAGGTCTGATCGAACGGGATGCGCTCGAGGAACGCGTCGAGCGGGAGGTTCTCGCCGTGCTCTTCCATCCAGCGGCGCACGTTGTGCGGCCCGCCGTTGTACGCGGCGATCGCGAGCGGCAGGCGCCCCTCGAAACGATCGAGCAGCGACCGCAGGTACCAGGCCGCGAGCTCGATGTTCGTCGCCGGATCGAGCAGGTCGTCGGTGCGGAAGTCGGTGAGCCCGAGGCGGTGCGCGATGAGGCGACCGGTGCGCGGCATGATCTGCAGGAGACCGATCGCGCCCGCGTACGAGACGATCTCGGGGTCGTAGACGCTCTCCACGCGCATGACCGCGAGGAGGAGGTTCGGATCGAGCGCGTGCCGCGCAGCCGCCGTCGTGACCAACGCCTCGAACGCGCGCGGACGCTCGGACGCGCTCGTGCCGCCGAAGCGGATCGCGAGCCCCACGTCACCCAGCGCCTCGGCCACCCGCGCGAGCGCGATCGCATCTTCGCCTGCGAGGTTTCTGCGAAGGCGACGCAAGGTCGCCGGCACGATGACGCGCTGCCGCGTCGCGCCTCGGTACACCGCCTCGACGCCCGCGCGGATCGGCCCGCGGCCGCGCGCATCGAGCCACGCGAGGTAGAGCTCGTGTAGCTCTTCGCGCGCCGCCTCGCGATCGCCGATCACCACGAGCTCATGCGCGCGCGCGAGCCACGGGTACGGCTCACCATGCGTCTGCGCCAGCGACGCGAGCACGGCCTCGACGTCGACCGGCGGCTCGCTCGCCGCTTCGACAGCCTGCGTGGGAGCGGTGTCGGGGCTCACGTCGATCGCAGGCGTGGCGACCTGCGCGAGGCGCTGCCGCGACCAGATCGCGTAGAAGCCCGTGTCCGATCGATCGCCGGCGACGACCTCGCGGTACGCCGTGGCGGCCTCGTCACCACGTCCCATGCGCTCGAGCGCGCGGGCGCGGAGGTAGCGCGCGCGGATGCCGAACGAGGCGTCGTCCACGCAGCGATCGGCGAGCGCCACCAGCGCGTCGTCTGCGGCCGTGCCCGAGGCGACGACCGCCATCTCGAAGCGCACGGCGCACGCGAGCGTGGCTCGACGCGCACCCTCCCCCACGAGCGCGGTGCACACATCGGTCATGCCTGCGCGCGAGGTCGATCGCACCACCTCGAGGAGGCGCGCGGAAGGAACACGACGCAGCGCGCGCGTGCGCTGCGCATCCGTCGCCGAGGCCTCGACGAGCGAGGCGAGGCCTGCCGCGCGCAGCTCCCGCGTGACGACCTCGGACTCGGGGCGCGCGAGGTTCGCCACGGGCGCGGCGG
>JAFLCL010000432.1 GCA_017303575.1 Deltaproteobacteria bacterium
GATCGTGATCGCGTCGATGGTCTTCGTGAACCTCCTCGCGGTGAAGGTCCTCCGCGCGCACTACTTCCGCAAGGACCTCACCGCGCGCCAGCTCTTCACCCTCTCGCAGGGCACCACGCGGGTCCTCCCCTCGATCTCGTCGCCGCCGCTGGCGCGGCCGGGGCGGTACTCGACGTCGAGCTCGGGGTTGGGGAGCAGGCTCGCGGTCAGGAGATCCGCGCGGCTCACGCCGAGCGTCTCGAGGTCGGCTTGGATGTCGGGGCTCGCGAGCAGCGCGACCTCGCTGGCGCGTCGCGCATCGAGCGGCTGCGCGAGCAGCGTCCGCAGATCGGTGGCGGGCCTGGCGTCGTGGTCTGGCTCTCGTGCGAGATGCACGTGCACGACCTCGCCGCCCACCGCGTGATCGTCGAGCACGCGCTGCGTCGCACGGGTCAGCGGTGCCGCGTAGCAGCCGCTCAGCGCGAGCACCGCGACCAGCAGCATGCCTGTTCGTCCATCACTCATGCGCGTGCTCCGCGGCGGAGGGCATCGTGTGGCCCGCGTGTCCGTGACCGTGGTGTGCGTGGTCTTGCGTCGTGGGGGTCACGTCGTCCTCGTGGGTGATGGCCCGGGCAACGGGCGGTAGGGGCGTCGGTGCGGCGCCGGCGGAGGCAGGGTGCGAGGACCCCACGGTGCGAGCACCGCCGACACATCCGGAGACAGCCAGGGTGGCGAGCGACAGCAAGAAGAGCTCGTAGATGCGCATGCGGACCTCCGTGCGGGCGTGACGGTGGGGCTCTGGCAGCCCGCCGGACCTGACGCGGCGTGGTATAGGCCGCCACCATGACTTCGGCTTCCGGGACGCCCGCCACGTCCCCTGGCGCTTCGGCGAATGGTTCCTCGACTCAGGGTCCCTCGGACGACGAGAGGGGAGACGACACGAAGAGCCTCTGGCGCTCGCTGGCGCCCAAGCTCGGCATCTCGCTCGCGCTCGGTGCGCTCTTCGCGTGGCTCGCGTCGCGCGGTGGTGTGCCGCTCCTGCCTTCCGCCGACGCGTTCGCGCACGTGCGCTGGGAGCTCGTCGCGCTCTACGTGGTGATCCTCGTGGCCACGCACTTCTTCCGCGCGAGCCGCTGGCGCTTCCTCGCCGCCCCGATCAAGGACGTGCCGTTCCGCGAGAGCGTCCTGATCAACTGGATCGGGTTCTTCGCCATCTTCGCGCTGCCGCTGCGCCTGGGTGAGCTCGCGCGTCCGGCGCTCTCGAAGATCCGGCAGGGCATCCCGATCTCGGTGGGCCTCGGCACCGTCGCGGTGGAGCGCGTGCTCGATGGCCTCGTCACGAGCCTGTGCGTGGTGTGGGGCCTCGCGTTCTTGCCGCGCCTGGCGTCGGAGGACCCGATCGTCGAGAGCCTTCCGTACTACGGCTGGCTCGCGGTCTCCGTGTTCACCGCCGCGCTCTCTGGGCTCGTGCTCTTTCTGTGGCAGCGCTCGCTCGCGGTGCGCCTCATCCAGTGGACGTTCGGCCTTCTCTCGAAGAGCCTCGCCGCGAAGGTCGCCGCGAAGGTGAGCGGCATCGCCGATGGGGTCCGCTCGATCGCGCAGCCCCGCCTCGCCTTGGGCTTCGTGGGCGAGACGCTGCTCTACTGGACGCTCAACGCGTTCGGCATGTGGGTGCTCGCGATCGGCTGCGGGCTCGACCTCAGCTTCGCGCAGGCCGTCGCGGTGATGGGCATCCTCGCCATCGGCGTGCTCTTGCCTGCGGGCCCCGGCATGTTCGGGAACTTCCAGCTCGCGGTGTCGGTCGCGCTCAAGCTCTTCTTCGCGGAGTCGATCGTCGGGGCACAGGGCGCCGTCTACATCCTCCTGCTCTATCTCGTGCAGGCCGTCACCATCACGCTCGCGGGCGTCGTGCCGCTCTACGCGCTGAACCTCCAGTTCCGCGATCTGCTCCGCGCCGACCCGGTCTGAGAGAGCGAGAGACAATTGCTCCCCGTGCGCCGTCTCTGCGGGGAGCCAGCCGGCGGGGGAGCAAAGCTCCCCCTTGAGGCGCGAGCGATGGAGGAGCGCAGCGACGATCGAGCGATGGGGGGTCCGGGGGTCGAGCCCCCGGCCGCGCCGAAGGCGCGAGAAACACCGAGCCGAAAAGTTGGAGGGATGCGGGGCGGTCCGTAGCTTCGGCGCATGCTCCCCTCGTCGGTCCTGACGCTCGCGCGTCGTCTCTTGGTCGTCCTCGCGCTCACCACCGTGGGCGTCTCGCTCTCGCCCTCGCGCGCGGAGGCACGCGTGTCGGGCGAGATCGCGTACAGCTACCAGCAGACGTGGCAGGCGACGGTGCGCCTACTCCGCGTCGATCTCCAGTGTCCCATCACCGACCGCGACGAGGAGATGGGCTTCGTGCTCTTCGAGTACACGAGCCAGGGACGTCGTTACCCCGGCAGCGTGGAGGTCGTGCGCACGACGGATGCGCGCGGCGAGGAGCACGTGCGGGTCACGGTGCAGGTGCCGGCGATGCCCAGCTACGTCGAGCGCATGGTCTACGACCGCCTCACCCGCAAGCTGCGCGAGGACTTCGGCGACGTGCGCACGCGTCGGCGTCCCACGCCGCCGGAGGCACCCGCCGAGCCGAGCGAGCCCAGCGATCCGTCCGAGCAGCCGGGGGAGCCCACGCCGCCTGGCGACGCGACGCAGCCCTCGCGCTGATCGAGTCGAGGAACGCTCGACGGAGGCGAGACGACGGACAGGCGCGACGACGGAAAAGGCGACGACCGCGGTGCTGGTGCGCCGCGGTCGTTCGTCGTGGGGAGAGGCGGTCGGGTCAGATCCCGGGGCGCTCCGTGGGCTGGTGGAACATCGGCGAGTTCGGCTCCGGATCCGGGTCGCCGCCCAGGACGAAGCGGCGGATCACGGGGCGTCCCGTCGCCTGGCGGATGGCCATCGCGTGCTGGTAGCGGGCCGCGAGCGTCAGCGCGTCGCTGATGCGCCCGTCCTCGGAGAGCTCGTCGTTCACGGCCTCGACGGTGTCGATGCACACGGCGCCGCCGCCCGAGTCGAGACCGACCACGAGGCCGGTCTCTCCGAGCAACGCGAAGTCGGTCACGCGGCCGAGGAGATCCTCACAGCTCGAAGACGCAGCTTCCACGTCGGCGAGGCCGACCTGCTCGAGCGGCGACTCTTCGGCGAGGAGATCGCTCTCTGCGCCTTCGGCCGAGGTGGAGCAGCCGATCCCCAGGCAGGCGAGGGCGGCAAAGCCCACGAGCGCGAGGTAGCGCGTCGGGACCGTGCGCACGGCGCGGACGGAGGTTGGCTCGTGGTGGGTGATGGCAGTCATCGTCGGGCTCACTTTCCGAGGTCCCCCAGCTCGTACTCCTTCACGAGCTGAGACAATCGAGGGCGCTTCATGCCGAGAAGGGTCGCGGCGCGCGTGATGTTTCCGTTGGTCTCCTCGAGGGCGCGCACGATGCACTCGCGCTCGAGGTTCTTCTTCATCTCGAAGAGCGACGTCGCGCCCTGGCGCACGCGCTCGTACACGAGGTGCTCGATGTCGCCCGCGGGGCGCGACGCGTCGCCGCTCGACGTCGAGGTGTCGGTGCGGAGCTCCGCGGGGAGGAAGCTCTCGGCGAACGCGGCGAGGTCGGTGGCCTCGAGCGTGGTGCCCTCCGCGAACAGTGTCGCGGAGCGCAGGACGTTCTCGAGCTCGCGCACGTTGCCGGGCCAGCGGTGCTGGCCGAGGAGGGCGAGCGCCGCGTCCGACAGGACGCGGGGGCTCTCGCCGCGCTCGTCGGCGATGCGCGTGAGCAAACGATCGGTGATCGCCGGCAGATCGGTGAGGCGGCGACGCAGCGGCGGCATGTCCACCGTCACGCCTCGCAGGCGGTAGTAGAGGTCCTCGCGGAAGGTGCCCTCGCGCACCATCTTCTCGAGGTCGCGGTGCGTCGCGGCGACGATGCGCACGTCCACGCGGATCGCCTGCGTGCCGCCCACGCGCTCGAACTCGCGCTCCTGGAGCACGCGAAGCAGGGCGACCTGCGTCTTGGCCGAGATGTCGCCGATCTCGTCGAGGAACAGCGTGCCGCCGTCCGCGAGCTCGAAGCGACCCTTCTTGCGCGCGGCCGCGCCCGTGAACGCGCCGCGCTCGTGACCGAAGAGCTCGCTCAGGAGCAGCGTCTCGACGAGGGCCGCGCAGTTCACCTTCACCAGCGGCTTGCTCGCGCGCGGTGAGGCCTGGTGGATGGCCTCCGCCACGAGCTCCTTGCCAGTGCCGCTCTCACCGCGGACGAGCACGATGGTGTCGTGCGCGGCCACCTTCTCGATCACCGAGAGGACCTGCTGGATGCTGGGCGAGCTGCCGACGATCGAGGCATGGCGACGGGCGCGGAGCGATCCGACCGACACACCGCCCGCGGGCGTGAGCCGTCCCTTGTCGCCGGGCGGCGGCACGCTGTCGCGGCTCCGTGCGGGCGTGGCGGCAGCGAGGCGCGTCGCGAGGGTGCCCATCTCGGCGCGGATCGGACGGGCCGACCATGCGGTCGCTGCATCGCGCGGGACATGCCGAGAGAGGCGCTCGTCCGCCGCCTGAGCGCGCTCGAGCGCCCGTGCAGCGAGCCCCGTCTCCTCGGCGTCGAGGAGCACGGTGGCCGAGAGGACAAGCGCGGGCAGGAGCTTCTCGTCGTCGCCGTTGCGCTCGGCAGCCACCACGGCGTCGCCGGCCGCCGTGATCGCATCGCCGCCGTGGGCACGCTCGAGCTGGGCCTGCACGTACGCGAGCTGCGCGCCGCGCTTTCCGTCTTGCGGCGGGACCTGTGCGAGCACGCGCCGAGCGCTGGTGAGGTCGCCCTCCGCGATCGCCACCGCCGCGAGCTCGAGCCGCACGTCGACGATGCGCACGTCGCCCAGCTCTTCGTAGATCTCGCGCACACCGTCGAACGCGGCGCGCGCTGCTTCGGTGTTGCCCTCGGCCGCCTCGATGCGGCCGC
>JAFLCL010000433.1 GCA_017303575.1 Deltaproteobacteria bacterium
GTCGCGGCGCGGGTGGGGCACCCCGAGATCCGCGCGCACTCGCTCGCCGCGATGGGCGCGCTGCTCGAGGCGCTGGGTGATGCCGACACCGCGGGGGGACGATTCGAAGAGGCCGCGGTCCTCGCGCGCGGTGCAGGCCTCGCCGGGCTCCACGGCGAGCTCCTCGTGCGCGCGTGCGCGCTCAAGCTCCGCGCGGGGCACGACGTGTCCGCGGCGAAGATCGCCGACGTGCTCGTCGCGCTCGGCAAGGAGCGCCGCAGCATCCCGATCGCGCAGGTGGGCCTCGCGGCCCTCGCTGTCGTGTCCGCGCGAACGTATGCGGATCACGCGCTCCTGCCCGCGCTCGAGCGTGCGCGAGCGGCGCTGCCGGCAGGCGCTGTGATCGAGCGTGTGCTCGTCGAAGAGATGCGCGCGAGCCTCCTCGCCGCGCTCGACGACGTCGAGGCCGCAGCGCTCGCCCGCGACGACGCGGCACACCTCGCCGAGCAGACGGGCTGGCTCTCGGCCGCGCGTCTTCTGCGGAGCGCGTGAGCACGCGGTCGCGAGCGTGTTGACGATCTCCGAGGGCCAACCTAGGCTGCGCGCCCTTCATTCGCTGGGACCGCTCGTGCGTGTCCCGCCGCCTCGTGCGGATGGAGTCGGTGCAGTGGGAGAACGCGATGTCCCAAGTTCCTGATGAGACCAGTTCCTCTTCGTCGGACGCCGTCCAGGGTGGCGGCGCCGACGGCGCAGCGAGCGATCTCGAGAGCGCGATGGCGCGCGCCGCGGAGGCCGCGGGCGACGAAGGCGACGAGGGCGAAGAGTCGTCGTCCGAGGGCGAAGGCTCGGAGGAGGGCGGCGACGCCGCTGCCGCCGGCGGAGCGCCCGCCAAGAAGAAGCGCCGTCGTCGTCGCAAGAAGAAGCCCGGTGAGGCTTCTGCGTCGTCGGCTGGTGGCGAAGCAGCGCCGGCAGGTGAAGCGCCGCATCGCGCGGAGGCCAAGCCCGAGCGTCCGCGCCGCGAGCACGCGCTTCCGTTCAATCGCTACTTCGGCGATGGACCGCCGCGGAAGTCGCTCCTCGCGGCAGGCGAGATCGTCGGCGGGCGCGTGATCGCAGTGGAGCACGGCATCGCTGTGCTCGATCTGTTCGGCCGCGGCATCGCGTTCGCGCTCGACAACGAGCCGCGCGAGATCCCGGTGCTGACGGAGCCTGCGGCCGAGGAGCCGGCGGCCGAAGCGTCGAGCGAGGCGGGCGCACCGAACGAGAGCGCGGAGCCTGCGTCCGAGGCTACGGCCGGCGAGGCAAGCGCGCCCGTCGAGGCCGCGTCCTCGACGGAGAGCAGCGCGCACGAGAGCAGCACCCACGAGACCAGCAGTGGCGAGGGAGCCCCGGAAGAGGCGCCTGCGGCTGTCGACGAGGTCTCGCATCCGAAGCTCGAGGTCGGCGACGTGCTGCGCGCGCGCATCGCCTCGGTCTCGGAGAGCGGTCACATCGCTGTCGCCAACCGGATCGTGCTGCGCGCGGAGAGCCGCGCCGCGCTCGCGAAGGCGCGTGAAGAGCACCGCCGCGTGTGGGGCACCGTCTACGGCTTCAACCGTGGCGGCTTCGACGTGCTCGTCGAAGGCATCCGCGCGTTCTGTCCGGTGTCGGGCATGACGCTCGAGCCCCTCGACGATCCGCGCGAGGCCCTCGGTCGCCGGCTCGAGTTCTCCGTGCAGGCCGCGAAGTCGGGCCACCAGGGCGTCGTCGTCTCGCGTCGCTCGCTCCTCGAGCGCGACAACCGTCGCCGTGCGCGTGAGCTCCGACGTCAGCTCGAGGTCGGCAAGCGCGTGAAGGGCAAGGTCACGGGCGTGCGTGACTTCGGCTTCTTCGTCGACCTCGGCGGCATCGAGGGCCTCGTGCACATGAGCGAGGTGAGCTGGGATCGTCACGTGCGACCGGCCGACGCCGTGAGCGTGGGCGACGAGGTCGAGGTGATGATCCTCCGCCTCGGCGGCCCCGAGGGTCGCGAGGGTCGCGACAACGATCGGCGCGATCGCCGGGACGGCCGCATCGGCCTCTCGCTCAAGGCCACCCAGGCCGATCCGTGGGAGTCCAAGGTCGCAGAGATCGAAGAGGGCTCCGTCCGCAAGGGCAGGATCACGCGCACGACGGAGTTCGGCGCGTTCATCGAGCTCGTGCCCGGCGTCGAGGGCCTCCTCCACATCAGCGAGCTCGGTCGCGATCTCAAGCACGCGAACGAGCGCCTGAAGGAAGGCGAGGATCTCTACGTCGTCGTCGAGCGGCTCGACGTGCGCGCCAAGCGCATCTCGCTCTCGAAGCTGTCGGACTCCGACAAGA
This sequence comes from Deltaproteobacteria bacterium, assembly GCA_017303575.1. Taxonomy (GTDB): domain Bacteria; phylum Myxococcota_A; class Polyangia; order Polyangiales; family Sandaracinaceae; genus JAFLCL01. Next base: position 2,320 of record JAFLCL010000433.1, read on the forward strand.
AGCTGATCGAGCAGGGCGGGGAGCTGCCGAGCGGTGGTCAGAAGAGCCTCCGCGTGGGGACGCACCTCAAGGTGAAGGTCGAGAAGGTGGAGCCCGCGGGCCTGTTCGTTCAGGTCGAGGGCGTCATCGGACGACGTGGCCGCGGCTTCATCCCGAACGCGGAGATGGGCACGGAGCGGGGCACCGATCACCGCAAGAAGTTCCCGCCGGGCCTCGAGCTCGACGTGAAGGTGGTCGGCAACGATCGCGACGGCGGCCTGCGCCTCTCGCGCAAGGGCTTCCACAACGACGAAGAGCGTCGCGCGGTGCACGACTACCGCCGCGAGGCTGCTTCCAAGGGCTTTGGCACCTTCGGCGATCTGCTGCGCAACAAGCTGCAGAAGTGAGCCACGCGGCGCGGACGCAGCGGTCAGGAACCGCCGCGTCTCGCGTCGCGCATCGGTGCACGAATTCCTTGAAGGGTCACGCGAGTGTGATAGCCTCGCGGCCCTTCCTACCGGGCGATTAACTCAGCGGTAGAGTGCGACCTTCACACGGTCGAAGTCACTGGTTCAAGTCCAGTATCGCCCATGCGATCCCCACGGCCCGACAGCGTCCCCGACGCGTCGGGCCGAAACGTTTCCGTCTTCGATCGCATGCCGCGCCGCGCGAGCATCTGCGTCGCAGGCGGTAGGCCGCGCATCGACATGGATGGCTCGGGGCGTTGGGTGGTAGCGTCGCCTGCGATGCGCTCTTGGTGTTTCGTCGCTGTCTTGGCGTTTCTGGCTGGCTCCTCCGGATGCACGGATCAAGGACGCCACAGCAGCGTTCGCTTCGACGTCGCGATGGCGTGCGACGGCGCACCGACCGAGCAGCTCGGTTGCTTCGAGGTGCGTGTGTGCGAGAGCGACGCCCCCACGCAGTGCGTGGCCGTGGCGCCCGTGGGCGGTCCGTATCCGGGCGCGGACGAGGATGGCACCACGAGCGTGCTCGTCCCCATCGTCGGCGGCTCGCTGCGCTTCGACGTGCGCACCACGCCAGGCACCCTCTACGACGTCGACGTCGTGGCATTCGGCGAGGCAGGTCCCACGGGGCGCTCGAGCCCGATCTCGGTCGGTCACGCCTCTCGCGTGCTGCTCGACGGAAGCGGGACCACGGTGCGGCTCTTCCCCACCGCCACGTGGTCGTGCCCCTCGAGCAGCGACGTCATGCTCCGTCGTGCGTTCCACCAGAGCGTCGCGCTCTCGAACGGCGACGCGCTCATCCTCGGTGGCGTCACCTTCGAGCGCACCTCGACGGGCCTCTCGCTGGTCGCCGGCACTCCCACGGCGAGCCTCGTCGAGGGCGAAGAATCCCTCCTCGTCTACGACGCGCACGACGAGCGCCTCTACCCAGTCACGGTCACCGAGGGCGACGTCGAGCTCCTCTCGCGCGTGATGTTCCACGCGCGATGGATCGAGCGCACCATGCCCGACGCGTACGAGCGCGTGCGCCTGTATGGCGGCGTGACAGGCGGCTCTTCGCTCACGTTCGCGGTGTCCTCCACGAACCAATACCCCGTGCGCGTGAGCGACGCAGGAGCCGAGCCCGCGCCGACCGTCGATCTCGTCTATGATCCGACGACGCGCTCGGTGGCGATCCAGATGCGCTCGGGCTCGCTCGAGGCAGTGATCGAGAGCGAGCGGACGCCCCTCCCGACTGGGCGCGCGACATCGTTCGGGGCGCTCGTGGGCAACGTCACCTCGGCGCCCGAGGTGGTCACCGCGTTCGGCGCGGCGGCCGAGACCGTCAGCGAGGAAGCGGTGCTGCCGAGCCCGCGTCGAGGCGCCACGCTCACGCGCTTCGGATCGCGCGGCTTCGTCGTCTACGGCGGCAACACGATGCAGGTCGATCCGGAGCAGCTCGAGGAGCGTGCGCTCCTGCTCGGTCCCTCGGGCATGGTCCAGGCGGTGACGCTGCCAGCGTCTCTCGGGCTCTCGGCGCTCCACACGGCCAGCGTCGTCGACGACGACACGGTGCTCTTCGTCGGCGGCCTCGCGATCAGCGGCGGCACGGTGGGCGCGCCCAGCGGACCGGTGGTGCGCGCCTACGAGCTCGCGTCGGGCGGTGGCGCGCTCACCGAGGTGACGGTCAGCGGCAGCGACCCGGCCTCCGAGCGCATCTACCACACGGCCACGCTCTACCGAGACGACGGCGCGTCGCGCAGCTCCGTCGTGGTCGTGGGCGGCTCGACGCGCAGGAGCGGATCGCAGTTCCAGCCGCTCGACTCCGCGTACCTCGTCGATCTCGACGCGCCCACGTCGATCACCGCGCTGCCCTCGCTCACGAAGGCGCGCTTCGGTCACTCGGCGGCGCTCCTGCGTGGCGGCCGGCTGCTGGTGACGGGCGGTCTGCGAGGCGGTGTCCGCGCCCCCGGCTGCAGCACGACCTGCGAAGAGACCTCGAGCCTCTACCTCGTGGACGACGCGGAGATGCTCGTCGTGCGATCGGTGCCCGAGGCGGTCTCGTGCGAGGCCGCGACGATGGACGCGGGCCCCGTGCCGACCGACGCGGGACGTCGCGACGCGGGCCGCGACGCCTCGAGC
>JAFLCL010000434.1 GCA_017303575.1 Deltaproteobacteria bacterium
GCTCGACCGGCAGATCGAGGCACGTCAGCGGCACGCGCGACGCGAGCGCGCGCTCTTCGTCGGCGTCCGCGATCAGCCGCACGCGCTCGGTGGCCTCGCGCGATCGAGCCCGCGCGCCCGACGACAGCCCCCGCGCGATCGCCCACGACGGAAGGCGCGCGTGTCCCACCACGACCGACGCGATCCATCGTCGCGCCTCGATCTCGCTCGCGATCGCGCGCGCCCAGCGCTCGAGCGAGCCGAAGAGGGAGAGCATCCCCTCGGGGTCGAGCCAGATCACGCCGGGTCGCTGTCGATCGGGCTCGACGCGCGGTGTGAAGCGCGAGAGCGCGCCCACGAGCTCGGCGCGCAGATCCTCCACGCGCTGCACCGCCACGGGCGCTGCGCGCAGCTCGCGCGAGATCGCGAGGGCCGCGACGTAGCGCATGCCCACGCGCACCCCGAGGGCTTGGGCCGCGGCGTTGATCCACGTGATGGGCGCGTGCGGCTCGTCGCGCGCGACCACCGCCAGTGGAAGACCTTCCCACGTAGGATGATCGCGTCGCAGCACCTGGAGCGGCAGCGCAGGCAGATCCACGCACGCGATCCGCTTCATCCCACCTCGCGGAGCGGCTCGATCTCGACGTCGATCTCGTCCTCGAGCGACGTCGAGATCGGAGAGCGTTCGAGCGTGGTGGTGAGCTGCCCGGTCTTGTCCTTCAGGATCTCGGTGGTGATCGAGAGACGACCTTCGTCGTCGCGCACGAGGCCACGCTCGTCGGTGGCGTGACGCACCGCGAGACGCACCGACACGAGCGGACCGAGCGAGGGCTGCGCGTGATCGTGAGGCGAGAGCAGCACCAGCCGCGTGCCGTGCTCGCGCGCGAGGCCCGACAGGCGGCCGAGCCAGGCCTCTCCTCGGAGGAGGTTGTCGTCGCGACCTCTCGAGCGCGCGTGACCGCTCGCTTCGGCCCGCTCGCGTGGATCGCACAGATCGAGCACCACCGCGCCCATCACGCCCGTGCGCAGCAAGAGCTCCGCAGCGCGCGGCGCAGCGCGAGGATCCCGATCGGGCACGTGCACGACGAGCAGCGCGTCGAGATCGATCCCTGCGCGCGCCCAGTCCGGAGGGAACAACCCTGCGCTCCTCGGCGCGACCCACGCGACGTGCTCACCGCGCGCTTGGAGCGCGAGCAGGATCGAGACGACGGCGCTCGTCTGCGCGACGTCCACGCCGCTCGAGAGCTCGACGACACGACCGCTCGCGAGCGCGACGAGCTCGGCCATCGACACGCTCGGAGGCTGGGGGGCACGCATGGGAGGATCGGTGGCTTGGCTGAACATGGGTTCAGTGACAAGACGCAGGCCTGACACCTCGACTGACAGCCCCGAGATCGCGGGTGATTTTTCGTCGCCGTTGGATCCCCGAGGGCTTCGCGTTAGCCTCGGTGCCCTCATGTCCGACCAGCGCGAGAACGACAAGCGTGCGGCGACGGTGCCCGGCTTCGGCATGAAGGCTCAGCCGCTCGCGCCGCTGCAAGTCGATGCGATGCAGGCCGTCGACGACGAGATGACGGCTGTCGATCCCAAGCCCGTCGCCAAGGCCGAGGTCGTGGACGAGCGCGTGCCGATGAAGCTCGAGGCGCAGCCCGTGGCGGCGCCGCCCACCAACAAGCCCGCGGCCTCGGCGCCGGTCTCGCCGGACGTGCAGCGCAGCCGACGCGCGAACGTGCCCGCTGTCGACATCGATCTCGTCTACGAGCGTCGCAGCGCACCGCTGCCCGATCAGCCCTGGGTGTTCCTCGAGATCTGGACGCGCAACACCATCTACGCGCTCGACGCGCGCCTCGTGTGCATCGACGTCGTCGATCAGCTCACCAAGCGGAGCCACGGCGATCACCCGCTGCGCGGCGCGCGCCTCGTCGGCGGTCAGGCGCGTGAGGGCGATGCGATGGAGCTCTCGCACCCGTTCCCGCGGCCAGGCGCCGAGGCTGTGTTCGAGCAGATGCAGGGCCGCCACGTGCGCTTCTCGCAGACCTCGACGGTCACGCGCGTCGTCATGCGCCTGCGCGTGCTGACGGTGACGCCCGAGCAGCTCTTGCCCACGTGGGAAGAGGTCACGGGCAGCCACAAGATCGCGAAGTGAGCGGCCGCCGGTTCGACACGCTCGCCGTGCACGCGGGCGATGCACCCGATGCAGAGAGCGGCGCGCTCGAAGCACCGATCACGCTCGCGAGCGCGTACGCGTTCGAGTCGGCCGAAGATGCGGCGGCACAGTTCGGTGCCGTGCTGAGCGTGAGCGACATTCCTCGGGGCGCCACGCGGCGGGGTTGCGAAGCAACCCCCGGAGCGGGAGCGATGGAGGAGCGCAGCGACGATGGAGCGACGGGGAGCGCGAGGGGCCAGAGGTCCCCCGCCCAGGCCAGCAGAGCGCACATCTACTCGCGCTGGTCGAACCCGACGGTGCACGCGCTCGAGCACAAGCTCGCGGCGCTCGAGGGCGCCGAGGCCTCGTGTGTGCTCGCGAGCGGCATGGCCGCGGTGACGGGCGCGATCGAGACGTTCGTTGCGAGCGGTGATCACGTGATCGCGCCGCGCGGTCTCTATGCGGAGACCGCGCGCCTCTTGCGCGAGCGCATGCCGCGCTTCGGCGTGACCACGACGTTCCTCGACGACGTGGAGATCGAGACCTACCGCCGCGCGATCACGAAGCAGACGCGCATCGTCTACGCCGAGACGCCCGCCAACCCGACGCTCGCGATCACCGATCTGCACGCGCTCGCCGAGATGCTGCGCGCGAACGCCGGCGAGGGTCACCCCGACGGCATGCTGCTCGTCGTGGACGGCACGTTCGCGACCCCGTTTCATCAGCGGCCGCTCGCGCTCGGCGCAGACCTCGTCCTGCACTCGATGACCAAGGCGCTGTGTGGGCACGGCGACGCGATCGGCGGCGTGGTGTCGGGTCGCGCAGAGCTCGTGCAGCGCGTGCGCGCCGACATGGTGCGCACGGCGGGCGCGGTGATGTCGCCGCTGACCGCGATGATGATGTCGCGCGGTGTGAAGACGCTGGGCTTGCGCATGAAGCAAGCGAGCGCGAGCGCGCTCGAGCTCGCGACGAGGCTCGAGGCCGACGCGCGCATCGAGCGTGTGTTCTATCCGGGCCTCGCGTCGCACCCGCACCACGTGCTCGCCTCGCGACAGATGGAGCGCGGCTACGGCGCGATGATCGCGTTCGAGGTCCGAGGCGGTCTCCAGGCCGGCGCACGCGCGTACGACGCTGTCGAGATCATCGCGCGCGCCGTCTCGCTCGGGGACGTGCGATCACTGCTCACGCATCCTGCGTCCACGACGTCTGCGTCGATGCCGCGCGCGGACCGCATCGCAGGAGGCATCACCGACGGCCTCATGCGCCTCTCGGTCGGCATCGAGGACGTCGAAGACCTCTGGGCCGATCTGGATTCTGCTCTCTAGCTAGGCGTCGCGCTTCGCGCGCCGAAAGGGGCTGCTCGCCCCTTTCCCACTTCGCTGCGCGAAGCGGGCCCCATTCCCTCGGGGATTCGCTCGTCGCTGCGCTCCTCACTCACCCGGGCAGAGCCGGATGTGCTGGGAAGCGGTAGCGCGTGCGAGCCTTCGCCTAGCTCGGCTCGCTGTGCTGGGTGACGTTCCGTCGGAGCCTCGCCTAGCTCGGCTCGCTGTGCTGGGTGACGTTCCGTCGGAGCCTCGCCTAGCTCGGCTCGCTGTGCGGGTGACGCCCGTCGGAGCCTCGCCCAGGTGGCTCGCTGTGCTGGGTGACGCCCGTCGAAGCTCGCCAAGCTCGCTCGCCAGCGCTGAGCACAGCGGGGAGCCAGGCGACCCGCTCTCCACCGAGCGAAGCGAGGGAGCGGGAGGGAGCCCCACGCAGTGCGGGAGGGGTCGCACGACCCCTCAGGAAATCAGTACTCGACGCGGAAGAGCTGCTGACCCATCAGCAGCAGTGAGCCGCTCGGGATCGAGGCCTGCTGCGAGAGGCGCACGAATGTACCGTTCGAGCTGCCGACGTCGGTGAGGAAGACACGCCCGCCCTCTTCGTGGATGCGCGCGTGAAGGCCGGACACGTAGCCGTCCTCGGGGAAGAGGATGTCGCCGCGCTCGCGGCCGAGGTGCAGGCCCGCCGACGGCACCGCGAAGCAGTTGCCCGTCGTGTCGCGTCCGGTGATGAGACCGATGCGGCCCGCGAGGCCCGTGTTCGGGCTGCCCATGAGCTCCACGCCGTTCTGCGCCGGTCGCACGCCGAGACGCTCGAAGCGGATGATCTCCTGGCCGATGCGGAAGATCGAACGATCGACGAGCTCGATCGGCTGGTCGACGCCGATGCGCATGTACACGCCGTTGAGGCTGTTCTCGTCGCGCACCGTGAGGCCGCCGCCGCCGAACGTGAACGTCGCATGGCGTGGCGAGAGGTAGGAGTCGCTCGCGAAGAGGCCGCCGGTCTCGCGACCGACGATCGTGATCTCCTGCATCGGGAAGGACTCGCCCTCCGAGCCGTCCGCGCGGATGAGCACGAGCGTTCCGCGCTGCGTTCCGCCCGACGTCGCGGGCGCAGCCGACGGCGGCGACATCGCGGGCGCGGGGATCGACGCGTTGAGCGGCAGGCCGCAGCTGCCGCAGAACTTGAAGTTGCGGTTGTTCGACGTGCCGCACTTGGGGCACACGACGAGATCACCCACCGCGGCGATCGCCGGCGAGGACGCCGACGAAGGAGGCTGGAGAGGTGCCGGCGAGTTGAGCGCCGGGCCCGGCATCGCAGGCGCACCGCCGAAGGCAGGCGGCGGTCCGCCGAAGCCTGCGGGCGGAGGCGCGGCCATCGCAGGCGCACCGCCGAACGAAGGCATCGGAGGCGCCGCGAGCGGGCTCGA
>JAFLCL010000435.1 GCA_017303575.1 Deltaproteobacteria bacterium
CGGCCCACGCCACGGCCAGCGCGCGCGCGGCCTCGCGATCGGTCGTTCGCAGGCGCGTGATCGCGGGACCGAACGCATCGTGGCGTCGCGCGATCTGCACCGCGCGTGCGAGCTCGCGCGCGACGAGCCACTGTCGCACCACGATCGGCGGCGACAGCTCGCGTCCCTCCGCGAGCTCGGCAGCTTCGCGGTGGAAGCCGTGCTTCTCCAGCAGCGCCACCGCGCCCATCGCATCGTCGAGCAGCTCGGCCAGCACGAACGCAGCGTCCTTCCAGCGCTCGCGATCGATCAGGCGCTGGTAGAGCGTGCGGTAGCGCTGCCGCAGGTGATCGAAGAGACCGCCGCCGAGGCCGAGCGCGCCTCCGCCCTTCGCACGACGCGGTGAGATCGCGAGATCGGTGCGTGGTGACGGCACCGTCAGTGAGGGCGCGCCGGTCCCCTCACCCTTCTCGTTCGAGAGCGGGATCGCGTGCTTGAGCGCGGCGTCGAGGTCTTGCCCTTCGAGCAAAGCGAGGAGCTTCTCGAGGTGCTCGGCGTGCTTGCGCACGAGGAAGCGCCCCAAGCTCTGCCAACCCAAGCGACGCAAACGATCGCGCAGCCAGGCATCGAGGCGCTCGAAGAGCCCGGGAGCACGCGGTGGTCGCGGCGGCGCGAGCGCGTTCGAGGGCATCGACGGCGTGCCTCCGGAAGGAAGCGCTGGCGGAGCGCTCGTGGAGCCGCCCCACATCCGCTGCAGCCACGAGACCGCAGACGCCGCTCCCCGAGCCAGACGCGCGGCGATTCGCTCGAGCAGCGTGGGCCGTCGTGCCTCGCCCGCACCGACGATCGATCCACCGTCGCTTCGCGTGAAGAGCGCGCGAGCGAGCGCGGCAGACTCGGGCGACAGCGCACCGACGCCGAGCGCCTCGCGGGCAGGCCGCGCAGCAGGTGCGCTCACGATCGGCGGAGGCGGAAGGCCGAGCGATACCGTCTCGACGAGCTGGAGATCGGACACGTCGATCCACCGCGCGGGATCGATGCGCTCGTCCACGCTCACCACCTCGAGCGTTCCGTCGCGGACCAACGCGAGGCGACCGGGCGTCTCGCGTGCGCTCGCGAGCTCGTCGCGGGTGAGCGGCGCGCTCGTGAGCACGCCACCCTGATCGAGCAGCGCGAGGCCGGGCAGCGACGCGACATCGACGCGCTCGTGGGTGGCGCGGCGAACGACGAGCGAGCGACCGACACGCTCGACGGTGTCGCCAGCGCGCAGGAGCGCGAGGATGGCGGCACGCGCGCGCGCGTCGTCGACCAAGAGCAACACGCCCGCCGCGCGCACGTGACCGCGATGCACGCGCCGTGTCGCCCTCGGATCAGGGCGCGTCTTCAGGCGCTCGCTCACGCGTCGGCTCCGGCCACGAGGACCTCGCGTCGATCGGCGAGGGAGATGACGCGCAACGATCCAGTGCGCTGCGTCACCGCCACGTGAGGCCAGCCCGGCGCCATCGTGAGCCGCGCGCCGAGCGGCACCGGGAACGCACTGACGGTGCCGCTGCGATCGCGGATCTCGATGGCGTCACCGCGACGGATCACGCACTCACCGGGAGCGCACACCCCGATCACGTCGGCGCCGGCAGGCACTGGAACGATCTGCTCGGCTGTCGCGCGCGCGGGAGAGACGATGCGCACCCGGGTCGGCTCGACGAACCCGAAGAGGCCGGTGCCCCCGTTCGTTCCGCCCACGACCGCTCGGAGCGCGGGCGCGACGCGCTCGGCCGCGCCCACGCCGTCGCGTCCGCTGCGGAGCATCGCGATCTCCCAGTCCGTCTGCACCTGACGACGCGTGGTCGGCTCTTCGTCGAGGCCGAACGTCGCGATCCGTGCCTCCATCGAGGCGAGCGAGCGAGAGCCCCCGAGGAATCGATCGAGCGCCTCCCGCAGCGCGTGGGCGCTGTCGAAGCGGGCCTCGGGATCGCGCGCCGTCGCGGTGCGGACGATCGCGTAGAGCTCGGGCGGAAGGCCCGAGACCCGCGTGTCGAGATCGACGAGCTGCCCTACACGGATCGCATGGAGCCGCTCGATCGTGCGATGGAGGCCCGCGGGATGCTCGTCCCCGATCAGCTCGTGGAGGATCAGACCGAGCGAGAACACGTCGGTGCGATGCGTCACCGCCGCGCCCACGATCTGCTCGGGAGCGACGTAGTCGACGTCCGTCGGCTCGCGCTCGGGATCCGATCGATCCGAAGGGAACGTGAGGGCGTGAGCGATCCGCAGCCTGCCATCCGCGAGCACGTGCACAGCGTCCGGTCGGAGGCGGGCGTGAGGCGGCAGACCCGCTGTCGAGAGCGATGCCACGATCTCCGCGAGGTCACGCACGAGCGTCGCGGCCACCGCGATGGGCGCACGCACGCGCTTGGCACGAGCACGATCGATCCACGTGCCCAGCGTCGGCGCCTCGACGGCCTCGGTGACCACCGCGCTGCGCTCGCCGTCCGTGACGACGTCGAGCACACCCAAGAACGCAGGCGATGCAGGGCGCAGCATCGAGGCGCGGGCGTGCTCCAGCGGTCCTTCTTCCGTGGGACCCGAGCGAACCATCACGAGCGTGTCGTCCGGGGCGCGCGCGAGGACGGCACCCTGCTCGTCCAGATGCGGCCCCACGAACGAGTAGCCGAACGGCAACGTGCGTGAAGCATCGGAGGCCTCGACCACACGACGCGCGATCGCGAACCCCATGGCATTGGATCCGATGGGCACGACTGCATTCGCCGCGAGGATCGTCGGCTCCGCGCCCGTGTTCGCCCAGAGGGCGAGGCCCATGCGCGTGCGGGCCGCTAGATCGACGGGCTGCGAGGCGGCGGACAGCACGCCCACAGCCAGCGCCCCGAGCTCGCCGGGAGGTCCGAGGCTCGAGCGTCCACGCAGCTCGACAGTGTCGAGATCGCGCGAGCCGCCGCGCAGCTCGAAGGCCGCGAGGTAGCCGTTCGTTCCGCGCACGATGCGAACGAGCCGTCGACCCATCGCTCCCGCCGCCACGATCGAGCTGCCCGCGGGCGCGTGCCTCATGAGCACACGACCCGGCTCGTCGCCTTGCGGGAGGACGAGCGCCATCACGCTGCCCGGCGCTGTGCGCGCGATCACCTTCTGACCGTCGCGCGAGAAGACCACCGCGGGATCGCCGAGCGGCCGGTCCACGTGCGCACGCCACGGCGGCGCGGTCTTGACCACCGCGCGCGCCGGCGCGACCGGCACCGTCTCCGGTGCACGGAACGGATCGCGCAGCAGACGCACGCGCGTCGGCTCGTCGGGCAGTGGGAGCGTGACGGTCCGTGCCGGCTGACGAGGCCTCGTGATCACGAGGGACAGCGCCTCGCGGGCCGTGCTGATCCCGTCGTCGTGCGCGATCGTACCGACGCGAGCACGGAGGGAGTGGCTGGCGCGCGCGACCGTGTCTCGATCACCGACGACGAAGAGATCGTCGTCGCGCTCGGTGTCCTGCTTCGTCGTCGACGAGGCCGTGTGGACCGAGACCGCGAGCGCTTCGTTCCATGCCGCGAACGTCTCGTCCGTCGCGCGGAACGGCGTGTGCGCGGCGAGCAGCTGTCGCACGCTCGCCTCGCCGACGAAGGGCCGCAGCGACGGCTCTCGCATCGTGCCCCAGTAGAACGGCACACCGACCTCCGCCGCGCGTCGCGCGAGCACGAGCAGGAGCGCGAGGTGAGCGATGCGCGGCGCGCCCAGTGAGAACGGTCCCGCGTCGAAGATCGCGATCGAGCGCTGGCTCCCGTGCGGCTCGCTCCGCGCGAGCTCGAAGAACAAGAGCTCCGAGCTCGAGGCGCGACGCAGGAAGTCCTCGGGCACCTCGTCGAGAAGCGCCCACTGGCTCGCGAGCAACCGATCGAACGGGCCGCGCCGTGCGATGCGTCCGTAGCCGTCGGGCTCGCCGGTGTCGCGCTTGCTGCGCGCGAGAGGACCGATCGCCTGCGCGAGGCGCGGGAGCATCGCCCCGATCGCGGGCACGAGCGACGGCGGCAGCCACGCGAGCTCGCTCTCCCATCGTGCCAGCGCTCTCGGGAGCGACGTCACGATCGAGGCTCCGTCGGAGGAGGCATGCTCGGTGTCGCGAACGACGCGAGCAGGCCGCGATCGAGTGGTCGCGCGAGACCGATGGGGATCACGCGAGCGCGCATCACGAGCAGCGGTCCACGCGCCTCCGCACCCAGCCTCGCGATCAACGCGCGCTCGAGCAGGCTCGGGGCGAGCGGGGTTCCATCGCGCAGCGAGGGTCGGTGCGTCGTCGAGAGGCGCAGGCGCGGCGCCTCGGGATCGATGCCGAAGTATCGCGCGCCGTCGATCCACGGGAGCGACTCCTCGGGTCCCATGATCACGAGGTGGCTGCCATCGCGCGCGGACACACCAGCGAGCCTCGGGTCGATCGCGTCCTTGGTGGCGAGCCGTCCCGCGAGCGCGCGCGCGACGGGCCCTTCGACGTAGATCGCCGTCGCCGCCAGCGGTCGGTCGCGCGCCCGCCCCTCGACGTCGATCGCGAGCAACGGCGCGCTCACGTCGTCACCGATCCATCGACGCGACGAGGCGCGAGCGCGCATCGACGAGCGCGGTCGGTCGCGATGCCGCAGCGAAGCTCGCGTCGATCTCGCGCAAGAGCGCCTCGAGCCGCGCCCCGCGACGACGACGTGCGTCGTCGCCGTCGATCGACCCCGCGAGCAGCTCGTCGGCCTCGCGCACGAGCCTGAGCGCGAGCGCCTCGGGGCTGCGCGATGCATCGAGCGCAGCGGCCTCGAGCGCACCGCTCGCGCTCCCACGCACGAGGGGCGCGAGGATCGCGCGTGCCTGCACCTGCGCGTCCGCGGTCGG
>JAFLCL010000436.1 GCA_017303575.1 Deltaproteobacteria bacterium
ATCAGTACACCGCGATGTCGGCCGAAGATCTCGCGTCGGTGATCGCCTACCTCGACACGGTGCCGCCGGTCGATCGCGAGCTCGCGCCGACCGCGCTCGGCCCGGTGGGTCGCGCGCTGGTCGCCACGGGCGCGCTGCCACTGCCTGCGTACTCCGTCGCGCGCACGCGCGCCGAGAGCCATCCGACGCCCGCTCCGAACGCGGCGTACGGCGCGTACGTCGTGCGCGTAAGCGCGTGCGCGGGGTGTCACGGCGCGGACTTCGGCGGACACGAGGTGAACCCGAACGAGCCGATCGCGCCCGACCTCACCCCGAGCGGTGCGGCGAGCTGGTCGCGCGACGAGCTCGCGCACGCGCTGCGCGAGGGCGTGCGCCCCGATGGCCGACACCTCGACGACTTCATGCCCTACCGCGTGTACGCGGGCCTCACCGATCTCGAGATCGACGCGATCCACGCGTTCCTCCGCGAGCAGCCCGCCGCGCACCCCGAGTGATGAGCGCGAGCGGCGCGTTGAGCAGAGCCTCGATCGACCGCATGCTCGCGCGATGCGATTCCTCCACACGATGCTCCGCGTGCGTGACCTCGAGGCCTCGATCGACTTCTTCTGCAACAAGCTCGGCCTGCGCGAGCTGCGTCGACGCGACTCGCAGCAAGGTCGCTTCACGCTCGTGTTCCTCGGCTCCGGCGACGAGGGCGACACGGCCGAGATCGAGCTCACGCACAACTGGGACGAGAAAGAGCCCTACCCCACCGGCCGATTCTTCGGCCACCTCGCGTTCCGCGTCGAGGACATCCACGCCACGTGCGCACGCCTCCAGGCAGCAGGCGTCGTGATCCATCGTCCACCGCGCGACGGCCACATGGCGTTCGTGAAGTCGCCGGACGGTCACTCGATCGAGCTGCTCCAGAAAGGCGAGTCGCTCACGCCGATCGAGCCGTGGAAGTCGATGCCCAACACCGGCACGTGGTGAGCCGCGCGGTCGAGCAACACTTCGTCACTGGCGAGACCACGACCACGACGCAGGCTCACGCCCCATGTCCGACGCGCCTTCGCTCGCTTCACCGCTGACCCTCCCCTCCGGCCTTCGCCTCTCGAACCGCCTCGTGAAGTCGGCGATGAGCGAGGGCCTCGCGACCGACGACGGTCGACCCGGCGAGCGCCTGGAGCGCCTCTACGCGCGCTGGTCCAGGGGCGGCGCGGGGCTCTTACTCACGGGCAACGTGATGGTCGACGCGCGCTACCTCGAGCGCTGCGGCAATCCGATCCTCGACGCACGCGCAGAGCTCGACGCGTTCCGTCGCTTCGCGCGCGCGGGCAAGTCACACGGCAGCGCGATGATCGCGCAGATCAGCCACCCCGGCCGTCAGGTGAACCGCTTCGTCGCGCCCGAGCCGCTCGCGCCGAGCGAGGGCCCCGCCGTGAAGGTCCTCGCCGCGTTCGGGAGGCCGCGCGCGATGAACGAGAGCGAGATCGAGGACGCGATCGATCGCTTCGCGCGCACGGCTTCGCTCGCGCGCGCATGTGACTTCGACGGCGTGCAGATCCACGCGGCGCACGGCTACCTCGTGAGCCAGTTCCTCTCGCCCCTCGTGAACCGACGCCCCGATCGCTGGGGTGGCTCGCTCGAGAACCGCGCGCGCTTTCTCGTCGAGATCGTGCGTGCGACGCGACGCGCGACGGCGCGCGACTTCACCATCGGCGTGAAGCTCAATTCGGCCGATTTCCAGCGCGGCGGCTTCGGCGAGGACGAGGCCGTGCGGGTGATCGGCATGCTCGGCGACGAAGGCATCGACTTCCTCGAGATCTCGGGCGGCAACTACGAGTCGATGGCGCTCTTCGGCCTCGACGAGAGCGGCAAGCGAGCCAAGACGAGCACCCGCGCGCGCGAGGCCTACTTCCTCGACTTCGCGAAGACCGCGCGGGCCCACGCGCGCATGCCGGTGCTGCTCACCGGCGGGATGCGCACGCGCGCCGGCATGGACGAGGCGCTCGCGTCGGGCGCCGTCGATCTGATCGGGCTCGCGCGTCCGCTCTGTGTGGCGCCGGATCTCCCACGTGACTTGATCGAGCGGCGTGTCGATCGCGCGCCGGCCGTCGAGCCGCCTGCGTTCGGCCTCGCGAGCCTCGATCCCGCGGCGGCGCCCGCTTGGTACTGCGCGCAGATCGCGCGCATGGGCGAAGGCCTCGAGCCGGACCTCGCGCTCGGCGCACGACTGAATGCCATCCGCTACGTCGCGAACGACGCGCTGCGTGGACCTCGTCGGCGACGCGCAGGCCTCGCGCGCGCCTGACGAATCACGCTCGAACGAAGCGACGCTTCTCGATCCCCCACGCCTTCGGATCGGTGACGAGCGGCGCGAACGCTTCGGCTGCGGCTTTCGCGCTCATGCCCTTCGGGATCTCGAAGCCGCGAAAGGCCAAGCCGCGAAGCTCGGCGCGCATGCGGTGTTCCAGCTCCGTGCGACCCACGTAGGCGAGCGCGACCTTGGCGCTCCAGTCGATCGACCACGCGCCTCTGGCGCGCTCGAACGTGATGCGGTGATCGGCGACGGCGTCGTGACCGAGCAGGTAGATTCCGAAGGCTCGATCGAGCGCCTCGCCCGCGGGCAACTCGGTCTTCGCGCGGTCGACGCGAAACGTGTGCTCCGAGAGCTTCGACCACGCGAGCGGCTTCTTCGGTGTGCCCACCACGAAGCCACTGTGCTGCCACTTCGTCGAGCTGAGCGAGCACGAGTGATAGTTGCCCCACACGATGGGCGAGTCCCAGCTGTCCGCGTCGAGGTCGTCGCTCTCGACATCCACCTCGGCGTAGTAGCTGGCGCTCTCGAGGTCCAAATCGAACACGAGACCGCGCGCGGGATCGAGCCGGCCGCTCCACGTCGCGGCTGCGATCGCATGGCCGTTCGGCCACGGGTTCTTCGCGAACCAGATCCGGCCCATCTCCCTCTTCGATGTCTTCGTCGCCATGGTCAGGTCGCCGCGGGAGGCGCACCGGCCGCGAGCACCTTGCTCATCGGGATCTCGGGATCCGCGAGCATCGCATCGGTCACGGGGATCGACGCGCTGATCAGCTTCTTCGCCGCCGCGATCTCCTTGAGGCGGTTCACGCCGACCACGCCCTTCACGCGGTCGCCCGCGAGGAGGAACGCGGCGAAGGCCTTGTCCTCGACCGAGCCTCGGTAGACGACGCGGTCGTAGCCCTCGACGTCGCCCACGCTCTGCAGCTTGAGCTCGTATTGATCGGACCAGAACCACGGCACCGGGGAGTGCACGTCGCGCTTGCCGAGCATGTTGTTCACCGCCGTGCCCGCCTGCGTCTGTGCGTTCTCGACCGACTCGATCATCGTGTAGCGACCGAGCCGTGGGCTGAAGAACCGCGCGACGTCTCCTGCCGCGTACACACCGGGCAGCGTCGTCTCGCAGTGCTCGTTCACGAGCACGCCGCGATCGAGAGACACGCCAGATCCTTCGAGCCACGCGGTCGCCGGCACCACGCCGATGCCCGCGACGACGAAGTCGCACGGGATGACCTCGCCGGTCGTGGTCACGACCTCTTCCACTCGGGCGCTCCCCCGGAACGACGCGACGCCCACGCCGCAGCGCACGTCCACACCGCGCTCGCGGTGGATGCGTCCGTAGAGCTCGCCGATGTCGGGGCCGAAGGCGCGCACGAGCGGGAGGTGCGCGATCTCGAGCACCGTCACCGCGAGGCCCTCTTCACGGCACGACGCCGCGACCTCCATGCCGATCACGCCCGCGCCCACGATCACGACGCGCTTGCCCGGCGCGAGCTCTCCGCGGATCGCCCGCGCGTCCTCGAGCGTGCGGAGGTAGTGGATGCCGTGGAGGCCCGCGCCGTCGCACGTCAGGTGACGCGCATCGGCGCCCGTGGCGATCAGCAGCTTGTCGAACGCGACCTTGTCGCCGCCCGCGAGCTCGACCTCACGCGCCGTTCCGTTCAGTCGCTCTGCGCGCGTGCCGAAGCGCACCTCGATGCGGTTGGCCTCGTAGTAGTCCTCGGCGCGGAAGTAGAGCTTCTCTTCGGGGTGCTGCCCGCGCATCGCCTTCTTCGAGAGCGGCGGGCGATCGTAGGGTCGATCCTTCTCGGCGCCGATGAGGACGATGCGGCCCTCGTGCCCCAGCTTGCGAAGCGACTCGGCGGCGCGTCCGCCCGCGAGGCTCGCGCCCACGATGACGATGGTGTCGGTCACGTCGGTGGTTCTCCGCGCGCGGATCTAGCGCAGAAACCGGCCCGCTGACGTCCCCCGTGGAAAATGTCCGGCGCACGCACGGCTCACGGCCCGTTCGTGAGATGGTCCGCTCGCGAGATCGCAGAGATGAGCGCCGAGACCGACGAGATCCGCGTGAACCTCAGCGGCCCGAACAGCGGTGGCGGCTCGTACCTCGCGGTGCGCGACGGGCGCGTGCACTTCGTCGCGTACGGCGACGAGGCGCTCGGCACTTCTCCCGTCTCGTACACCTACGCGCAAGCGCTCGAGGCGTACGCGCGACATGGCGCGATCGTCGAGCTGCGTGAGGCGATCTCGCGCGCCGGTGGTCACCTCACGGCGTGATCACGACCTCGAAGCCGAGGCCGCGCAGGCCCTCGGTCGCCGTGTCGAAGCTCGCCGCGCTCCGCACGATCCCGCCGGCCTCGGAGCAGCCTGCGACGTCGCCGATGCAGCTCGCAGTCAAGGCCGCATGTCTGGCGGACGGAGAGCCCGGCGGAGGCGGAGGCGCGTTGCCGTCGATCAAGAAGCCGGGCGTGTCGGTGATCTCCACGGTCGCTGCGCCGCGCGTCGCGCGTGCATGACGCGGCGTCGGCGAACG
>JAFLCL010000437.1 GCA_017303575.1 Deltaproteobacteria bacterium
GCGTCAAAGTCGCGAACCGACTGCTCAAGCGCCTCGGCGACCTCGGGTTCGAGGTGCGTGAGGTCCAAGATCGATTGGCCGCGTAGCCGCCGCCTTGCCGAGGGTCAGGTCAGTTTCTTCCTAGAGTTCGCGGGAAGTCCGGTGCGGGCAGAGAATCGTCCAATCGCAACTCCATGGTTGGAGAGAACAACCGTCACCGAACAGGTCGATCGACCCTTCTCGACCCTCGCCCGGACCGGTGCCAGGCCATTGGCAGTGTCATCGGCTGAGCTCCCTTGTCTTGTGCCGGCGACCGCGCGCTCGTTCAAGAGCCTCGTCTCCGCCGCCGACCGGCACCGACGCCCGGCGCCAGTTCCCGTGCTCGTCCGACACTGGCTGCTGAGGCGATGTCGCGCCTCTGAGCGCCCCTTGGGCACGTCCGGCCTGCGGGACGGAGGACGGGGTGCTCGATCGGTTCGGAAGGAGCGCGGTAGGGTCCGGGGATGCGACACGGCCCTGCCCTCGATGCCCTCGGTGCGCTGACCCTCGGCGCGCTCTCCTTCACGACCGTCGCCTTCCCCGTGCACGCGGAAGCGCAGGCGGCGCAGCGCACACAGGCTGCGGCACGCGCGACCGCGCCGGCGACGCCGAGCGTGTTCGACTCGTGGTTCCCGAGCGCGCCGCAGGTGCGCACGCTGCGCAATGGGCTGACGGTGATCGCGGTGCCGTGGGCGAGCCCCGGCATCGTCGCGTACTACACGCTCGTGCGCGTGGGCTCGCGCGACGAGGTCGAGGAAGGGCACAGCGGGTTCGCTCACTTCTTCGAGCACATGATGTTCCGCGGCACCGAGCGCTTCCCGCAGGACGCGTACGACGCGGCGCTCCAAGGCGTGGGCGCGGACAACAACGCGTTCACGACCAACGACTACACCTGTTACACGATCACCGGGCCCGCGAGCGCGCTCGGCACGTTCGTGGAGCTCGAGGCCGATCGCTTCCAGCACCTCTCGTACACCGAGCAGGTCTTTCGCACCGAGGCGGGCGCCGTGCGCGGCGAGTACCAGGTGTGGAGCTCGAACCCCGAGCAGCCCATGTGGGAGTCGCTGTCCGAGATCGCGTTCAGCCGACACACGTACGGCCACACCACCATCGGCTACCTGCGCGACGTCGACCTCATGCCCACGCGGTATGCGTACGCGCAGCAGTTCTTTCGCCGCTACTACACGCCCGACGACGCGACGGTGATCGTGGTCGGTGACTTCGACCAAGCGGCGCTCGATCGCTTGATCGATCAGCACTACGCAGGCTGGCGAGGACGACGCGATCGACCACGCATCCCCGCCGAGCCTGCGCCGACGGGAGGACGTCGTGATCTGCCGTGGGCGGGCTCGAGCGCGCCGCGGATGATGATCGGCTACCGCGTGCCCGCGTTCGTGAGCGAAGGCCGCGCGCGTGATGCGTCCATTCGCACCTCGGCCGCGCTCGACATCGTGCACGGCCTCGCGTTCGACAGCGCGAGCCCTCTCTACCAGCGCCTCGTGGTCACCGATCGCAGCGTGCTCGAGCTCGGCTCGTGGGCGGGCGAGCACTCGCGTGATCCGGGCCTCTTCGTGGCGATGGCCACGCTGCCGCCGCGCGAAGGCGCGACCGACGCGACGATCTTCGATCCGACGATCACCACCATCCAAGACGAGCTCGATCGCATCGGGCGCGGCGAGACGCCCGCCGAGCGCATCACCGCGGTGCGCGATCACCTGCTCTATGCGGTGCCGATGACGCTCGAGACCCCCTCGTCGGTCGCCGTGTTCCTCGCGAGCCAGCTCGCGGTCGCAGGATCGCTCGACGTGGTGCGCCGCTACTACGATGCGCTCCAGGCGATCACCCCCGAGGACGTCGCGAGCGCAGCGCGCACCCACCTCACGACGGCGCAGCGCTACGTCGTCACGCTGCGAGAGGCGCCCGTGCCGGAGACACCCGCTACCGAGGCGTCGGCGTCGGCAGGAGGTGCCCAGTGAGGCGCGCCTCGAGCCTCGCGCTGGCCCTCCTCCTCGCCTCCTGTGGAGGCACGCGGCCCGCGCCTGCGGAGTATCCGCCGATCGCGCACGACGACGAGCAAGCGACCGAGACCCGCACGCTCGAAGCGCCCTCGCGCGAGCCGCTGCGTGAGTCCCCGCGGCTCGTCGAGCAGCGCTCGAGCTCGCAGATCGTCACCGTCCGCATCGTGTTCGACGCGGGCTCGGCTGATGATCCGGTGGGACGCGAGGGCATCACGCGCCTGGCCGCGCAGCTCGCGGTGGAAGGTGGTGCAGGCGAGCTCAGCTATGCGCAGCTCCAAGAGCGCCTCTATCCGATGGCGGGCGTGCTCGACTTCCAGGTGGGCCGTGATCAGACGGTGATCCTCGGGCGCGTGCACCGTGATCGCCTCGACGCGTTCTATGCGCTCTTCCGTGACGTGCTCTTGCGACCGCGCATGGCGAGCGAGGACTTCGAGCGCATCCGCGCGCAGACAGAGAGCGCGCTCACGCTCGACCTGCGCGGCAACGACGACGAGGCCTTCGGCAAGGAGGTCCTTCAGTCGATGCTCTTCGAGGGACACCCGTATGGGCACACCGAGCTCGGCACCGAGGCGTCGCTGTCGCGCATCGGCCTCGACGACGTGCGTGCGCACCGATCGCGCGTGTTCTGCGCCGGTCGCGCGACGATCGGGCTCGCGGGCGGCTACCCCGACGGCTTTGCGCAGCGCGTGAGCCGCGACGTGGGCGAGCTCGCGAGCGAGGCGTGCGTGGGCCGCGAGGTGCTGCGCGCGCCGGCGGCGCGAGAGAGCCGCATCACGATCGTGGACAAGCCGGAGGCGAGCTCGGTGGCGGTCTCGATGGGCATGACGATCGACGTGAGCCGCGAGGACGACGACTACGCCGCGCTCGTGCTCGCGACCGCGTGGCTCGGCCAGCACCGACAGTTCGTAGGCCAGCTCATGCACGAGATCCGCGAGGTGCGCGGCATGAACTACGGCGACTACGCGTACCCCGAGCACTTCTCGCAGGAAGGCTGGAGCACGTTCCCGCGACCCAACGTGGCGCGACGTCAGCAGTACTTCTCGATCTGGCTCAGGCCGCTGCGCCCCGAGCAGGCGCACTTCGGGACGCGGCTCGCGATCCACCTCCTGCGTCGCTTCGTGGAGGTGGGCCTCACGCAGGCGGACTTCGATCGCATCCGCAGCTACCTCGAGGGCTACTACGCGCTCTTCCTCCAGACCGAGAGCCGACGCCTCGGCGTCGCGATCGACGACGCGTTCTACGGCATGGACGAGGCGTGGCTCACGCGCCTGCGCGCGCGCTGGCAGACGCTGACGGTGGAGGAGGTGAACGCCGCGATCCGTCGGCACATCGATCCCTCGCGCCTCCAGATCGCGATGATCGCGCCGGGCGCGCAGGGTCTCGCAGACGCGATCGGCGCCGAGCGCACCTCGCCGATGACCTACGCGGAGGGCCGCACGCTGCCGGAGGAGGTGCTCGCGGTCGATCGCACCGTGCAGGATCTCCGCATCGGGATCCCGCGCGAGCGCATCACGATCGTGCCGAGCGCGCAGGTGTTCGCGCGATGATCCGCGCGGTCACGACGCTCGCCCTCGGCGCGCTCGTGGCCGCGTGCACAGCGTCCTCGATCGCGCCTCGTTCTGCGATCGCGGCGCCGCACGTGTCGGCGAGCGCGCACAAGGAAGTGGCGCGAAGGCGACCGCCCGAGGGCTGCACTGCGCTCGGTCCGTGGGCGCCGATGCCGTGGGCGCCTGTGGGCGCGCCGAGCGATGCCGCGGTGACCGAGCTGCCCGAGGGCAACACGCTCGCGCGCTTCTACACGTGGACCGCGCGCGGTCGCGCGATGGGCGAGCTGCGCTGGTCGCGCTGGGATGGATCGCAGTGGACGGTGCAAGGATCGGGGCCCCGGCCGTGGCCGCGCAGCGCTCGCCTCGAGGCTGGGCACGAGGTGGTGATCGCGACCGACACGCTCGCGGTCCTGCGGCGCGCGAACGGCAGCGACGCGGGCATGCTCGGTGGGATCGTGGCCGTGAGCTCGACAGCGGCGCCGCGCACAGTGCCCTTCACGCGCATGGACTTCCTCGACGACGCGATCGCAGACGCGGGAGGCAGCGTGTTCCTCCACCTGCGGGCCGGACGCCGCTCGCACCGCATCCTCCAGCTGAGCTCCTCTGGCGCTGTGGTCGCGCGGCGCGACTTCACCGTGGACGAGCTCGGCATCGCTGTCGCGCGCGACGGAGCGAGGATCGGCCTCCTCGCCTCGAGCGCGGCTGGCTCGCGGTTCCTTCCCTTCGACGGGAGCGCCAGCGAGACGTCGACACTGCGACGCTTGGACATGGACGAGCACGGCCGGCGCGTGTGGGTCGACACGCAGGCGTGCGACGGCCCGACGGCGGGACTTCAGCTCTCGACGACCGTGCTCTGGAACGTGGCCGAGCTCGGCATCGACGACGCGTACGTCTCGCTCGAGACCCGCGGCGCGAGCACGTGTGTGCGCGAAGTGACCGGCATCTTCTTCGAGAGCGACGCGGACGGCGAGGGCATCCGCTCGGTCCACGCGCGGCCAATGCCGGACGGCACGCTGCTCGGCAGCATCGTCCTGCCCGACGGCCGCTCGCGCCCCGTGCGCTGCACACGCGGCGTGGTGCCAGGACCAAGGCGGTACCCGACCGACGGCGAGTGACGGGAGCTCAGATCAGGTCCCACCGGGCTGCGCCCGACTCGCGTCGGATGAAACTGGGGTAGCGTCGATGTGCGGCGTCGGCACCGAGGTCGGTTTTTTCTTGGTGCTGCGAGCCCGTAGATCAGGTGGACC
>JAFLCL010000438.1 GCA_017303575.1 Deltaproteobacteria bacterium
GGGCGGCTCGCGCGCGCTCGCGCGGCGCCGCGAGGCCGGGGTTCGTGGCCACGGCGGCACGGACCACGTCCTCGCAAGACGCGAACGAGAGGGGTGCGTCGGTGGGCGAAGCGGCGAGCTGCGCGTCGATCTCGGACTCGCGACCCTCGAGCGTCACGATGCGCTCGCGGGTTGCGTGCCACGCGGACCATGTCGAGGACGAGACGCAGCCGGTCATCGCGGCGATGGGAACGAGGAGCAGGGGGGCGAGCCGTGCATGGGTGATTCGAGTCATGTTGGCTCCGCGCTCGTGGAAGCTTCGCGTCCGAGGATGCCGAGACGGAAGTGGCGCCTACGCCAGATCGCATAGGCCGCCGGAAGGACCAAGAGGGTCAGGACCAGGCACGAGAGGACGCCACCGATCACGGGCGCCGCGATGCGCGCAGACACGTCGGCGCCAGGGCCCGACTCCCAGAGGAGCGGGAGGAGACCCAGCGCGGTGCTCGAGACGCTCATCGCGAGCGGTCTCAACCGCCGAGACGCACCCTCCACGATGGCGGTGTCGATGTCGCTCGCGACGAGCGCGTCCCCCCGCTCCTGCGCGACGCGAAGGACGCTGTCGTCGAGGAACTCGACCATCAAGATGCCCGTCTCCTGAGCGATGCCGAAGACCGCGATGAGGCCGACCCACACGGCCGTCGAGACGTTGTAGTGCTGGAAGTGGAGGAGCCAGACGCTCCCCACCAGACCGAAGGGCAGGCTCGTCATGACGAGCCACGTCTGCCCCCAGCCGCGCATCGCGAAGCGCAGGAGGCCCAGGACCAGGAGGAGCGAGAGCGGGACCACCCACGACATCCGGTCCTGCATGATCTCCATGTGCTCGTACTGGCCGGTCCAGGCGAGGCGGTACCCGGGAGGCAGATCGATCCGCTCATCCACCAGCGCCTTCGCCTCGTCGACCCAGCCGCCGAGGTCACGCTGGGAGAGATCGATGTCGGCGTACACATAGCCGACGAGCACGCCGTCCTCGTCGCGGATCATCGGGGGACCGCTGGTCACCCGGATGTCCGCGAGCTCGCCGAGGGGCACCGCGGCAGAAGGGATCCGGAATCGCTCGGTGGGATCGACGCCGTCGCTCGCGCTCGACGCGGCGGGCGTGGGGCTCGGGCCGGCGCCCATCCCTCCGCCCATGCCGCCGAAGTCGCCACCCGCCGCGTCCACGCCCATGCCGGCGCCGCTTCCGAGGGAGCCCACGTCGGCCACCGACGCTCCGGTGCGCACGGGCACGCGGATCGCGCGGAGCGCATCGACGTCCTCGCGATAGTCGGCGCCGAAGCGGACGCTCAGCGTGTAACGCGCTCGTCCGTCCACGGTCGTCGAGACGATCATCCCGCCGATCGCCGCCTCGACGACCTCGTTGACCTCGCGCACTGTCAGACCGTAGCGGGCGATGGCCTCGCGATCGGGGATGACGTCGATGTATGGACGCCCGCTCTGGCGCTCGCCGAAGGTGCTCCGAGTGGCGGGCACTTGCCGGAGCAGCGCCTCGAGCTCGACGGAGATGCGCTCGATCTCCGCGAGGCTGTCACCGAAGACCTTGATGCCGACGGGGGTGCGAACGCCCGTGGTCAGCATGTCGATGCGCGTGCGGATCGGCGGAGAGACGGCGATCTGATAGCCCGGGACCTCCACCGCTTGCGCCATGTCGCGCGCCAGCTCCTCGATCGTCCGTGGCCGGCGGTCGGGCCAGCCCACGCTGAGCGCCGGCGCGAGCCAGCTCGGCGCGCCGGTCCACCATCGCTCGACGTCGTGCTCCGGCCACTCGCTCCTTGGTCGCAGGGTGATCACCGTCTCGATCATCTCGAGCTGCGCCGGATCCGTCGCTGTCTCCGCTCGGCCGGCCTTGCCGTGGACGGACTCGACCTCGGGGAACGCGCGCAGGATCGCATCCTGGTGTCCGAGCACCTGGCGCGCGCTCTCGATCGAGATGCCGGAAAACGTGGTGGGCATGACGAGGAGCGTCCCCTCGTCGAGCGGTGGCATGAACTCCGACCCGAGCCGGAGTGCGACGGGCACGGTCGCCCCAACGGCGGCCAGCGCGAGCGCGACGACGATCCAGCGACCGCGGACCACCGCGCGGGCGATGGGGCGATACGCGCGCTTGAACGCGCGGTTGAACGGGTTCTCGTCGTCCGGCCTGAAGCGGCCCCCGCGGAGCACGGCCATCATGAGCGGGGGGCAGACCGTCACGGAGAGCAGCGCGGCCGCGAACGTCGCGAAGGCGAAGGAGAACGCGAGCGGGCGAAAGAGGCGGCCCGCCTGTCCCGTCAGCGTGAGGATGGGGATGAAGCACGCGGTGGTGAGCAGCAGCGAGTAGAACGTCGGGCGCCCCACCTGCTTCGCCGAGTCGATGATGGCGCGCCACCTGTCCTCGCCGGGCGCCAGGGCGGCGAGCTTGCCCGTCGCGTTCTCGGTGAAGGTCGTCGAGGCGTCCTCGAGCTCGCTCACGGCGATCGCGATGCCGCCGAGCGACATGAGGTTCGCCGTGAGCCCCAGGTAGTACATGGGGATGAACGCCACGAGCGCCGCGATGGGCATGATCACGATCGCGACGAAGGCCGACCGCGCGTTGAGCAAGAAGAAGAGGCACACGAGCGACACGATCAGGAGCTCTTCGACGAGGGTCTCCGAGAGCGTGTCGATCGAGCCCTCGATCAGCTCCGAGCGATTGTAGGTGGGCACGATGCGGACGCCCTCGGGGAGCGTCAGCTCGGCGATGCGAGCCTCGAGCCGCTCGATCACGTCGAGCGCGTTCTCACCCATTCTCATCACGACGATGCCGCCGGTCGCCTCCCCCTCACCATTCCAGTCCGCGGCGCCGCGGCGGATGTTGGGACCGAACCCCACGGTCGCGACGTCGCGCACCCGGATGGGCGTGCCGCCCGCCCCGATGGCCACGACGCTCTCCTCGACGTCGGCGCGGCTCCGTACGTAGCCGCGGCCACGCAGCACGTACTCGGTCCCGGCCACCTCGAGCACGCGCGCGCCCACCTCGCTGTTGGCGTCGCCGACCGCACGGCTGACGTCCGACACGGAGAGCCCGAACGCGACGAGCCGCTCGGGATCGACGACGACCTGGTACTGACGCTCGAATCCACCCAGGGTCGCGATCTCGGACACGCCATCGACGGCCTGGAGCGCGGGGCGGATGGTGAACTCCTGGAGCGCGCGGAGCTCCGCTAGGTCCTGCGTGCCCGTCGTGTCCTCGAGGACGTACTGGTAGACCCAGCCGATGCCCGTGGCGTCCGGGCCCAGCTGCGGGACGACGCCGGTAGGCAACCGAACGCGGGGCAGGAGCTCCGTGACTCTCGAGCGCGCCCAGTAGAGGTCCGTGCCCTCGGGAAAGATCACGTAGACGAAGCTCATCCCGAACATCGAGTAGCCGCGCACCACCTCGACGCCGCCGGGGGTGCTGCGGAGCGCGCGCACCAGCGGATAGGTGATCTGGTCCTCCACCAGATCAGGGCTCCGGCCCATCCACTCCGCGTAGACGATCACCTGGGGATCGGACAGGTCGGGCAGGGCATCGAGAGGCGTCTGGCGCAGACACACGAGGGCCCAGCCCATCACCGCGCAGAGGAGCGCGAGCACCGTGAGGGGATGGCGCGCGGACCACTCGATCACGCGCTCGATCATGGCGCTGCGCCTCCGCCGTGCCCGGCATGCTCGCCGCCTGGAGACGGGCCGCGGGGGGCAGTGGGCCCAGGCGGTGCGGTGACAGGCGACGCGGAGCCCTCGGGCGGCGCCCCGGTCGAGCTGCCGCCGTGCCCACCATGGCCCGCCATGGCGCCGCCGGAGGCGCGGAGACGGCTCTCGGAGTCGAGCAGAAACACCCCGGAGGAGACCACGAGCTCACCCTCGGTCACTCCGGCGAGGATCTCGATCGTGTCCTCGAACCGGCCGCCGAGCTCGACGGGGCGCGGCTCGAAGCGCCCGCCGCCGACGGCGACGAACACGTACTGGGATGCGCCGTGGTCCACGACGGCGTCACGCGGAACGACGAGCGCAGTGCGCGGCTCGAGATGGAAGAGCGCAGTGCCGAATGCGCCCGGCCGGACCGCGCCCTCTGGATTCGCGACCACGAAGCGGACGCGCAGCGTGCGCGTGCCTTCCGTGAGCGTGGGGTACACAAAGTCCACGCTCGCCGGCAGCGCCGCGATGCCCGAGGACGCGAGCTCGAGCGTCGCCGACGTGCCTACTGCGACCTCTGCCATGCGCGACTCGGGGACTTCCGCGAGGACCCATACGCGCGACAGATCCGCGATGATGAAGAGCTCGGTCGAGGGGTCGACCGCGGCGCCGCGCGTCACCCCTCGATGCAGGACCACACCCGCTCGCGGCGAGACGATCGGCACGTTCCGGAGCGGCTCCCCTCGGCGTCCGAGCGCCTCGATCTCCGCGTCCGTCATGCCGAGCACGCGAAGCCTGTCGCGCCCGCCCCGCACGAGCGGGCTCGTGGGCCCTGCACGGAGGGCTGCCACGTACTCGGTCTGCGAGGCCAGGAGCTCGCGCGAGAAGATGGCGCCCAGCACTTGCCCGCTGCGCACGCTCTCTCCCGTCGTCGTGACCGAGAGGCGCTCCACCCAACCCGAGACGCGCGTGTGGACGTGAGAGACCTGCGACTCGTCCGGCACCACCGTGGCCACGGCGCGCAGCTCGCCGGTGAGCGCCTCGCGCGCGACGGGCGTGGTCGCGACGCCGAGCGCGCCGAGTCGGCCCTCGTCGAGGTCGATGGCCACCCGCGCGGCCGTCGTCTC
>JAFLCL010000439.1 GCA_017303575.1 Deltaproteobacteria bacterium
CCCCCGGGTTCTCCCGTGCTCGCTCACTTCGTGAGCTGCGCGCGTGTCCGATCGCCGGCTCGATCGTCGAAGACTCCTCCTCACTCCCGCTCCAGGGGTTTGCTGCGCAAACCCCGCCGCGAGGCGCCCCGCCCAATCCCTCGACCGAGAGCGATTCTTCTCGGTCCCTCTGCACGAACGCGTGACTGAAGGTGCGGCCGAGGATCGTAGAGCGATCGTTCGGCCGCTCGTCCGATCCCACAGCGTCTGCGTTGCCGCCCGATCACCTTCGAAGTACGGTCCCGCCCCTTCATGCGATCCCCCGCCGTGAACGTGCGCTCAGGCGCCCCGAGCGCCTCGTCCCACGCGAGGAGCTTGGCCGTCTCGTCGGTCCTCGCGCTCGCCGCAATCGGGGGCTGCGATCTCGACAACGCCGGCACTGCGCCCACGCCCGGCACCCTCAACTTCCCCGTCGCGGTGGCGGTCACGGAGGAGACCGGGGGACGCCAGTTCCTGCTCGTAGCGAGCTCGAACTTCGACCTCCGCTACAACGCAGGCGCGCTCCACTCCTTCGATCTGGGGGCGATGCGCGCCTCGATCGACGCATGCGCCGAGCCGCCCTGCACGTTCACCGATCTCTCGAGCTACATGGTCTCCGAGGTCCTGGTCGGCTCGTACACGTCGGACCTCACGCTCTCGCCGCGCGGTGACCGCGTGTACCTCGCGGTACGCAGCGAGGTGGACCTCACGTGGGTCGACGTCGATCCCGCGAGCGGCGCGCTCTCGTGCGAGGGCGAGGGACAGCCAGCACGCTGCGGCGAGCGTCGTCGCACCACCGAGATCGCGTCGTCGTGCAACCGCACGCCCGTGATCTCGGGCGATCCGGTCGGCGTCGTCGCAGGGCGCATCGAGGATCTCACGGGCGATCCTTCGGACCTCGACTACGTCGTGATGGTGCACCGCAACGGTCGCGCGAGCCTCTTCGTCGATCGCATGGTGGGCGCATCTCCCGAGCCCATCCTCGTGCACACGACCGATGGGCTTCCGATCGACATCGTGAACGTCTCGCACGAGCCGAGCACGCAGCTCGTGTGGACGCACACCGCCTCCATCATCGGCGTGCGTCAGACCCGCGAGGTCGGCTTCGCGGGCGTCGCCTACGACAGCGCATCGCCGGAGTGCTCGTCTGTGTTCGCGGCCGGGCGCCTCCCGCTCCTCGGGACCGACGACGGCTTCGACACGCGCGACGCTGTGTTCTCCGCCGACGGCTCGCACGCGTACGTGCTGTCGCGTCGTCCCGAGGCGATCCTCACGCTCGACCTCGACAGCATGCCGCTCTTTCCGGGGCAGGCCTCGATCGATCGCGTCTCGCACGTGGGCTTCGCGCCGTCGCGCCTCGCGCGCGTCGACGTGGGCTCGCGCACCATCGTCTCGGCGACGTGCTTCGACGATCGCAAGGTGTGGTTCGTCGACGCCGACACCGGCATGACCGCAGGCGCGGTGCCTGGCTTCCAGGGTCCGTACGAGCTCGCGGTCGACACTGTGGGTGAGTTGGTGTGGGTCGTGGACTTCCGCGACTCGGTCGTGCGCGCGATCGACTACGCGCCGCTCGCCGATGGCCGCGAGCCGCGCCTCGTCGCGACCTTCGGTCGCGTGCGTCCGGTGCAGGTGCTCCGATGAGCAGCGCGGATGCGAAGAGCGCGGCCGCGGGTCGCGCTCGGATCGCCGTCGTCGGGTGCGCGCTCGCCCTCGCGGCCTGCTCGCAGACGGCGGTGACGGCCACCGTGCGCACCTTCAACCGTCCGGTGCAGACCGCGTTCGTCTGCCTCGAGACCGCGACGGGCAACGCGCGCAACAAGAGCGACTGCACGCCCGACAGCTCGGGCGCCGTCGCGTCGGGCCTCGCCATGCACGCGCTGGTGCTGCAGGAGGCGCGCGGTGAGGTGGCCTCGGTCGACCTCGTGGCGCGTACCGTGATCGACTCCGATCCCGCGGTGCCGGGGTACTCCTTCGTCCCCGTCGATCCTCTGCCGACGGCGATCGTGGTGCCCAGCGTGCTGCCCACGTGCGCGTTCGTGTCGAGCGCGGGCGCCGATGCGATCGATGCGATCGACGTTCACCTCTTCCGTCGCGAGAGCGCGGCGACGGCCATGCAGATCGAGCCGCTCGCGCTGCCCGGTGCGCCGACCGCCATGGTGCTCGATCCGTCCGAGACTGCGCTGTGGGTGGCGATCCCCGAGCGCTCTTCGGTCGCGCGCATCGAGATCGATGGCTGCACCTTCGGTGCGATCGAAGAGATCGTGCTCGAGCCCACGGTGCCGCCGGGGCTCGTCGCCCCTTCGTTCGATGATCGCACCACCGCACGCTACTGCCCCGCAGACTTCGCGGCGGCGCCGCTGCCGACGCTCGTGGCGCGCGAGCCCGAGCTCCTCGACGTGGCCGCGCGCCCCAGCGTGCTCGCCGTCGGACGGGAGCTGCTCATCGGCGATCGCGCGCTGCCGCTGGTGCACCGCGTGGACTTCTCGGCGCGCGTCCCCCTCACGCCGTTCTCGATCGGCGCCACCGTGCGCGCGCTCGCGGTGACGCCCGAGGTGCCCGACTCCTACAATCCGAGCTCGACCGATCGCTCGCGCTACGTGTACGCGATCGACGACGAGGACGGCACCGTGCTCGCGCTCGACTACGCCGATCCCGCCTCGCCCACGTTCGGCGCGGTGCTGCCCATCGGCCCCTCGAGCTCGGTGCGCCCCGATCGCATCCCGTTCCTCGCCGGCGCCAGGACGCTCGAGGTGGCGGCGCCGCTCTACGACGAGCTCGAGCCGTTCGCGCAGCTGTGTGATCCGGCGAGCATCAGCGACGACGCCGTCGCGCCGAGCCACGTGTCGCTGCGGGGTGTGTTCCTCGTGGTGGGCCTGACCGACGCGACGGTGCGGTTCGTCGACGTGTTCGACTCCGACGCGCCGTGTCGAGGCCGCGTCGAGGGCGATCCGGAGGACTGCACGGACACTGCCGAGACGTTCGTCTACGTGAGGCGCCATCACCCGCGCCTCGGCCAGCGCCTGACGTCCATCGGCGTCACCGCCAACGACGTCAGCTTCCTCGTGAACGGCGCGACGGTGCGCCTCACCGACTCGTCCGAAGAGCTCTCGCGCATCCCGTGCGCCGCACCGCTCACCGGCATCTTCGCGAGCGGCACCGACGGCACGGCGCGCGTGTGTGGACATTCGGATCCCTTCGAAGCGGTCTCCGAGGTGTGGCAGGCGGCGTGGCAGGGGACGGTCACGGGGACGGCATCGTCCACGGGCAACCTCGAGGTGATCGACGCCAGCACCATCGCGCTCGACTCGCGCGTGGACTTCTGCGCGGCAGGCGTGCTCGGCAGCGAGGACGCGGCGGCCGCGCCGCTGCCGGAGAGCGCGCTCGGCGGCGACGTGATCGCGATCACGAGCACGCTCTCGGAGGCGATGGGCGAGAACGAGCGCTGTCAGGCCGTGGTCGGCATCGAGGGATCGAACCAGTCCGCGCGCCCGGTGCTCGTGCCGATCCGCGCGGCGAGCACGCGCCCGGACGGCCTGCGCGAGCCCTACCGCGGACGCCTCCTGCTCGACGCCGACGCGCCGGTGCTCGATCGCGCGACGCCGGGGCTCACGCTGACCGACGTGCTCGCGTGCTTCGGCGACGAGCTCGTGCGCTTCGACGTTCGCGTGCGGGGCGCGTTCAGCGTCACGGGCTCACGCAGCGGTCAGCGCCACCGCGTGATCCGCAGCGACGACGGAGCGTGCGTGATCGACGAGTCGCTCCCGACCACGCGCACCTCTCGCGCGCGTGCGGGCGAGACCTTCACCAACGAGCTGATCTCGTTCCGCATCGCGAGCCCGCCCACCTCCGACAGCACCGAGCTGCGCGTGACCATCGGCACGGTGCCCGCGACGCTGAACCTCGACGTCGGCGTCTCGAACGGCGTGGCGACGCGCCTCCTCGCGCTGCCCTCGGACCTCGTGTGGAACGAGGTGAACCAGCGCCTCTACGTCGTGGACGTCGAGCGACGCGGTCTCATCGAGCTCACGCTCCAGCCGCTCTCATACACGACCTCCACGTTCCAATGAGCGCCACGGCGCGATGACGAAGGTGGTGGGCCCATGAGCCGCGCCGCGGAGGGGCCGGGCGAGAAGCGCTCGCCCGCGATGCAGCAGTTCTTCCGGGCCAAGGAGCAGTACCCGGACGCGCTGCTCTTCTTCCGGATGGGCGACTTCTACGAGCTCTTCCACGACGACGCGATCGTGGCGGCCAAGGCGCTCGATCTCGCGCTCACCTCGCGCCAGAAGAACGCGGACGGCACCGAGATCCCGATGGCGGGCGTGCCGCACCACGCGGCGGCGGGCTACCTCGCGCGCCTCGTCGACAAGGGGTTCCGCGTCGCGATCTGCGAGCAGATGGTCGATCCCTCGACGGTGAAGGGCATCGTCCCGCGCGAGGTCGTGCGCGTGGTGACGCCGGGGCTCGCGATCGATCCCGACGCGATGAGCGAGCGCGCCGACAACTGGCTCGCTGTGGTGGCCAAGGACGACGTGGGCGTGGTGGTGGCGGCGATCGAGCTCAGCCGCTCGGCCGCGCGCGTGACCGAGCTGCGGGACGACGCGGAGCTCGTCGCCGAGCTGACCCGCGTCGAGGCCCGCGAGCTCCTCGTGCACGGCCTCGACGAGCCCACGCTGGCCGCGCTCCGCGTGGCGTTCCCGCGAGCGCGCCTCGC
>JAFLCL010000044.1 GCA_017303575.1 Deltaproteobacteria bacterium
CGCCGGGGGCGTCCGGCGGAGGCGCGTCGAGCGTGGGCGCGTCGAGCGACGCGTCGCGCAGCCCCGCGTCGTGAGCGGTCCCTCGCGGCACGCAGCCCGTGTCGGGGACGCAGACCTCCGACACAGCGCAGGTATCGCCGCCCGTCTCGAGGCAGATCCCCGCGATGCACGAAGGCTCCACGCACATCGTGCTCGCCGTGCAGTCCGCCGGGCTCGCGCACTGCGCACGTGGACACTCCCGCTCCTCGCCCGTCACGCAGCGAGGGCTCACGCACGCACCCGCGACGCAGGTCTCGTCGTCGTCGCAGACGACGCCCGCGCAGGTTCGAGCGATCACCACGTTCAGGAGGAGGCTGCCGCGGAACTCCATCGAGACGCGCCGCGCGGCGACCTGTCGCGCGCCTTCCCACAGCGTGACCTCGACATCACGACGTCCGGGCTCGAGCCCGCGGTAGGTCGTGATCGGACGGGGCCGCACGTACGAGTCCGACGCGTCGGTCTCGAGCTCGAAGGCGCGCGCGTCGTCGACCGTGGCGCGCACGCGATCGAACTCCACGCCGGGCACGAAGTCGGTCTGCAAGGACACCGCGAGCCCCTCTGCCTCTGGGTCGCTGCAGCCCGGCGTGGTGAGCACGCAGAGCGCGAGGAGGAGTACGAACCACGTCTCCCGATGGGCCATCGCTCCATCGTGCGCGTTGCATGTCGTCCTCTTCCGTGACGCTTGGGTGACACCCAGCGTGAGCCTCGTCCTTCAGAACCCGCGCGCGGACTGGACCCACGTGCCGAGCGCCCCGACGGTCCAGCACGCGAGCGCCGCGCCTGCCCAGAGGCGAGCGGCGAGCCGACGCAGGTCTGCGTTCTCCGGGCCGGGAAGGAGCGAGGGCAGGACGGCTCCGAGCGTCAGCACGACGGCGACGAACGCGAGATGCTCCTTGGTCTCGAACAGAAAGCCCGCCGTGACATCGGTGCGGAAGAGCGCGCGCTTCACGAGGCGTCGGTAGTCGCCGTAGAGGCCGATGCCCATCGAGTAGACGGCCACCACGAGCGCCGTCGTCAGCGCGATCGAGAGGCGGATGCCGCGGGTCGCCGGGCGGCCGTTCCACAACAGGATCGCGGGATGGAGCAGCGCCACCGCGGCGAGCGCGCCGAGGTGTCCGTGGATGGACGCGAGAAATCGAAGGATCTCCGTCGTCATGGGAAGAGATAGGTCGCCACGGAGAGCAGCACGACGGTCGGGAGCGTCGCCCGCGTGAGCACGCGCGTGACCCAACTGACGCGCTCCGGCGAATCGAGAAGTCGTGCTGCGATGAGGCCAGCGATGCCCCCGAGCCACGCTGCCAATACGGCGCGGTGGTAGTAGCCGAAGTGCACGTCGCGCACGATCAAGAAGGGATCGGCCAGACCGCTCACGATCCGATCGTAGATGCACGCGACGACGTACACGATCGCCGCCGCGAGCCCGGCGGTGGCGGTCGCGAGCGACACCCGTCGATGCTCGGGCGTTCCCTTCACGTCGTCTCCTCGCGCTCGGGCGGAGTGGGCGGAGTCTCCGTGGATGTCGGGGCGGGAGCGCTGGGTGTCACCCGTTTGCCTCGGACCAGCGCCGCGCTGACCGCAGCCGCGGCGAGCATGCCGGCGGCGAGGAGGTAGTTGATGTACGTGCCAATGCCGGTGCGTGCGCCTGGCGCTCGTGATGCGTCGAAGCGGTCAGTGGGTGAGGGGACCATCGCCGACTCCGTAGATGGACAGATAGCCCGCGGCGAACGGCGCGAGCACCGCGAGCGCCGTCAGCGCGGCGCCCGTGCGAGCGCTCGAGGGCACGAGCTCGCGGCAGCGACCGATCACGGCAGAGAGCGTGAGCACGGCGAGGAGCCACGTCGCGAGGCTCCCGGCCAGGTGCCCCGCTTCGACCGAATACCAGGCGCCGAGCGCCCAGAGCCCCAGCGTGACGTAGGCGATCGTGCCGGCGCGGATCGCGACGTCGCGACCCTCCACGAGGCGCGCGCCGGAGCGGAGGGCCGAGATCAGCAGAGCGATCGCGCCGATCGCGAGGAGCCCGAGGACGGAAAATGCCAGCGGGCGCGCCCACGCATCGATGCGCTCGAGCTCGAGGCGCGCGCGCAGTCCCCCTGTCGCGTGACCCTCGTCGTCCAGGAGGAGCAGCGCCTCGCCCGTTCGACCCTCGCGGCCCAGGAGCGCCGCGTAGCCTGCGACAAGCTGCGCGTGCTCGCCTTCGCGAAGTCCTTCTTCGTCGAGCGCGCGACGGTACGTCTCTTCGGCGCGCTCGGAGGCCTCCACGTCGGACGCCTCCGCAGCCAGCCCATCTCGCTCCGTCGCGATCGTCGTCCTCAGCTCGCGGCGCAGCGCACCCGGCGCGAGCGCGTCCGCGGTGCGCTCGAGCCGCGCCAGATCCTCGAGGCTTCGCTCGCGGGTGTTTCGATGTCGAAGCAAGAGACCGAGCGCCTCGGGATCGTCGGCACGCGGCTCGAGCCACGCGAGGCGTCGCTCGGCGCGCAGCGCGAAGCGGGAGGTGGAGTCGAGGTCACGCACCCGTCGGTAGAGCGTCAGTGCGACCTCGACCTCGCCCCGATGCTCGGCGCTCTCGGCCCGCGAGAACGTGGTCGCGACGCTCTCCGTCGGCGCGACCACGGCATCTCCACTCGTGACCTCGGCAGTCGTCGCTGGGGGCGCACCGACGTCGTCCTGCGCGTGCGCCGACGTCGCGAGGAACAGAGCGGCCAGGACGCCCAGCGTCCCGCGTGTCACTTCACCCAACTGAACTCGTCGATCTGCACGTCGTCGAGCGCGCGGAAGACGCGCGCGTGCAACGCGCGGCCTTCGAGCTCGATCTGCATGTAGTTTCGCACGGCCTGGCCCGCCGGCGTGGCCGTGGGGCAGTCGGTGCCGACGCGGTAGAGGGGCGCGCCCACGCCGGCGGCGACCACGTAGACGGTGCCCGACGGAATGCCGCCTGTGACCCGAGGCTCGTAGTTCGAGCCCTCGGTCGCGGCGACGTTGCCCTCGACGCCGGTGAGGCCGTAGATGGGCCGCGAGCGCTCGTAGACGTGGTTGTGGCCCGCGATGACCATGTCCACGTGGTACTGGTCGAAGAGGGGCTGCCACGCGCTGCGGAGATCGATGTTCGGCGAGTGGTTCGACAAGCACGTGTAGAGCGGCTTGTGGTGGACGACGAAGATCCACGGAACGTTCGCGCGGTTCATGTCCGCGCGGCGCAGGTCCGCTTCGAGCCACGTGCGCTCCGCCCCTGCGATGACGGCGGGCATGAAGACCGTGTCGTTCAGGAACACGAAGTGCGCATTGCCGTAGTCGAACGAATACCACTCCTCGCCATCGGCAGTCTCGCCCTCGGTCTGCTCCTGAGGCACCGCGAACTGAGCGAGGTAGTTCGTCGCGAGGAGGTCGTGGTTGCCATTCGCCATCATGAGCGGGATCTGTGCGAGCGAGTCGTGGACGTCGAAGTCTCCGTTCGAAGGTCCGAAGAACTCCGTGTTCCACTGCTCCTGCACGTTGCCCAGGGCCACGGCGTCGCCGCTGAAGACTTGGAGATCGACGCCGCGCGCGAGCACGTGCTCCTGCGCGATCGCCCACGCATTCTCCTCGTTGCCTCGGCTGTCGCCCGTCGCCGCGAAGCTCCAGGGCTCCGTGGTGCCGATCGTCGGGCTCGTCGCCACGCTGAAGACCTCGCTCCAGTGTCCCGGGCCGCCGACCTTGTAGAAATAACGCGTGCCGGCGGTGAGCCCACAAACGTGCACCTCGTGCAGGCGGGTCACCTGTGTCCCGGCGCGGTACTGCATCGTGTGCCCCTCTTGGCGCACGACCCCCGTCCCCGCGTCGTCAGCCGCGGTCAGCGTCGCTTCGTCCGTGCCGATGAGCACCGAGCTCGCGAGCGTGTCCACGTCCGAGCGCCAGTTCATGGCCAGCGTCGTGTCCGCGGGGCCCGCGAACGAGACGTGCACGTGATCCACGCTTCCTGCCGCGCCGAAGACGTCCTCACCCATGCGCGCGTCGGAGACCTCGGGCGTCGTCACCGTGTAGCCGCAGCCCTCCGGCGTGTACGAGATTTGGTTCACGGGACGCGGACCTCCGTCGATCGTGGGATCGACCCACGCGTCCGTGCCCGGAGCGACATACGCGTCCTCGTCCGCCGTGCTCCCCGTGTCGTCGTGGAGGATGCCAGTCTCCTCGCACCCCGCAGCGAAGGAAGGTGCCAGTGTCAGGAGCAGCAGGGCGAGCTCGTTCTTGTGCTTCATGGTGCCTCGTCGTCGTCAGAGAGCGATGGTGGTCTGAATCCAGAACACGTCGTTGGCGACCTGCTGGATGCGGCCCATACCCGTGTTGACCTCTTCGGCCTCGCGGTTGAGCTGGTAGTTGATGCTCAGCTTCAGCGTCTGCTGGCCCGTGGGGAAATAGTTGAGCCCGAACGTCAGTCGCCAGCGCGTCGGCGGGTTGTCGGGATTCGCGAAGTCCGTAGGCGCGATGTAGCCCGGGTCGGTGGGTCCGCCCGCGCCGAGGAAGCCGACGTGCGGAGAGTTGCCGTCGACCCAGTCGAAGCGCGCGAGGATCTCGAGATCCATCTGATCGATCGGCGCGCCGAGATCGCGCCAGAAGCGCGGCATGGCCCACTGGACCTGGAGGTGCGCCGCACGAGACACGAAGTCGGACTGCATCCCCGGGACCGGCCCCGGCGTTCCGGTGCAGCGGGCGGACGTGAAGACGGGGGTGTTCTCGCCTGGGCTGTTCCGCAGGAACATGAACGCGCCCGAGGCATAGATGCCCTCGTAGCGGAGCTCGGCGTCGGCCGTGACGCCGCGGTTCCAGTTGCCTCGGTCGTCGCAGTTGCTGTAGCCGCCGAGGCCCACGGCGACGCGCGCGCTGGTGTTGCGCGCGATGTCGCTCTCGGCGTCTGCCCCGCGAGGAACACCGAGGATGTGGAGGTTGAGCCGGCCCGCGTAGAGGAAGACGAAGTCGTCGTTGAGCGGCAGGTTCGGACCGCGACCGTTCATCACGGCGATCGTGTACTCGAGCACCGGATCCGTGCTGTCGGGCGAGCGGTTGCCGAAGGAGCCGAAGAGCTGGATGCCCATGTCGCGCGGTGCGAGGTAGCGGAGATACCCGCGCTCGAACTGGAGCGGCGTGTAGACCGCGCGATCGATGTAGCCGAGGTTGACCTCGTTGAACTGGAACGTGCGGAGGAACGGGACGATGAACTGGCCCGCTCGCACGTTGAAGAATTGGTGGGGGACGATGTCGACGAAGCCGTCCTGCAGCGACGTGGTCGGCGTGAACTCGACCTCGATGCGGAAGCGCAGCCACTCGAAGAGCTGCGCCCGGGCGCCCAGGCGCGCGCGCTGGAGCCAGAAGGTCTCGTCGGTGTTGCCGATCGAGACTCCATCGGTGGGATCGTCGAAGCGGGCGATGAAGCCGGGCTGGAGGAAGCCTGTGATGTCGAGCCAGCGGTGATCGTCGAGGAACGGCCGACGTTCGGGCTCGATGGGCTCGGCCGGCGCGACGTCGACGGGCGCTGTCGCCACCTCTGACTGCGTGGGCGTCGGCGCCGGTGCCTCCACGCCGGTGGAGGGCGTGGTCGCTTCCGTCTGCCCATCGACCCCGGTCTGGTCATCGACCCCCGGCTCGCCCTCGACCGTGGTCTCCGGCGTCTGTTCGTCGTTGGCGGGCGACTCGGTTGCGGGTGGCTCCACGGGTGGCGGCGTGGGCCGCTCCGCGTCGCGATCGCGCCCTCGAGGACGCCGCCGATTCCTTCGCGCGGAGGCGAGGGCGCGCGCGGCGGGTTCGTTTCGAACACGCGAAAGTCTGCCGAGGCCGGCGACGAGACGAGGAGGGAGAGGACGGCGACGGACGTCGCGAGCGAGGACCGCATGGAGACCCGGAGGCTCGCCCGGGCGCCGCACGACGGCGTGGCGGCCGTGTGCCGTACGTGTGACGCGATGCCCCTCACGCGCGTCGACGCGGCGCGCGACCTGCCGCGCGTCGGACGCAGGACCACCAGCGAGCGTTGCTTCCCTCGGCCCGCACGGTTTCAGCCGCCGCCGACGCGGGCCCGAGAGGCGCGCTTGGTCGGCGGCGTCAGCGGGCGTTCGCCGCTGGGATCGCGGAGGAAGATCACGTCTGCGCCCTCCCGCGGATCGACGTACCAGAGCACCGTCGCCGTATTGGCCTCGAGAGCCCAGCTCTCGGATCGCTCGTCGGGCCGCCTCGCCACGCAGACCCAACCTCTCTTGCGAAGCGAGGCGCGCGCACGTTCCGCCGATGTGTGTCGCTCTCGGAGCGCCATGCCGTGACGGCGACACCATAGACCGCTCAGCGATCGCCGCGCGCGACGCGCCCGTGACGCAAGCTCCGCTCACGTGAGGCCGGGGTGTCGAGGCGGTCACATCGCGTTCGCGGCACCCGGGGTCGACGTGCAGGTCGCGAAGTCGCCCGTGGCGTTGGGGAAGCGGCAGTGCGACTGGGCGGCACCCATCAGGTCTCCGACGTACTCCACGCGCGCCAGCTCCGTCGCCCCGTCGGCGGCGAGCAGCACGATCGTGTCGCCCGTGCGACCGATGCCGTACGAGGTCTGAAGACACGAGTCGACGCCCGCGACCGGACAAGGGCTCACGGGACCGACGGGGGTCTCCATCGAGCCCGCGGGCGGATCCACGTTCATCGCGACGACGAGATAGCCGCCGGGAGGAACGTCGAGCGTGGGGAAGGTCGTGCGGTGCGTGGCGTCGGGCGGCGTGGCGACACCATCGGCGTCGGCGACGATCCAGCCGCCGACGGCCACGGCCGACGAGGTCGGATTGTAGAGCTCGACGAAGTCGGGGTCGCCGTCCGGTGCGAGCTCGTTGATCACCAGCGAGCCCGCCGAGAAGGCATCCATCGGAGGCCGGAATGCATCCGTGCCCGGAGCGACGAAGGCATCGGCGCTCGTCGTGAAGGCATCTTCGCCGGGAGCCGCGAATGCATCTCGGCCTGCGTCGTTGCGGGTGGGCGCGGCCTCTGCACAGGCACCCAAGAGTGTGAGCGTGCAAGACGAGAGTGTCAGTGTGCGGAGGGTACGATTCATGGTCTGTCTCTTTCGGTCTCGGGGGTCAGTCGTCACAACGCACCGAAGAAGCGCGCCACCACGTCGGCTTCGACGACGAGTCGCACGTCCCATCGCTCCCACGCGGGCGTCGCGACGCGGGCGAGCGCATCCGCGAAGCGCCCGTCGACGGCGAGGTAGATGCGAATCTGATCGATGACGAGCGCGCCTGCCGTCAGCGTCAGGCTCGTGAGCGTGTCGGTGCCAGTCGCGAGATCCCGCACGAAGTGGAGCACCTGTGCGCCGAGGATCAGGTGCTCGAAGAGGAGACCGCGCAACCAGGCGTCGATCAGGCCTCCTTCGCGCTCGCCGCGATCGGCCAGCCCGAGGACGTAGGAGGCAGTGACGCCGCCGCCGATCTCGGGTTGATCCCACAGCAGACTCCCCACCACACGATCACTTCGGGCCGAGCCTGCGCCGAGCGAGCCATTCGTGTAGCCGAGCACGATCGCCAGCGGTCGGAGCTCGGGAACGAACGCGAGCGGGTGCACGTCGGCCGCGAGCTCGAGGTTCTTGCCTCGGTTCAGCTCGCGGCTCGAATAGCCCTCTCCGTTCGTGTACGAGACGCCCACTCGACCGAATCCTTCGGGGAGATCGATGAACGCGGAGGCACCCAGATCGGCAGGTGCCAGCAAGTCGTGCTCGCGTAGACCGATGCGCGCCACGCCGCGGAGCCACCAGTGCTGCGTGAGCCACGGCGTGAGGAGCGTGGGCACGAGACCAGCGCGGATCTCCACCAGGTCGGCGATGCGATAGCCGCCCCACGCCTCGCGCAGCCGCAAGAGAAAGCTGTCGTCCGCGATGCCGGAGAGCGCGCCGTCGTCGATCGCGCGGGTGCCTTCGAGGAGCACCCGACCCACCGCGTTCTCCACCCGGAAGCCCAGAGAGAGCCAGGCACGCGGAATCGAGAAGCGATGATTCCAGTCGGCTCCCGACGGGAACAGGAGCTCGTACTGGCCGAACGTCTGCGTCCCGATGGACACGCTCCACGGAATGCCACCTCGTGTGTCGAAGGTGGGGAGTGTCCCGAGGCCGGGCGTAGGGCCCAGTCCAGGGCCGTTCTCGAGTGACACGTGCACACTGCCAACCTCGACGACGCCGTCCTCCGTCGTGGTCGCGGAGGGGGCTGGGTTGGTGGGAGTCGGGGCCGCTGTCGAGGGCTCCGAGCCCGCTGCGACGAGCACCTCGGGCGCAGCGTCGGTCGACTCGGTGGACTGGGCCGCCTCGGTCGTCGGCTCGCCGGTCTCGACGAGCGAATCGCCCGCGTCCTGCGCAGCGGCAGACGTGGCGAACCACAGGATGGCCACGCCGGCACCGACGATGCTCGCTCTCACTCCCATGGGCGCACCTCCGCGGGCGTGCCGTAGAGCGCACGACGTTCGAGATCGGGGCCGTCGATCGGCGTCTCGCCGACGAAGCCGAGCGTGGGGCCGCGCGCGCGCAGTGCTTCGCGAAAGAGCTCCCAGTCGAGGGTCACGACGTCTGCGTGTGCGACGGCTGCTTCGACCTCGCCGGTCACGAAGGCCGTCTCGCGATCGCCCACTCGCGCGACCAGTCGTGAGGCGAAGCGCCCATCGGCGCCGAGGCCGTCGCTCGCTTGGATGCGCGCGAGCATCTCGCCCAGGACGGCGGCGATCGTGGAGATCGACGAGACCGATGCGCGGTCCCCCTCGAGTCGGTCCGTGCGAAACGTCTTCTGCGCCTCGCTCTCGAGCCGGATCTGCACCGGCATGCCCAGCCAGCTCGACGCGCCCCAGCGCGGCTCGGCGTCGCTCCGGCTCCAGGCGGCGCGCGTCGCACGTCGGATGCGATCGGCCTCGTCGTCCGAGAAGACGCCCGGCGGCAGCGGTCCCGACGCGCCTGACTGCGTCTCTTCCTTCAGCTCCAGCACGACGTCGTCTTCGGGGGCGTCGCTGGGTCCGCGCACGAGCACCAGCACCCGGATGCGGGCCCAGCTCGCGACGCCGCTGCCGTGCTCGCGCACCGCGTCGAGCACCGTCAGCTCGCCCTCGGGCGGCGGCGTCGCGAGCGAGCTCCGGTACGTCGCGAGCGAGGAGTCGATCTCGGAGAACGCCCACGGCGGAAGGTCGGAGAGGACGTTCTCGGGATCGTCGACATCGGGTGCGCCGCGCACGAAACGACGCGCGCCCGACTCGAGCACCGTCAGCGCCGCGAGCTCGGCGCGTTCGGCGAGATCACGACGCCCACGGCGAAAGAGATCCGCGAGGATGGGGTCGGTGCCGTCGTCGATCCGGTGCGGAGCGTAGGTGCCGTCGTCGATCGCGCGCAGCGTGGTGAGGTACGAGCTCACACACGAGCGAACGACAGCGTCCTCTTCGTCGTCCTCGAGGCGCGCGCCGCGGCTCGCGAGCACCAGACCCACGGTGAGGCGACGGAGATCGAGCTGGTAGGGGTAGCGATCGGCCGCGTCGAGATCGTTCGGCTCGAGCGCGAGCGTTCCGTCGGCCGCGAGCAAGAGCCCGAAATTCTCGGGGTGCGCGTCGCCGATCGAGAAGGGCAGCTGACCGGGCAGATCGAACTCGGTGCGCGCGATGCGCATGCGCGGATCGGCGAGGTCGGCTCGGAAGATCGGCATCGTGCCGCGGTAGAAGTCGTACAGCGTGCGGGCCATGCGCGCGTACTTGCCCGCGACCAGATCGCCTCGACCCGAGAGCTCACGGCGATCGGCCTCGACCATGGCCCCCACGACGGCTGTCGTGCGCGCCGCAGGATCGAGCGGCTCGCTGCTGCCACACGAGACGATCCACGCAGACGACGCGACGAGGAGCGTCCAGCGACCGGCGCGGGCGAGCGCGTGATTCGACACGCGCGCGGACTATCGAGCCATCGTGACGGTCAGGCGACGACACAGTGACTCACGTGTGTGGACCGTCGGCGCGGAGCCCGCCCAGCTAGAGACGCTTCTCGCGCTTCTCCCGCTTCGCCTCGACGTCGTCTTCGCCCTCGTCGGGATCCGCGATGCGCACGGGCGGGAGCACGCTCTTTCGGCCGAAGCGCACCACGCCCTCTGTCTCGTCGAGCTCGGCGTGGATGCCGTCGGTCTCCTGGGCCGCGAGCTTGGACGCGATCGCGTCGGCCTCGGCCTCGCTCGTTCCCAGCTTCGCGGCGAGCTCGGGGACGGTCGAGGTGCGCTCGAGGAGGATCTGCCGCGCCTTCTCGGTGCGGTTCACCGCGAGCTGACGATCGAGCGTGCTCTCCTCGTCGGTGGCGCGCTTGAGCAGCTGCACGCCGCCGTACGCGAACACGCTGCCGACCACGATCGCCATCGCGATGCCGATCCCCGTGGCCCCGAGCAGCGTCGTCGCGCTGGCGGCGCCGAAGATCGCGGCCGCGAACGAGAGCGCCGCGAGCAGGCGCAGGCCGCGTCGTCGCGGCGTCGTGAGGCCCGTGCTCGTCGGTGTCGCGCCCGCGAGCGTGGTGCCGGGCAGGAGCTCGCGCGACTTGCCGCACGCGCTGCACACGAAGCCCTTGCCGCTCGAGCGCACCGAGGCGATCGCGTGACAGTGCGGACAGCGGTTCGCTTCACCGAACACGCGACCGCACTGCGGGCACTTCTCGCGACCGTCGGGGACGGCGAAGTTGCAGGTGGGGCAGGGCGTGGACACGTCAGCGAACGACGACGGTGGTCGCTTCGATCGAGAGCGTGCTCGCTGTCGCCATCGCGCCCTCGGCCTCGAGGTGTCGACGTCGACCTTCGCTCAGCTCCGCGACGTGCACGCGGCCTTCGATCGTCGCAGGGCGTCCCGCGACGTCGCGCGGGAGGAAGTAGCTGTGCCCCGCCATCGGCACGCGCACGGGCTCGGCGTTCTCGGCGCGCAGCTCCATCCAGCAGCCCATGCGCTGACAGACGCGCTCGATGGTGCCCTCGGTGCGCACCACACGATCGCCGAACGCTGCGGGATCGGCGCTGATCGCCGAGAGCGCCACGGGCTCGATGCCGTCGGTCAGCTCGTGGCCGAACACGCGGCTGCCATCGTCGGCGGTGCGGATCGGGCGCGGGCCCGGCGGGCCTTCGTCTTCGGCCTCCGCGACAGGCGGCGGCGTGGGATCTTCGCAGGCCGCTTCGCCCTCGGCCTGAGCTTCGTGGCGCGCCGCGAACTGGGGCTCTTCACCGCTGCATGCGCCGATCGCGAGAGAGAGCGCGACGAGGGATGGAACGAGAGGTCTCATGTGTCTCCGGGGCGCCACGCGGCGGGGTCTGCGTCGCAGACCCGAAGGCGCGTGCAACTACGAGTCGTTGACGCCGAGAAGCTTCGTCATCGACGCCTCGTCGGCGGGCGTGAACGGGTACTGATCGAACTCGATCGAGGTGACCCAGCGGAACGCGTGCACGTTCTTGCAGAGCAGGTCGGTCGCCGACGCGCGGCACTCGTAGAGGAAGAGATCGACGGTGTAGTGCTCGTACGGATGCGTCACGTACGAGATGAGGTCGCCCACCGACACGTCGATGCAGAGGCGCTCCTGCATCTCGCGCCGCAGGGCCTCGGCGTCGCTCTCACCGTGCTCCACCTTGCCGCCGGGGAACTCCCACAGCAGCGGGAGCACCGCGTTCGGACGACGCTGCGTGATGAGGTAGCGGCCGTCACGCTCGACGACGGCGGCGACGACCCGGATGGTGCGTCGAGGAGCGTTCTTGTCCGGCTGGCTCATGGTGGGACCGAGCGATGCGCCTCGCGCGCGATCTCGTGAGGGTCGCGGGATATACCACTTCCGTGCGCTTCCTGTACTTCGGTCTCCCCCTCGGCGCGGAGGTGCTTCGCCGCGCGGGTCACATCCCTCGGGTCGCGAGCTTCGGCCACCGCATGCTGGGCCTTCGTCGGGCACGCACGCGCCTCGCACGGCACGTCTTCTCGCGGGCGGAGACGACCGAGCTGGTGACCGAGCGGCCGCTCGTCCTGTTCAAGCCGGACCTCGGTGATCCCTCGATCGTGGAGGCGCTCGCGAGCGCGCGGCCCGACGCGATCCTCTCGTGGTTCTGGCCGCAGCGCATCCCCGAGGCGGTGCTGGGGCTCGCGCCGCGCGGCGCGTTCGGCGTGCATCCGTCGCTCCTGCCGCGTCATCGCGGCCCCGACCCGTACTTCCACGCGATCCGCGGCGGCGATGCCGAAACCGGCGTGACGCTCCATCGCCTCGACGCGGGCTACGACACGGGTCGCATCGTGTCCCAGCGTCGCGTCGCGATCACCGAGACCGACGACGCGTGGCGCCTCGCGCGCAAGCTCGATCGTCCCTCGCTCGCGCTCCTCCTCGAGTGTGCCGAGCGCCTCTCGAAGGGCGAGGCGCTCGAGGGTGAGGTGCAGGACGAGGCGCAGGCGACCGAGGCGCCGCAGCCGACCGAAGAGGAGCTCTGCATCGACTGGGACGCGTCGGCGATCGACGTGCTCCGCCTCGTGCGCGCGGCCGCTCCTTCACCGATGGTGAGCACGCTGCTCGGCGACGAGATGGTCTTCGTGCGTCGTGCGATCCGCTACGAGGGCGAGGTGCCGAGCGTGCTCGATCCCGGCGATGCGTGGCGCGTGGCCGAGGGCATCGTGGTCGTGTGCGGCGAGGGCGCGATCCTCCTGGTCGAGGTGGAGCGCGAGGACGGCGAGCGCGTGAAGGGTCGCGCGATCGACGGGCTCGTGCCGGGCGCGTGATCGATCACGAAGCGTCGGCGACGAGGGAAGACGTTCGGGGAGCGCGCTGTATGCTCGCGCGCGATGCGTCTCGTGGATCGTGCTCTGGTCCTCTTTCTTCTCCTGGGTGCGGGGTGCGGCGAGCCGCGCGAGGCGGTCCCGCCCGCGGAGCGACCCGCGATCGTGGCGATCGACGTGCGAGACGCCAACGTCACCGAGCTCGTGGGGCAGCTGTCGCGCGCGCTCGCGATGCCGGTGCGAGTGGACACCGAGGCGGTGCCGCTCACGCGGTGTGCGCGCGTGACTGTCGTGACGCCGCCGGGCACGTCGCGCGTGCAGGTGGTCTCGCTCGCGCGCGAGGTGCTCGCGGGTGCGGCGCTGTCGCTCACCGAGGCCGGTGATCACCTCGTCATCGCGCGCATCGAGGACGCCGATCCGCCGGCGGACTGCCCGCGCATCCCGCGCGCGTGCGTGGAGGGCGAGGTCCCGATCGAGCTGCCGCCGCCCTCCGTGGAGCCGCCTCCCCCGATGGACGGCGTCCGCTGGCTCTCCGAGAACACGTACGAGGTCGATCCCCAATCGGCCACATTCGAGGGCGGCCCGACGCAGCTCATGACGCAAG
Organism: Deltaproteobacteria bacterium; assembly: GCA_017303575.1. GTDB lineage: Bacteria > Myxococcota_A > Polyangia > Polyangiales > Sandaracinaceae > JAFLCL01. Next base: position 13,367 of record JAFLCL010000044.1, read on the forward strand.
CGCGGATCATCCCACACACGGAGTCGGGGGAGGTCGTGGGCCTGCGGCTCTACGGCGTGCGGCGCGGCAGCGTCTTGGGATCGCTCGGGTTCCAGAACGGAGACACGATCACCCACATCGATGGGCAGCCGGTCACGGGCCTCGACATGGTGCTCGAGAGCTATGCGCGTCACCGCGACTTCCAGCGCATCACTGTCGACGTCACGCGGCGGGGGCAGCCGATGACGCTGACGTACGTGCGGCTCACGACGAGCGCTCCGACGCCGCGCGCGCCGACGCCGTAGCCTTCTCGCCCTCGTCACGCGAGCATCGCGCCATGACGATCCAGCCGGTGGTGCTCGTGCATGGTGGCGCGGGCGAGGTGCCCGAGGGCATGCGTGCGGCGCACGCCGAAGGTTGTCGCGTGGCGGCCATCGCGGGGCTCGCGCGTCTTCGGGAGACCGGCTCCGCCCTCGAGGCTGTGGTTCGCGCCGTGGAGATCCTCGAGGACGATCCTCGCTACAACGCGGGCACGGGCGCGTGCCTCGACGAAGAAGGAGCGCTCGCGCTCGACGCAGCGGTGATGGAGGGAACGTCGCTGCGCGCAGGCGCCGTGTGCGCGATGCCCGCGTTCAGGAGCCCGATCCGCATCGCGCGCGCCGTGCTGGAGGATGGCCGCCACGTGCTCTACGCGGGTGAGGGCGCGGCACGCTTCGCGATCGAACGCGGCTTCGAGCGCCCCGATCCCGCGGCGATGATCACGGACGCGGCGCGCGAGCGCTGGAAGAACGTGCTCGCGGGCCGCGCCGATCGTGGATGGGCGGGCGGCACCGTGGGCGCTGTCGCATGCGATGCGGAGGGACGTGTCGCGGCGGCCACGAGCACGGGCGGCATGGTCGCCAAGCGCGTGGGACGCGTGGGCGACTCACCGATCCTCGGCGCGGGCACGTACGCCGACGACGAGAGCGGTGCGGCATCGGCGACGGGCGAGGGCGAGGCGATCCTGCGGCTCACGCTCACACGTCACGTGTGCGAGCTCATCGTGCGCGGCGCCTCGGCGCAGGAGGCCGCCGACGCCGCGATCGCGAGGCTCGGCGCGAAGCTCGGCGGCGCAGGCGGCATCATCGTGGTCGATCGCCTCGGACGCATCGGGCACGCGCGCAACACGCACACGATGAGCTGGGGCCTCGCGCGCGAAGGCCACGACGCGCACTCAGGTCACTGACAGAGCCAGAGAGAATCCCCGCTTCGGAAGCGGGCCGCAGAGGTGGGGGGTCCGATGCTCAGACATCCTCGGCCTTCGGCCTGCGGAACTCGCCCTGGACCCCCACCTCCGCGTCCCTCGGACGTTGCGAAGAGCTGGATTCTGGGCGATCGCGAGTTGCGTAGGATCCACAGGCCAGAGGTCCCTCGAACCAGGCCAACTCCGTTGTCCGCGGCGCAGGCGCCGCGAGATGGGGGCGCTGCCCCCAAACCCCGTACGACAGTTCGAGAGCTCGAAACGATTGTTTCTCGCTCTCTCAGCTCGGTCGACCGCAGCGGCCCGAGTTGCACGTGGAGCTGCCACCGCACTCGAAGCTCGACCAGCAGCGCGCGCCATCGGCGACGGGCACGCACTCGCCGCCCGCGCACGTCATGTCGCCGCAGCAGTCGGACTCCATGCGACAGGCGCCGCCGGCGCTGACACAGCACTGGAGGCCTGCGGCCTGCGTCGCGCACTGCATGTTGCCGCAGCAGCGGTTGGGCGAGGTGCGACCTCCGGGCTCGCACGCCTCGCCCCACACGTGGCACTGCGATTGGTCGTCGCAGATGCCGACGAAGCACTGCACCTCGGGGTTGGTGGCTGCGTCGCAGCACTCGCTGTGCGCCTCGCAGCCGCGGAACTGCGGCGTGCACATGCCGGGCGCGCACATCGTCGCGTCGCGATGGGCCATGCCCTCGCAGGCACCGCCATCGCCCATGGGACCGAGTGGAGGCTGCACGCCGAGCGGCGTGCCCGGCGGCGCGAACGCGACGAGCACGGCCTGATCGGTGGAGAGGCCGAGGTCACGCAGCGCCTGCGGCGAGGCATCGACCGTGCGGCCCGTGCGCGGGTTCGGGCCCCAGTCCACCGGACGCACGACGACGCGCGCGCCCGTCGCGGGGTTCACGAGCACGATGCGCCGATCGCGCCACACGCGGGGATCAGGCGAGCCGGACACCGTCGGGTACGCGAAGCGCATCGCCACGTAGTAGTAGCGATCGGGGTTGGTCGCGGCCTGCGTGGCCGAGGGATTGGGCGGATCGTTCAGCGCACGGAGGCGCTCGCCGCTGATCGATCCCGTCTCCGTCGAGGAGACACCGGTGTCGCTCGCGCCGCCGAAGTGGCTGATCGTGCCGCGCACGTACTCGTTGCCGAAGGCTGTCTCGGTGGTGCCGAAGCGCTCGGTCTCGTCGCCTGCGCGGCCGTAGCGCGCGGCCCAGCTCCGCAGCGTCGGGTTGTCGACGCCCACGCGCGGGATCTCGAACGTACCTTGCGTGAGGCCGTCGTACGCGCTGCCGGTGAGCGACACGCACGTGCCGCTCGACGCACAGAACCCGCAGCCCTCGCGCTCGACGCAGCTCGCGCAGTCGAGGCCTCCACACGAGGGAGCCTCGGGCACCGGGATCGCCCGCGGCGGTGCACACGCCTCGTTCTCGTGACGCATGCCGCAGCTGCTCGCGCCCGCGCACTGCCAGCTGCCGCTCACGCAGCGCTGGTACGCGCAGCGCGCTTGTCCGCACGCGCCGTAGCTCACCTGCACGCACTCGCCGCTGGGCACGTCACGACCGAGCGTCCCGCTGCGGCACGCACGACCGCCGGTGGGCACCGAGGTGACGACGGCGGTGAGCGCGTAGCTCTGACCGAACTTCGTCATGCCGCGCGTCATCCTCCAGCGACCGCTGTAGCGGCCCGGCGGCGTGGGCACGTTCGCGGGCAAGCTGAAGACCTGCGTCGCTCCCGGCGCGACGCTCGCGGAGGCCGGGAGATCGATGCGCATCGGCGCGCCGAAGCCCTCGCCCGTGTCGTAGACGAGCGCGTAGCCCGCCTCGGGCGTCCACGTGGTGGTGCCGCTGTTGCGCACCGTCCACGTCTGGATGAGCGCTTGTCCGGGATCGGCCGTGACCTCGCGCGGGTACGTCGCCGACACGAGCTGCGAATCGTCGCCCTCGCGTCGCTCACACGAGTCGCTCGGCGCATCGCCGGCCCACAGCGAGTCGCTGCGCGAGCAGTCGCCCGCGTACGGATCGAGCGGCGGCAGGTTCGCGTAGCTCGCGGCGTCCGTCACTCCGTCCTTCACCTCGAAGTAGATCTCGGTGCCCTGCGCGTAGCCCAGCACGTCGCCGCAGCGGACCGTGTCGCCCTGCCGCTTCGAGAGGCCCGAGCGGAGGTTGCCGTAGAGCGTCGCGCGGCCGGCCGCGTGCAGCACGATGATCTGGTTGCCGAGACCGCCGCCGGTGCGCGATCCACCGGCCGTTCCATCGACCGTCCGGAGCACGGTGCCGTCCGCCGCGGCGTAGACGGGCTGCTCGACCGCTGTGCGGAACGAGGTGCCGAACTGCGCGCGCGTGACAGCGCGGCATTGGTGATCGGTGCGACGACGCGACCAGTCGCCGTGACAGTAGAACGCCGTCTCCTGCGGATCCTCGACGGGGCTTCGCAAGCGCGGCGCGGTGACGCTCGGGTACGTGCTGCCCGCCCCATACGCCGCGACGAGCGACGTGTACGGCGGGATCCACACGGTGCGTCCCGACACCGACCAGCGCATCTGGAAGTGGAGGTGGATGGTGGTGTCGCGGTTGTTCGACACGCGCGCGAGGCGCGTGCCCGCGGTGACCATCTGACCTTCGCGCACGACGACGTCCGCGCGCTGCATGTGGAGGTACTGGTAGCGGCGCCCCATCGCGTCAGTGACGGTCACGCTCTGGCTGCCGAGCGCGCTCACCATGCCGTCGGTCGCGGACACGATGTCGTGCGTGCGGTTGGTGCACGTCGAGGGACGGATGTCCTGTCCTGCGTGGCCGTAGCCGATGTCGCAGAGCAGCGGTCGGTGCGCGTCGTCGTTGCCGCGGCTCTCGCAGTAATTGTCGAACCACGGATAGCGGTAGTTCGACGCATGGCACTCGCCGCGCAGCGGGCCGTGGTACCAGCCGCCGCCGGGGCGGAAGACCTGCGAGTTCGCGAACGCGTCGCCCGAGAGCGGGAACGTGAGGCCCGCGGCCCAGATGGCTCCATCGGTGTAGCCGTCGCGGCCCATCGTCGGATCCTCGAGCTCGCCTGCGGGCGCGTACGTGAACTGCGCGCGCGCCGCGCTCGTCACGCAGAGCAGCGCGAGCATCGTCGCGAGGCAGCGGAGCGTGACGCGGCTCATCGCACACCTCCGACTGGCTCGAGGCTCTCGGCGATGCGTGTGGCCAACCCGACTCCGTCACACGTCGCGCCGAGGCAGTCGATCTCGACCTCCCACGCGATGCCGTCCTCCGACCACTGCGCGTAGAAGAGGTCTTCGTTCTCGTAGGCGTACGCGGGCTGTCCGCGGACCGTGCGATCGGGATCGGGCACGTCGGCGCGCGCGCCGCGCGGGGGCTCGTGGTGCGCGTCGGTGCCGAAGATCGTGGCGATGTAGGTGCTCGTCTCGATCCGCGTCGAGACCCAGCGATCCATGTGCAGGACGGTGCCCGTCGCGAGATCGGCCGCGCGCATCGCAGGCTCGCGCGGCAGCATGACGGGAAGGCGCGAGGTCTCGATCGAGGCGCGCAGCGACGCGGGCACCCACGTCGGAAGCGCAGCGTGCGCGGGCGGTGCGATCACCTCGGGGGTCTCACTGCTCGGCGCCGTCTCCTCGAGGGCTTCGGTCTGCGCCGTCGGCGGATCGGCGTCGCATGCTGCGATCCCGAACACGCACGCGAGCAGCGCGACGACGCGCGGTGTGTTCGTCGTGATCACGCGCCCTCCGTGCCGTACGTGGTCGCGCACGCGCCGCCGGGCGTGTCGTCGACGACGGCGATCACCTCGTCACCACTCGTCGAGGGGAAGCGTCCTTCACCGAGCAGCTCGGCGTCGCCCGTCTCGATGTCCACGGCCCAGATCGCGCCCGGGCGCGGTCCATCGATCTCGCTCGTCTCGACGTTCGCGTCGATCACCGAGAAGACCAGGCGTCGTCCCGCGAACGCGTGCTCGTGGAGCGGCACGGGCACGAACTCCTGACCAACGTCCGTGACGCCGACGTTCGTGAGCTGTCGCGGCGCGCTGCCTGCGGTCACGCGCATCAGCGCCGCGACGCCATCGGGCGCGCCGACGTAGAGCACGTCGTCCGATCCGGGGATCGCGATCGGCGTGCCCGCCATCGGATCGTCGACGAGCTCGACGAGCTCCGCCGTGTCGAGGTCCAGGCGCACCACGCGCGTGCCCATCGACGGCGAGCTCACGAGCGTCTCGCCCGGCACCGGGGTGATCGTGCCCGTCTCGTCGTCCTCGGTGTCCTCGCCGAGGCCCGGCTCTTCGGCGCGCAGGCCGACGAACACGAGGTGGTCGCGATCGTCCTCGACCGACACGTCCGCGGCCCACGCTGCGAGCTCGGTCTCCTCGCGACCGTCGAGGATCGTGAGGCGCCCGTCGTCGTAGAGGATCACGGTGCGTCCGCGCGAGACGCCATAGCCCATCGCCGCGCCGCTCGCCGACACGGGTGAGAGGGTGCTGCCGCTGACGCGTGCGACCATGCAGCTTCCCGCCTCGCAGATCGTCGCGACCTCACCGTCGAAGCGCACGAGGCCCGGGGTGGACGTGATCTCGCAGTACGCGTCGAGCTCGGCGGTGGGTCGGCGTCGCCCGAGCGAGCTCGGCTCGCACGCGACGGAGCCCACCATGGCGAGGGGAACGACGAGCGAGACGAGGGCGCGCTGCATCTCGGACCTCCGAGCAGGGAGCATGCCCGCCTCGACGTGTGGTTGGGTACCCCGTTCGCCGCGCAATCTGCGCGCGCCCCGTCGACCGACACGGACGTCTGGGGCCGCGGGTCACCAGCGCTGCCGACCATGGACCCCTGCGCGCGGCAGTCGGATGATCTCGCGCCGTCGCCTCGTGTAACGTCTGTGGTTCGGGATGTCGCAGCCGACGCAGCGCAACTCGGGGCCGCCCCCGCCCACGTCTCGCGACCTCGAGCCGCCGCCGCGCTCGGGTCACGCGATCAGCGTCCTCATCGGTGCGCCGCTCGACACCGAGAGCGCCACGGCCGAGCGCCCGCGATCTGCGACGACGGCGCCCGACGGGCCGCTGGTCGACCCGCTCGCCCCCGAGCTCGAAGGCCTCTCCGATCGCTACGAGGTGGTCCGCCGGATCGGCGCGGGCGGGATGGGTGTCGTCTACGAAGCCCGTGACCGTGTGCTCGATCGTCCCGTGGCGCTCAAGGTGCTGCGCGCGCAGGGCCCGATCTCCGACGAGCAGATCGAGCGCCTCGAGCGCGAGGCCCGCACCGCGGCGCGCCTGGGCCACCCCAACATCGTGGCGGTGACGGACTTCGGCCGCGTCCCTGGCCGCGGCGCGTTCCTCGTGATGGAGCTGCTCGGTGGCGAGTCGCTCGCGGCCCGCCTCGCGCGCAAGCGATCGCTTCCACCGAGCGAGGTGACCGATGTCGCGCTCCAGGTGCTCGACGCGCTCGCGGCCGCGCACCGCGCGGGCGTGGTGCACCGCGATCTCAAGCCCGAGAACATCCACGTCGTGCCGCTGGCCAACGGCTCGCGCCTGGCCAAGCTGCTCGACTTCGGCATCGTGAAGCTCCGCGAGAGCGCGGTCTCGAAGCAGCTCACCGAGCGCGGGATGCTCATCGGCACGCCGCTCTACATGGCGCCCGAGCAGGTCGAGGGGCGCGACGTCGACGCGCGCACCGACGTCTACGCGATGGGCGCGACGATGTACCAGATGCTCTCGGGCGCGATGCCGTACGACGCCAAGACGCCCGCCGCGATCGTCGGTGCGATCCTCGACGGACCGCCCGTTCCGCTCGTGCTCCGCGCGCCGGAGCTGCCGACGAAGCTGCTCGCGATCGTCGAGCGCGCCATGGCGCGCGATCCAGAGGACCGCTTCGCAGACGCGGGCGCGATGCGTGATGCGCTCGTCGCGACGGACGCGAAGCTCGGCGCGACGATGCTCCACGGCGGCCTGTCGGGCCCCGCGCTGCCGGCCGTGCGCGTCGTGCCCGAGGACGCTGCCACACGCGCCGCGAAGGCCCCCGTGCGCCCCGCCCCCGCGAACGCGGAGACGGTGGGCGTCGCCCCGCGGCAGCGCATGGCCAAGATCACGCCGTCCGCGACGCTGCCGCCGCTCCCCACCTCGTCACGTGAGGCGGCCATCGTCGCGGTCGTCTCGGTCGTCGCGATCCTCGTGCTGTGCGCGGCCGCGTTCGTGTGGTCGCGCGATCGCGGCACGCCTGCGCAGGCCGGGGCGTCGAGACCCTCGACGATCGAGACGCCCTCGACGGTGAGCGAGCCCGTGGTCGCGCCCGTGGCGCCTGTGGTCGCGCCCGTGGTCGCGCCACCGATCGCGCCTCCCCCTACGTCGACGACGACGACAGAGGGCGCTGGATCGGCCGAGCCCGCGGTCGCGAACGATCCGAGCCCACCCACGACGCCCGCCGGACGCACACAGCGTCGTCCCCGCACGCCCTCGCCCGAGGCGACGACGATGGAGTCCCCTGCCGTGCAGACGCCTGCGGTGCAGCCGCCCGCGACCGGGCGTCTCTACGACGGCTTCATCGACCCCTTCGCCGAGCGTTGAGCGAGGGCCGCAGCAACGCTTGAACCGGCGTTCGCGCCCACGATACCGTCACCGATCATGAAGCCGCAGGTGAGGCTCGACCTCGGAGTCGCGGGAAGCGCTGTGTGGGTGCTGTTGGCGCTCGCGCCATCGCCGACCGCCGCGCAAGAGACACCCGCACCCGTCGCTTCGGCGCCCGTCGCGCCACCCGCTGGCGAGCAGGTCACCCGCGACGAAGCGGGCGCCGAGGCCGAAGCGCGCGCGCTCTACGCCGCAGCGCAGGCAGCCTTTCACGAGGGGCGCTTCGAGAACTCGCTCCAGTACTTCCAGCGTGCCTACGAGCTCACGCGGCGACCTGCGCTGCTCTACAACCTCGGCGTCACCTACGATCGCATGCGTCGCGACGATGAAGCGCTCGCGGCGTTCGAGCAGTACCTGCGCGAGGAGCCGGACGCCGAGAACGTCCGCGAAGTGGAGGGCCGCGTCGCGGTGCTGAGGCAAGCGCTCGCCCGCACCACCGACACCCAGACGACACCCGCCGAGACGACACCCGTCGCGGCGACACCCGTCGAGCGCACGCCACCCGTCGAGCGCGAGATCGCTCGGCCCGATCCCACGCTCATCGTCGCTGCGCCCTCGAACGATCCGGGACCGGCTCCGTGGATCGTCGTGGGCATCGGTGGCGCCGCGGTGGTGACCGGGGCGGTGTTGCTCGCTGTCGCTGCGGCCGACGTCGCTGCCGTGGAGGGCGCGAGCCCTGGCACTCACTGGTCCGAGGTGCGCGGGGCCTACGAACGCTCGGAGGCCGAGTCGATCGCGGGCGGTGTGCTCCTCGGTGTCGGCGCGGCCGCAGCGGTCGCAGGCGTGGTGTGGGCTGTCGCGGGCAGCGGTGGCTCGGAGGTCGAGGTCGCGCCCACCGCGGGCGGCGTCGTCGTGAGAGGCACGTTCTGATGCGGATGATGACGCGCTCGAGGTGGCTGACGCTCACGCTGGGGCTCGCGCTCGCAGGCTGTCGCGCGAACGTCCCGACGGGCGTCTTCGCGTGCGACGAGGACGACGAGTGCCCGACCGATCAGGTGTGCATCGACGGCAGGTGCGAGAGCGAGGACACCGACGCCGCGCTCGGTGAAGACGCGGGTGTGCTCGACGCTCCGACGACGATGCCCGACGCGCCCGATGCGTTCGTGGATCCCGACGCGTTCGTCGTGCTCCCGGACGCGTTCGTCGATCCCGACGCGTTCGTGGATCCCGACGCATTCGTCGATCCCGACGCATTCGTCGACCCCGATGCCTTCGTCGAGCTCGACGCGTTCGTTCTCCCCGATGCTCCGCTCGACGCGTTCACGCCTGGCGATGCGTTCGATCCGACGGACGCGTTCGGGCCCGACGCAGGCTGCAGCGCGAGCCCGTGCGGGCTCGTGCCTCAGTGCGGCTGCCCCGCCACGCAGGCCTGTTATCCGTTCGGCACGATGAACATGTGCGTGTCCACGGGCACGCTGCCTGCGTCGTCGGTGTGCTCGGAGAGCTTCGAGTGCGCGGCGGGTATGGCGTGCGCGGATGTCGACGGCGGCGGTGTCGCGCAGCCTCTCTGCAACACCATCTGTCGCCCCGGCAACCACGACGACTGCCCCGGCAGCAGCCTGTGCGCGAACAACATCGGCCGTCCCGACGTGGGCCTCTGCTCGTTCCGCTGCGATCTCGCCGCGCAGACGGGCTGCACCACGGGCCTCGCGTGCGTCCTCTTCCAGGCCGATCTAGGCATGGGCACCACGGCGAGCTTCACCGACTGCGTGGCGGACTTCGGCAGCGGCGCGGTCGGCGCGGCGTGTGTCGATCACCGCTCGTGCGGCGCCGGCCTCGGGTGCGCGTCCCCGAGCGGTGGCGCGCCGACGTGCCTGCCGTACTGCCGCATCGGAGGCACACCGTGCGCTTCCGGCTCGTGCCGCTTCGTCACCAACCTCGACGGCGCGAGCTGGGGCGTCTGCTTCTGACGACGTCGATCACGGGGCGATCCGCTACGCTCGCTCCGTGGCCAACATCGGCTACCTGCAGGTCGTCAGGCACTGCAACCACTTCTGCGGGTTCTGCTCGAACCCGACGTCGCCGTACGAGCACACGCTCGAGACGATGAAGGTGCTCGTCGACGATCTCGTGGGCCGCGGCTACTTCGGGGTCGTGCTCACGGGGGGCGAGCCCACGCTGCACCCACAGCTGCCCGACATCGCGCGGTACGCGAGCGAGCAGGGCCTGCACGTCCGCATGATCACCAACGGCTGGAAGCTCGGTGATCGCAGCTTCGCGCGCGCCCTCGGTGAGGCAGGCCTCTCGATCGCGCACGTCTCGATCTACTCCGTGCGCACTGCGATCGAGCACAAGCTCCGCGGCATCGAGGGCACGCTCGAGCGCGCGTTCGCCTCGCTCGAGGCCGCGCACGAGGCGGGCATCGAGATCAACGTCAACTGCGTGATCAACAAGCTCAACGCCGATCACCTCGACGAGAACGTGCGCGTGATCGTCGAGCGCGCGCCGTGGGTGCGTCACTTCGTGTGGAACAACCTCGACCCCTCGATGGGCCGCGCCGAGGTGAACCAAGCCGAGCTCACGCCGCGCCTGGGAGACTTCGAGCTCTCGCTCCACCGCGCGCTCGCGTTCCTCGAGAAGTCGGGCCGCACCTACCGCGTGGAGCGCGTGCCGCTCTGTTACATGACGGACTTCTCGCACGCGAGCACCGAGACCCGCAAGATCGTGAAGGGCGAAGAGCGCGTCGTTCACTTCCTCGACGACAAGCAGACGGTTCGCCAGACGGACTGGGAGCACGTGTACGCAGAGGGCTGCACCTCGTGCTCGCTGCGATCGATCTGCGGAGGCCTCTTCGATCGCGGCAACGCCTACGACCCAGGCGAGCTCGCGCCCGTCTTCGTCCCGCTCGAGCCGATCGTGCGACGCGTGATGACCGACGGAGAGGATCCCGCGATCACCCCGAGCAACTTCGACTACGCCGCATGGCAACGCGCACACGAGGCCCGTCGCGCGTTCCCTCGTCGATCCCGCGACGCCGATCTGCCGCCTCAGGTCGAGCGCGGAGACGGCCCCGCGGTGGGGCTCGTGACCGAAGAGAGCCTCAAGCGGTTCGGCGCGAAGCGTCGCGCAGAGGCGAAGCTCGCGGAGCGACTCGGGGTGACGCAGGAGAAGGGCACATTGGAGCCTTCGGTCACCCCTCGTCGCGAGTCGTGACGCGTCCCCGGGGAAGGTCTGTGGCGCAGGCGACGTAGCCGTCTCCATGCGCAGATCGAGCGTCCGAGGGGAGCGTGCGGCTCGATGTCTCGGACTGCTCAGCGCCGCCGCTGCGGTTGGGGCCTTGCTCCGCCAGGTAGGCGACTCGATCACCCTCAGCTCGATCGAGCACGGCGTCGGTGGCCAATGGTTGGTTCCGGTCGCGCTGTGCGTTGGCCCGCTCGTGTCGTCGGCCCGAGACGTCGCACGCGCGGGGTTCGCGCTCGGCCTGTGTGTCCCGACGTTCTTGTGGACACTCGAGTGGGGCGAGAATCCGGTATTCCAGGTCGCAGTCGGCGCGGCGGTGCTCTGCCTCGCAGGGGTCGCGCTCGCTGCGATCCGCGCCGCGGATGAGGGGCGTGCCGTCCTCCACCTCACGGCCTCAGCGACCAGCGGTGCGCTACTCGTCGCCTCTATCGCGCTCTGCTGGTGGTGGCCGACGAGGTGGGGTGCAACAGGTCCTCATGGACAGCTCATGGTGTCTCCGTTCCACGTCCTCGCGGCCACGTTCTTCTCCATCGCATCGCGGCATCTGCTTCGTCACGACGCACGCGGAGGCATCTGGCTCGCGCTGGGACACGTGGCGTTCACCGCGGCGCCGCATCACGGGGAGCTCATGTCGGGATGTCTCCACTTCGGCGGTCCAGCTCGAATCGCTAGCTCGTGGCCTGCCCTCGTTCTCGGCCCCTGGTGGTCGTACGTCCTCCAACGCCCGCGCGTCGTGGCCGCTGCGACCGGGGGCAGCGTCTCCTGACTACGGTGCGGGTGCGGGTGGCAAGAGGGGGACGTCGCGCATGGATGGGTCGAGGTCGATCGCGATCGCCTGCTCGCGCTCCGCTTCCTCCATCTCGCCGCGCGACGCGAGCAGCCTCGCGAGGTTCATGTGGCCGAGGGCGTAGTCCGGCTCGATCTCGAGGGCCGCGCGTAGGTGCGTGATCCCTTCCTCCACGCGGCCCTGCACCACCAGCGCCGACGCGAGGTTGTTGTGCGCACGCGCGAGCTCCGGATCCAGCGCGAGCGCGATCTCGAGCTCGCGCTGCGCCTCGGGCGCGGCCATCTGCTGGAGCAGCACGACGCCGAGGAAGCAGTGCATCTCCGCGTCGTTCGGCCACAGGCGTACGGCCTCGCGCGCCTCGCGCAGCGCGTCGCGCGTCTGCCCGTCTGCCTGCAGCGCGAGCGCGAGGTTGCCGTGCGCAGCGCCCGCCCTCGGCACGACCTCGACGTTCTGCGTCCACAGAGCACGCAGCGACGTGAACGCGCTCGCGTGATCGCGGCTCGCGACGCCGAGCAACACACACACGATCGAGAGCGCCGCGAGCGCCGCCTGTCGTGGGAGAAACGACGTCGAGAGCACGAGGCCCACGATCACCACCGGCAGCGCCGCGTAGCCGAAGTGGTCGGCCACGAACGCGAAGCGCATGAACGACATGTCGATCAGTCCCAGCGTCGGCGCGAGCAAGACGACGTAGCTCGCGAGCATCACGAGCGCGGGCCGTGCCCACCGCGCGCGCTCCTTCGTGGTGCTCGCCCACCCGAGCGCTGCCGCGAGGACGAGCAACACGACGAGCGCGATCCAGCCACGGACACCTTCACCGCTCACCGCGTCTCGCGCGTAGAGCATCGTGAGCCCCGACGGCCATGCCGTGTGCGCGAGCTGGAAGGCGATCGCATCCGCCGCGCGCACGACGCGCACCACGACACCGCCCGCGTCGTGTTGCGGCACCGCGTCTTGGAACGTGATCGTGAGCAGGCCGAGACCGAGCGCGCACCCGAGCATCGCGCCGATCGCGATCCACACCTCGCGCGGCGGCGTGCCTCGAAGCCAGAGACACATCGCGAGCACGATCGGCAGGCCTACGAGCTGCGTCTTGGCGAGCAGCGCGAGCACGAAGAGCGCAGTCGCGATCGCGAGCTCGCGTCGCGTCGGCCACTCACGCGCTGCGGGCAGGGTCAGGATCAGCGACGCCACGCCGAGGCAGAGGCTCAGCGTGTTCTTGCGCTCCGAGACCCACGCGGCCGAGCTCACGACGAGTGGGTGCACCGCGAAGAGCAGCCCGACGAAGCGACCGTGCGGCACACGCAGGCGCAGCGCGAGCGTCCCGATCAGGCACGCCGCGGTCGCATGGAGCATCAGGTTGTCGACGCGCGGCAGCCAGGGCTGATCGGTGAGCTGTCGCTCGAGCCAGAACGTGGTCGAGGTCAGCGGGAAGTAGTCGAGCGTGCCGTCGCCCATCCAGATGCGCCGCAGGCCCTCGAGCCCGCGCATGAGACGCGGTGACGCGACGAGAAGCTCGTCGTCCCACAGCCAGCCGCCGGTGATCGTGTGACCGAAGGCGATCGCGACGACCGCGAACGTGAGCACCCACCAAGCGGGAGTGTCAGCGGCACCTTGGTTCGACACCGGGGCACCCCTCCCGTCAGCGGGAGGGGCCGGGGGTGGGTCAGCGGTGCCCTTCCTCGAAGCGAGAACCTTCTTCTTCGCCATCAGTCTTCGAACACCGTGTCGATCACCTCGATCGGCGTGTCGTCGTGACACGAGATCTGCGGACGCACCGCGTACCAACTGCCGCCCGTGTTGCGACGCAGCGCCGATCGATCGAGGCGGATGTCACCGGTGTGGTTGTTGGTGACGAAGAAGATGCCGCTGCCGTGCTGGACGACGTCGTTGTCCTCGAGGCGCGTGCCGCAGAGCGAGAGCGTCATCTCGTTTCCGTCGTTGTAGATCGCGCCGCCGCTGCCGCCGCCGGGCGTGCCCGACATGGACGGATTGCCGCCCATGCCGATCGCGTGGTTGTGGGTGAACAGGCTGTTCACGATCGTCCACGACACCCCGATGCTCGAGATACCGCCGCCGTTGCTGCACGTGTTGCCGTACCCCTCGGCGCCGCCGAACGTGCTGTTCACGACGACGACCGGGCGATCCTCGAACTGATCGAACACACGAATGCCCGCGCCGCCGACATCCGGTCCCACGTCGGCGCAGCGGTTCCTGAAGAAGCGGCTGTTGATCACGCGCAGCTGTCCGCCGCGCGCCCAGATCGCGCCTCCGCCGTCGTACTCGTCTTCACCGCGTGAGTCGGCGTCGACGAACGTGAGGTTCTGCACCGTGAGGCGAGGGTGGTCCTGATCGTTGCAGTGCGAAGTCGTCCAGCGCTGCGTCTCGTCGCACGTGTTCATGTAGAGGATGCGCCGCTCACCGCCGCCGCTCAGCGTGACCAGGCCTCCGCCGTCGATGACGATGTCGGGCCCGGTGTCGTTGAAGATCTTCGCGGTGCGCGTGAGCGTGATGGTCACGGGCTCGCTGCCGCAGTCGAACGTGATCACGCCACCGAGCGCGACCGCGTCGACGAACGCGTCGCTCGTGCAGCTCGCCGCGGTGCCATCCCCGACCACGGTGCGAGGCGAGCTCACATCGGCCAGCGCGCCCTCCGCAGGGATCGCGCACGTCCCCATCGGATTGCCCGCAGGCGGCCCCGAGGTGGGATCGATCGGCACGAAGAACGCGTCGACGTTCGCATCGGCCGCGGGCACGACGTACGCATCGTTCGCAGGGGAAGGCCCAGTGTCCTCGCTCGGCGCGGGATCACCGCCACAGCCGAAGAGCCCGATCACGATCAGCGCAGAAGCTCGCGTCGCTCGCATGCGCCGAGCGTCGCACGAACCCGGCGCAGACTTCTCGTACGTTGCGCGGTGGCTGCACCTCGCGCCGAGCGCCCGCTCCACGGCGCGGCTCGTCCGAAGCGCGAGCGCTGCACCTCTCCCGCGACGGCGGAGAGGTCGAGTCGCGAAGCGACGAGGGTGAGGGGACGCGCGAGCGAGTAGCTCGCCGCACAGGAGTGCGCGCTCCCGCTCCCGAGCACCGGAGCGCTGCACCTCTCCCGCGACGGCGGGAGAGGTCGAGTCGCGAAGCGACGAGGGTGAGGGGACGCGCGAGCGCGTCGGTCGCTCTGCGCGCCGCCCTCCCTCACGTCAGGGCGCGAACGGATCCGCGCCCGGCATGCCGGGCGGAATGCGCGGCTTGTTCGGATCGACGACGTCGCTCGCGATCGGCGTCACGGGGTACGTGACCTCGTCGTCCTTCGTCTTGCGCGAGCGACCGGCGTAGAGCGACGGAATGATCGTGTCGACGTCCTCCTCCTTCCAGCGGAGGTACGAGATCGAGCGGCGAAGCTCGTCGTACGCGCGCACGAACAGCGTGAAGCATCGCTGACGCAGATCGGCCGCAGCGGTCTGCACCTGCGGCGCCTGCTCGCGCTTGCCGACCGCGATCATCAGCACGCGCACCGCGGCCTCGGCCTCGTCGAGCTCGGTGCTCGAGACGAGCGTGTGTCCCTCCGCGATCACACCGCGGAGGATCTCGACGAGCTGGAGCACGTCGCTGCCCTGGTTCTTGAAGCCGACGATCCCCTTGAGCTGACCGAGCTTGTCGCCCTCGATCACCTTGCGGTGAACGAGGAGGTTGGCCGCGGCGAAGAGCACGCCGCGGATCTCGACGACGCGCTTGGACGCATCGGCGAGATCACCGCCGCCGCCCTCGCTCACGAGGAAGCGCGCGTGCGCCTGGCTGAGCGCGCTCGCGTAGACGTCGAGCTTGTCGAGCGCCTCCACGGGGTTGCTGGG
This sequence comes from Deltaproteobacteria bacterium, assembly GCA_017303575.1. Classification (GTDB taxonomy): domain Bacteria; phylum Myxococcota_A; class Polyangia; order Polyangiales; family Sandaracinaceae; genus JAFLCL01. Next base: position 29,010 of record JAFLCL010000044.1, read on the forward strand.
GAGGGTGCCGAGCTGCGCGCGGTAAGGCGCGAGCTCCGTGAGACAGCCCATCGCCGTGGTGACGGCGGCGGGGATGTCGAGGTTGACGATCTCGAGATCGTTCGCGTCGAGCGCGGCGATCTCGGGCTGGAGGGACGTGAGCGCGGGCGTGAACCCGAGCGTGGGGGAGGGTGCCTTCTCGTCGAGAAGGGCTTGGGTCGAAGACATCAGACACTCCGAACAGGAACCTCGCGGAGCGTCGTGCCCAGGCCACCGTGGCCTGCCCACTGCTCTGCGTTCGGGTCCCTTGTCGGGTGGTCACCTCGCGGGTTGCGTCGGTCTCCACGAAAAAGTTCGCGAGCGCCTCACGGGAGGCTCCGTCGAGGTGATCGACACCGTCCTCGAGGCTGCGGGGAGGCCTGGAACCGGTGGTCATGACGATAGGTCGGGGCTCGCGGGAGCCTCGGATCGGTGGTCATGACGATACGTCGAGGCTGCGGCGAGGCCTGCGAACGGTCGACGCGACCGCGCGACGGGCTCCCCGCAGCTTCGGACCGGTGGTCGCGACCTGCGTCGAGGCTCCGCGAAGGCTTCGGCATCGATCCAGGCAGGGCTCGCGCGGCTTCACGACGGCGCTGCCGCAGGCTTCGCGCGGGCGATCGGCGAGCCAGACCTGGCGCGAGACCGCTCGACCCCGTACGCATCTCGACCTGCCGACGCTGAGGACGAAGAAGTCGGTTGACACCTCCGCCGGCTTTGGTAGAAGAGCGCCCCGCTTCGGTACCCCCGACGCGGTTTGCTTACCACCCTGGGGTGGTAGTTAAGTCGGTTATAACGCCGGCCTGTCACGCCGGAGGCCGCGGGTTCGAGTCCCGTCCACCCCGCTTCGAAAGCCCTGCCGCAAGGTGGGGCTTTCGTCGTTGTGGGGCCTCGTGCGATCGTCACGGCCTCGGGTGTCAGTCGGGACGTTGTCGCGACGTCAAGCACGAGGGAGCCATGAGCGACGGAAGTGCGATCGAGTGGACCGACGCAACGTGGAACCCAGTACGCGGATGCGTGAAGGTCAGCCCGGGATGCAAGCACTGCTACGCAGAGACGTTCGCGGAGCGCTGGCGCGGGCTCCCGAATCATCCCTACGGCCAGGGCTTTGACCTTCGCCTCGTCCCCGAGAAGCTGGAGGAGCCCCTCGGCTGGCGTCGACCTCGGCGGATCTTCGTCAACTCGATGAGCGACCTCTTTCAGGACGGAGTTCCTGACGAGTTCGTCACCCGGGTCTTCGAGACGATGCATCAAGCCGATTGGCACAGCTACCAAGTGCTGACCAAGCGCGGCGATCGCATGCACCAAATCGTGAGGTCTCTCCCGCGACGGCTGCAGTCGCTCCAACAGGTCTGGCTCGGGGTCAGCGTGGAGAATCGGAAGCATGGCTTGCCCCGGATCGCAGAGCTGCGTGGCACGCCCGCGGCGATCCGCTTCCTCTCCATCGAGCCGCTCCTCGAAGACGTCGGAGAGGTCGACCTCAGCGGCATCCACTGGGTGATCGTCGGCGGTGAGAGCGGCCCTCGCGCACGACCGATGAAGCCAGAGTGGGTCCGCTCGATTCGTCGGCAGTGCCGTGAGCAGCGAGTGCCGTTCTTTTTCAAACAGTGGGGCGGCGTGCAGAAGAGCAAGAACGGACGCGAACTCGATGGGCACACGTACGACGAGTTCCCTGTCCGGCCCGAAACGTCGCCACCGAGCCCGCGGGGGCGTTCACGGCTGAGCGTCGTCGAGGCTGCCGCAGAGGAGTGAGCGATGACAGGGGGCGGGAAAGCGTACGAGGGGCGTGAGCAAGCCTGGGTGAAGCACGAGGTGCTTCGCCGCTACCTTCAGCGGTTGGCGTTCAAGGTTGGCGGGTTTCGCCCGGGCACGACGCTCAACTACATCGACTGCTTCTCCGGCCCCTGGGACGCGGAGAAGGACGATCACGGCGACTCGTCTCCGGCGATCGCGATGCGCGAGCTCGCCAACGCCCGCTACGCACTCGCGAAGACCAAACCGATGTCGGTGCGCGCAATGTTCGTGGAGCGTGATCCCGCAGCCTACGACCGTCTCAGGGCCCTCTGCGAGAGAGCACCCGTCGAAGCCACGACCTTCCACGGCAAGTTCGAGGATCACGTCGCGGACGCGGTGAAGTTCGCCAAGGGCGGCCCGAACCCCTTCGCGTTCGCGTTCATCGACCCGACCGGTTGGACCGGTTTCGGGCTCCAGAAGATCGCGCCCCTCCTTCGCGTACAGCTGAGCGAAGTGCTCATCAACTTCATGTGGGGGCACATCGGTAGGTTCATCGACGACGAGGAATCTTCCGCAGAGGCATCGTTCGACGCGCTCCTTGGCGAAGACGCGAGCGCGTACCGCGGACGGTGGCAGAGCCTCGAGGGCCTCGATCGCGAGGACGAGATCGTTCGCACCTACTGCGAGCGCGTCAGGGTGGTTGGAGGCTTCAGGTACTGCGTCAGCACGGTGATCGTGAACCCGACGATCGACCGCACGCACTACCACCTCGTCTACGCCACCCGGAGCCCCGTCGGCCTCCTCACGTTCCGCGCCACGGAGCGCGAGGTGACGCCGCTCCAGCGTGATGCCCGAGCGCGAGCGAAGCTGCGCAAGAGCGAAGCCAAGACTGGTCAGCTTGGGCTGCTCGCGCCGGTCGAGATGGACACGGACTACTTTCAGACGCTCGTGGACCGCTACCACACGAAGGCTCGTGCTGCGGTCGAGGCTGCGCTCGTCGTTGGGCGCGAGGTGCCCTACGACGCGCTCGTCGATGTCGCGCTCGCGTGGCCAATGACCTCCGAGGCGGATCTGAAGGCGTGGGTCGTCGAACTCGCCGCGAGCGGGCACGTGGAGTTGATCGGACTCGCGCCGCGAGGGCGGGTACCGCAGTTCGATTCACGGCACTCGATCCGACGGATTCGGTGACGAGGTGGTCACGGTCTACCTGGACACCAGCGATCTCTCGTACCTCCTGAAGGGCCGGGGTACAGCGGCCACAGGTGGCGATGTGCGCTCCGCGTGCGAACGGCTCGAAGCGCTCATCCGTGCTGAGCGCGTGCGCCTCTTGGTGTCTTTCGTCCACCTCGCCGAGATCGCCCCCACGATGAGACGGCTGAGGCTGCGTTGGCTTGGCTTGATCGGGGTCTCGCGGTGTGGTGCTTCACGACGCCCTCCGTGGACATCTTCCGCGCCGAGCTTCTCGGCGAGCGTCCCGCTGTCGAGGCCGAACCGCTCCTGCGCAGCAAGCTCGAATCCGTTCGATTCCCGTCCCGCCTGGCGGCCACGAGCGTCAGCGCGGGCTCGGTCGCGCGCGGGGTGAGGCGCATCGCGCGCGGCTACTCCTACGCCGAGAACCTCGGGAAGCGTGCCGCCCGTCGCCCACCGGGTACGACCGCGAAGCAGCACGCCGACGCCCAGAGGGAGCAGGCGCGCCTCGTGGACCTCATCCTCAAAGGGCAGCACGACAACCTGCCGCTGGTCGCACGCGCCGCAGCCGTGACCCTCACGCCGATCATGCGGTGGGCCGCCGCTCGGGCCGGCCTGACGCTCGACGACGTTCGCGCCCAACTTCGGCTGCCCTCTGGGTGCTCCTGGTTTTCCGGTACCTTGCCGCCGGCCACGTGGGAGAAGGCAGCAAAGCGAGTCAGGGCGCAGCCGACAACCGCCCCGGCGAGCGCGCTCCGCATCGCGATAGAGAAGTGGGAGAAGGGCGATGCCGGTCGTGTTGCCCAGCCCGGCCTCCTCTACGACGTGCAGCACCTCGCGTACGCCGCACGATGCGATTTCGCGACAATCGACGGCCCGAACTATCGGGCGACAATCAAGGTGCGCGAGGCGCTCGCCCGACCGCGATTCTTCCAGACCGCCCGACTACTGGAGGTCGTTGAAGCCCTGGAGCGAGCGTCCGAACTGCCCGCGTAATCACAATGCGTTCCCTCCGTGATTGCCGGCTGCGGACGGGGAAGCCCTCGCACCGCCCGCGGCACTCGCTCGGTGGTCTCGGGCTCTCCACATGTCGAACCGAGCGACGCCCTCACATGCGCGGACGATCGCCTCCCTCGCCGACGTGCGTGGCTGTGGCGATCACGACCGGGAGGACCGCTTCGTACCCGCGACGATCTCCCACCCGGACACTCCGAGCCTGCGCAGGGTCTCGGCGTTTCGCTGGTAGATGTCCTCGGCCTCGGGAGCGCCGGAGATCGCGCGCTCGATGCTCTCTTCACGCAGCAGATGGAGCATCGGAAAGGGCGAGCGGTTCGTGCAGTTCGTCACGTCGTCTGGGGACGTGCCGGCGAACTGGTACGCAGGATGAAAGCTCGCGATCTGAAGCACGCCTTCGAGTCCGAGACGCGCGAGCGCGTTGTCAGCGACACCGAGAAAATCGTTGTAGTCGAGGAACACGCCGAGCACGCGCGGATGGATCAGGAGCGTCGTGTCGATCTCGCGCGCTGACGCGGCGGCGAGGAGCTTCATCTCGCGCTCGAGGTCGTCCAAGAGCGCCTCAGCGCTCTCGGCTTCGCTCACGGCATAGCGAATCCGATCGTGCACGTACACGGCCTTCGCGAACGGGCACAGGTTCAGCCCGATCACGGCGCGCTCGATCCAGAGACGCGTGTCCGCGAGGACCTCGTCCGCCGGCAGACGCTGAGGGTCGCTAGACAGGAGCGTGCCGGACGGCGAGAGCGAGGCTCAGCCGGGTCATCGCGGAAGCGGTGGAGCCACGCACTACGGTCTGCGTCCGATCAGGCGCGAGATCGCTGTGTCGTGCGTGGGCATGCGGCAGATGGTCCGGGAGCGGCCCTGATGGGTCAAGTGCGCTCTGTTTCGTCGTCCCGTCAGCGAGCCCCCGTCGATGGAAGCATCAGCGACGGCCCGTCAGTCGAACCGGGCTCGACCCAGTCCGGCTGAGCGGTGGTACGACCTGCCGTGCGCGATCGAGCCAATCTCCGCTTGCGGCCCACTTGCGAGTCGGATCTGACGACGCTGTTCGAGCAACAGCTGGACGAGGAGGCGTGCGCGATGGCGGCCGTGCGGTCGCGTGATCGCGAGACGTTCGACGCGCACTGGGCTCGCGTGCTCGGGAATCCTCTCTGCGTCGCTCGCGTGATCGTCGATGACGACGACCGTGTGCTCGGTGGCATCTCGTCGTTCGAAGAGGGGGACACTCGCTACGTCGGGTACTGGATCGGCAGAGAGCACTGGGGACGTGGCGTCGCGAGCGCTGCGGTGGCGCTGCTCCTCGCCGAGGTGCGTCAGCGACCGATCCATGCGCGCGTCGCGCGGGACAACGTCGCGTCGATCAAGGTGCTCGATCGCAACGGGTTCGTGGTGATCGGCTACGTGCACGCGCCCGAGACGGAGCGGTTCCTCGCGTGCGAGGAGGCCGTGCTGCGGCTCGAGTGAGGTTGGAGCGCGGAGGAGGTCGCGCGCGCTCGCGCCACGGTGCCCTCACCCTCGTCGCTGTCGCGACTCGACCTCTCCCGCGAGCGGGCGAGGTGCAGAGCCGACGCGACGTCCTCGCGGGCTCTCACGGGCGCCGGTTCAGCGGTGGCCGAACTTCTTCGCGAGCTCGGGATATCGCTCGGTGACGTGAGCCTCCTGCCACGGCCTCCCAGCCGGCTCATGGGGCACCTCGGCGTCATCGAACGGGAGCTCCTCGCCGGCGACGCGCTCATGGGCGTTGGGCGCGGCGTACATCATCAGCTCGTTGCTGAAGTCCACGCCGCGGGTCGGCAGCGAGATCAGCGTTGCGGGATCCCGTACGGCGTTCTCGTAGACCTCGCGGCCGAGCCCGATCAGTCCCGACCGGAAGTCCGTGAAGCCATCGTCGCTGCAGCCGCCCTCGATGATGTACGCGGCCGCCCAGAGGTCCCAGCTGTACGCGGCGACATGCAGTCGCCGGAAGATTTGATCGAACTCTGCGATCTCTGCGGCAGACCGGGCGGCGAGCAGCTCCTCGAGGATCGCGTGCTGCTGGTCCGTGTCGTTCGTGCTCGCTGGCTTGCATCGCATGCGAGCATCGTCGATGAGCTCCCAGAACGTCGCGTCATCCATCCTGCGATCGATGCACGCCTGCTCCTCGGAGGTCCAGTCGTTGCCGATCCAGCGTGGAGCGCCGTGTCGCTCGCCGCGTGAGCGCGACGTTGCCGGGGACGCTGCGTGGGGCATCCTCTGCGCATGGTCTCGGCGCTCCTCGATCGCTGGGGTGGGCTGCTCGTCTTGCAGGGCATCGCGAAGGGCGAGCCGAACGAGACGATGAACGCGATCGACGATGCGTTCGGAGAAGCCCGCGCGTCGATCCTCGACGTGCACTTCTTCTCCGGTGTGCACGTGAGCTTCTCGTTCGAGGTGCAGGGCTCGGACGTGGCGACGCTCGGCGATGCGCTCGCGCGTGCGCGGGTCGTGCTCGACGAGGACAGCCTCGGCGCCCTCCACGAGGCGAAGGACCTCGCTCGCGCGATCCAAGGCACGCTCGCGGTGACGTTCGCGCACGGCGATCCGAACGTGCGACAGGAGATCCCCAACGTCCCCGGCTGATCCGTGCATCATCGAGGGATGCATCGACGCTGGCTCGTAGGGACCGCGACGCTTGTGTGGCTGCTCGGCTGTGAGGGTCGGTTGATCGGCGCCGACGACGCAGGCGTGCCGCCCGACGTGTTCGGCGATGCGCCGGGGCTCGATGCGCACGCGGTGGTCTCCACACCCGATGCGTTCGTGCCCGACGTGTTCGGCGATGCGCCGGGGCTCGACGTGTACGTGCCGCCGACGCCCGATGCGTTCGTGGGCACCGACGCGTCCGAGCCATGCGCGAGCGGCGCCTCGTGCGACGACGGCAACGCGTGCACCACCGACGACCGCTGCGACGCGAGCGGCACGTGCGTCGGCTCGCCGCTCACCTGCACGGGCGCGCGCCCCACGTGCAGCGCAGGAGGGACCGTCGAGGTCGCGCTCGATGCGTGCGATCCGTTCGAGGGATGCGTCACGGCGACCGTCGCGTGCCCGCCTGCCACGACGATGCTGCCGGTGAACGACGCCTACCAGGTGATCCTGCGTGACTGGCTCGCCTCGCTCACCGCCGCCGACCTCGACGTGCCGCTCGACGCGACGATCACGTTCGAGCCTTCGTTCCTCCCCGACGACGACGCGCTCTACGCGACGTGGCTCTTCACCCACAACCGCGGTCGCGCGCTGCCCCCGACCACGGGCCTGCGCCTGCCGAGCGCGTACTTCCTCTTGTCGAACATCGACATCGATCCGCCTGGAACCGGCGTGGTGATGGGTGTGGATCGCGAGCCGCGGCTCTATCAACGCGGGGGCCGCAACGGCACGCACGACCCCACGATCACCGCGTGGTGGGCGGGCTGGAGCTATCCCGGCAATCCGTTCCACGGATCGGCGGCAGCGAAGCGACGGGCGCTCGTCACCGCGACGATCGATCTGATGATGACGGAGAACCGCACGCGCAGCGCGGGCTGTGGTGACTGCCGCAGCGACTACACGGGCGGCACGCTGATCTGGCTCGCGTACGCGTTCCGCGTCGGTCGCGACGTGATGCCGCCCGAGGTCCAGGCCGCGTACCGCACGGGCCTTCGTCGCATCGTCGAGCGCACGCTCACGTACAGCCCCAACGGCTCGGGCGGCGGCGACATGGAGCAGTTCCAGCACGTCTCGTTGCCCCACGCAGCCGAGGTGCTCGGCGATCCCTCGCTCGCGGATCGTGTGCGCGCGCGGTCGCTGGAGGTCTTCCGTCGTCGTGTGCTGCCGCGCTCGGACGATCTCTCGCGCGGCCTCTACGTCGATCACGGCGAGGGCTTCGACGTCGCGTACGAAGGCATCAGCCTCTACTTCCTCACCTGGGCCGCGCTCGCGCACGGAGACGCGAACGTGCGATCGATCGCGAGCCGCGAGCAGTCGCTCCTGGCCTACCTCACGCTGCCGCTGCCCACGGGCTACTTCACCGACACGAGCCTCGGCGGCGCGTGGCGTCGCGAGTACGTCGGACCTTCGCACTTCAGCCCGGCGACGGCGGTCGGTGCGCAGGGGACCATCTGGTACACGAACCAGGTCGCCACCGGCATCGGCATGCTGAGCGACGACGGCGTCTACCTCACGTGGCGCGGGCGCAACTACGCGAGCTGGTACGACAGCGTCACCGTGCCCTCGCAAGCGGTGATGCGCGACGACCTCGCGTCGTACTGCCAGGTGGGCGCGGGCTCGTACAACTGGAACGATCGTGCGGGCGACGAGGCGCGACAGATCCGCGGCGCGTTCGATCGACACGTGATCGACGACACGACGATGCGACGCTCGTGCACGACGGAGGCCGACTGTGTGAGCGCGCGACCGCAGTGCAACCGCGTGCTCGGCTACTGCGTGAGCACGCTGCCGCGCTGGGAAGAGACGCACTGGAGCGAGACCGAGTTCCCGATGACGACCGAGCACATCGTGCCCGGCACCTACGCGCGCCTTCGTGCGCTCGATCCGGGGGATGGGCCGAACGGCGGCATGGACGAGGCGCCGAGCGATGCGATCGGCTCGCCGCCCTTCGAGCGCACCGGAGACTTCGTGCGTCGCTTCGGAGAAGGCGCGGACGTGATGTTGATCGCCGCGCGGCTGGGCGCGCACGGCGTGGTGCTGCACTCCGGACGGCTCTCGACGTGGGGCGACAACCCGCCCGACGCCACGGACATCCTCTCGGGCTTGGGTGGTGGTGCGCTCTCCGCTTTCACCGGTCGTGGCACCGGGCCCGTGATCCTCGGGATGTCGAACGGCTACCAGAACCCGGACTCGACGGATGTGTGGGGCAGCCCGAGCACCTCGCCGCCTGCGTGGCATCGGTGGGCGACGCACCAGATCGCAGGACGCACGGCCAACGGATCGTTCTCGAGCGCGCGCGTGCAGATCCCCACCGCGAGCGCGACGACGAGCGCGAGCAGCGTGAGCCTCACGGCCTCGGGCACGATCTCGTCCACGATGGATCGCGGGCGCTCGGCACCGGCCACCGGCGCGAGCAACCCGCTCACCGCCGACATGCCGTACACGCGCACGTTCGAGCTCACCTCGAGCGGCCTGCGCGTTCGCTCCGAGATCACGCTCGCGGGCAACGCCGTCACCGAGCTCGCGGAGACGCTCCCGATCTGGCTCGGCGAGACGAGCACGGCCGACGCGACCGACACGACGATCGAGGTGTGCACGGCGGCGAGCTGCGGCGCAGGCGCGACGTGGGCCCCGCTCGGCACGAGCTGGGTGGCCTCGGCGCGCGCGGTGCGCCTCTCACGCTTCGGTGGCTCGGTGCGCATCACGCTGGCGAGCGGCGGTGAGCGCGTGCGGATGGCCGACCCGATCTGGACGGTCGACTACCAGACGCGCGGACGCGCACGTCTCTTGATGATCGACCTCACCCGCGGCGGCTCGCCCACGGGCACTGTGTCCATCGACTACACGATCGCCTCCGAGTGAGCGCTACGGGCCAGCGTGTCGCACGAGGCCCTGTTCGCGGCCCTGCGGATGTGAGCCAATCCTCGGATGAGCGCCGAGGCGAAGCCCAAGGCCGAGGTCGAGAGCCTGCCCACGGTGCTGGCCGAGGCGGGATCGACGTCGTCTCCGGGCACGTTGTCGCGCGGGCCGGAGGCCAAGGACGATGCGTTCGTGGGCGCGATGCTCGGCGAGACGTACAAGGTCGTCGGGGTGCTCGCCGAGGGCGGCATGGGCCGCATCTACGAGGCCGAGCACGTGCGCATCGGGCGGCGCTACGTGGTGAAGGTCATCCACACGCCGCTCGCACACCGCGATGATCTCAAGGTGCGCTTCGACCGCGAGGCGCGCGCGATGACGGCGGTGCGCAGTGACCACGTGCTCGACGTGATCGACGTGCTGCCCACCCACGACGGGCGCACGTGCATCGTCACCGAGAAGCTCGAGGGGCGCGACCTCGATCACAAGCTCGCGGCCGAGGGGCGCCTCTCGACCGGCGAGGCCGTGCACCTCCTCAGGCAGGCGTGTCGGGGCGTGGCCTCGGCGCACGCGCTCGGCATCGTGCATCGTGATCTCAAGCCCTCGAACCTCTTCCTCGCCGAGGACGGCAGCGGCACCACGACGCTGAAGATCCTCGACTTCGGCGTGGCGAAGATGGCCGGCGACGCGGAGATGACGGGCACCGGCGTGATCGTGGGCACGCCCTCGTACATGGCGCCCGAGCAAGCGCGGAGCGCGCTCCTCACCGACGTGCGCGCGGACGTGTACGCGCTCGGCGCTGTGCTCTACCGGATGACGACGGGCCGACCGCCGTACGGCGGCGGCGACGCGAGCGCGACGCTCGTGCGCTTGCTCGAAGAGGCGCCTCAGCGCGCGAGCCTGGTCGAGCGATCGATCTCGCCGGCGATCGAGGCCGTGATCGAGCGCGCGATGGCGCGTGATCCCGCGCACCGCTATGCGACGGTGACCGAGCTCGATGCGGCGCTCGCGCCGTTCGACGAGCCCGAGCGCGCGACCCTGGCGGGCAAGACCCTGAGCGGAGAGACACCTGCCAGCCTCGGAGGCGCGGTGAAGGCTGCGAGCGCGAGCGACAAGGCGCTCTCGTGGAAGGCGCGTCGTGCCCGTCCCCTCGCGGTGCTCGCGGCATGCACGCTCGTGCTCGCGGCGGGGGCGAGCGTGGGCGTCACCCTCGCGCTCGTGGTCGCGGGGCTCTCGACGCAGGCGACGCTCGCCACCGCGGAGCTCGTGCTCGTGACCCTCGGCGCGCTGGTGGCGCTCGGTGGCTCGGGCACGGCGGCGTATCGCGCGCTGAGCGCGGCCTGGCGGAGCATCGCGTCGATCGAGGTGGAGACAGCGCGCATGGTGCGCTCACTCCTCGTGGGCCTCGCGACGCTGGGGGTGCTCGAGCTCGGATCGAGCGCGTACGCGGCCCTCCATCTTCACCAGCCGGCGAGCAACGATCCGATCTGGGCGGCCGCGCGTGTGCTCGTCGCGCTCGGCGCGGGCGGGATCGCGGCGGCGATCGGCGCGCGCGCCCGCTGATCGATCCGCGTCTCAGAGGGGCTTGGTCAGCACGACGAACTCGAGATCGTCGCGCAGGGGCTTGCCCGCGCGCGGCTCGTCGTAGGGGAAGCGCTCTCGCTCACCGGTGCGCACGTAGCCGCGACGCTCGTACCAGCCGAGCAGCGAGTCGCGGAGCGAGATGACGCGCATGCGCATGCTGCGGTGACCGAGCTCGACGCGCGCGAAGCGCTCCGCCTCCTCGAGGAGGGCGCGCCCGAGGCCGCTCGACTGGAGCGAGGGTCGCACCGACAGCATGCCGAGGTAGGCGCCCTGGGCCTCGTCCTTCAAGAGCACGCAGCCGACGAGCTGGCCGTCGTCGTGCGCCAGCAGCAGCCTCGTCGCAGGTCCCGCGACGAGCCCGCGCAGCTCTTCGTGATCGGTGCGCTGGCCTTCGAGGAAGTCCGCCTCCGTGGTCCATCCCGCGCGGCTCACCTCACCGCGGTAGGCGCTCTCCACGAGCGCGTGGAGAGCGGGGACGTCATCGAGCGTGGCGAGGCGGAACGAGCGCATGGGCGCCGATGATGCTGCGGAACGCGGCGCGCTGCAGCCTCGCGATCACCGGATCACGACGGCGCGAGGCCAGCGCGAGGTCACGCCCTTGCTCGCGAGGCGCCTCTCGAAGGTCGCGAGCGAGGCGCGGGCAGCGTGGTGCCGCCACCGCAGCGCGAAGAGATCGTCGAGGCCGTGCGGGGCGCAGACCTCGATCGTGTCGTCGTCACACAGCCGCACGCCGAGGCAGGTGACGGTCTCGGGCCAGGTGGAGATGCCGTGCTCGGAGGAGCGCAGCGGGGGCACGGGCCCACCTCCGTCGTCGCGATACCAGCGGTGCACGTGCGCTTGGTTCACGACGTCCCACACCACGTCGGGCTCGAGGACGGAGAGCGCACGTGTGGTCTCGGTCGCGAGGGACTCCTCCGCGTCCTCGTCGAAGAAGATCACGTCGACGTCCTTCGGCGGACGCGCGGGCAGGCCGTGGAGATGATCCCAGACGCGATCACGCACGACTCCCGCGGCGAGGAACGAGCCCGGCAGCGCCTGCGATCGCACGGCGCGGAGCAAGCGCATCAACAGCGTGTCGGCGCGCACGATCGCGCGGAGCGTCGTGCCGTGATCGTCGCTGGCGGAAGACATCGAGAGGCCAGCGTGAACCGCCTCGTCGTGTCGTCCAGGTGCTCAGGGGCCGGCACAGCCGTGATCGACGCACTCGCTCGCGAACGCGCAGACGCCGCACGACTCGTTGCAGCAGATCTCGCCGACGGCACAGCGGTTGGGGCCGCACGTGACGTGCTCGAGGGAGATCGCATCGGGAGGACCGACCTCGAGCGAGAGCGTGTCGGGGCCTCGCGCGTCGGTGGGACCTGCGTCGCGGCCGAGGTCGTGCGTGTCGGGACAGCCGACGAAGAAGAGCGCGGCCGCGAGCCACGGCGCACACCTCACGAGCGCCTCCCGCGCCACACGTACACGCGTCCCTCGGGCGCGGTGGGTGCAGGCAGCACGAGGTCGTCGAGGCCATCGCCGTCGAGGTCGACGTCGCCCACGATGAGCCGACCGAGCTCGTCCGCGCCGCGCGGCGCGTCGTCGAGATCGCCGCGCCAGAGCTGACCCAGGAACGTCGTCGCGTCCTCGAGCGTGCGTGTGCCCGCGATCGGTCCGCGGAAGAGATGCACTGCGCCTCGGGGCGCTTCGATCCCGCCTTCGTACGCAGGCACCCCGTAGAGGAGGTCGTCGTGTCCGTCGCCATCGACGTCGCCCGCGCCCACGATGGTCGCAGCCTCGTTCGGCGCGGTGGTGGCCTCGTGCGCGATCCGGATCTCGCTCGCGCGCACGTCGAGTGTCGAGGGCCACGAGGGGCGCCCCGCGATCACGAACGCGCCGTGCGGCCCGCTCGTGACCGTCGCGCCGAGGTCGTCGATGCCATCGCCCGTCACGTCGCCGACGCCTCGCACGATGGCCGCCTCGAGGTGAGGTGCGTCCAGCAGCGCCTGCTCGCCCGTCATGCGCGTGGCCGCGCCGAAGATCATCACGTGCGTGCGCTCGTCCGTCAGGCGCTGCACCGTGCTCGGGGCCACGCCGAGCACGAGATCCGCGAGGCCATCGCCGTTCACGTCGCCCACGCCGCGCGCCGCGCCGATCGAAGCGCCCACGAACACCGCCTCGGCGTTCTCTTCGCTGCGGCGCGGAGGAGGCACCTCGTCCGTGCCGTAGAAGAGGAACGCGCGATCGGTGCCCGGCGTCGCCACGACCACCTCGTCGTGTCCATCGCCGTCGAGATCGCCCACGCCCACGCCGTCGCCCAGCCGCGCGCACGTGCCCGACTCGCGCACCAGCGCCCCGACGTCGCGGACGTCGTGCGTGCCCGACATGCGGGGTCCGCCGCGCACCACGAGCACGTTGCCTTGATCACAGCCGATCGAGCCGATGGAGATGGCGAGGTCCGAGAGGCCATCACCGTCGACGTCGCCGGCCGCTGCGACGGAGTGACGAAGATCGTTGAGGTGCCAGCCCACGAGCTCGGCCGCAGGCGCGAGGGTCGCGTCGAGCGTGCGCGCGCCGTACACGAGGTACGTGACGGACTGCGCGAAGGCCGGACAGCCGTCCTCGCAGGGCACCACGTCGGGAGGGTTGTGACGCCGCACGAGGAGCGCGAGATCACCGAGTCCATCACCATCGAGATCGCCGACCGAGACGACGCCCTCGAGGGACTCGGGCAGCGCCTCGAGCCGCAGCACCGCGTCGGCGTCGCCGACGTCCCGTCGCTGCCCCGCGACGAAGGGCGCGGCCGCGGGCGTGTCGTCCACATTGGGATCGTCGATGTCGTGGGTCGCGTTCAGCTCGTCGAGACCCGGGCCGCCGATCGAGCCGCACCCCGCGAGCCACGCCGGGGCGAGGAGGGGCAGGGCCAGCAAACGAAGTGAGGGTGTGGTCACGAAGCAGAGAGCCCCGAGCCGGTTCGAGCGGCTCAGGGCGGACGCTCTACTCGGAGATCACCAGGCGCGTCACTTGCCCCGGCCGAATCGTGACCACCTGCCGTCGCGCCGTACCTCGACCCCCGAGCACGACGCTCACGTCGTGGCGGCCCGGCGGCAGTGAGACCTGACAGGGCGTCTGGAGCACACGGTCGCCGATCGTCACGGATGCCCACGTGCCTGGCGTGACCACCGCGAGCTCTCCCGGCGCACGCGCGGGGGCTCGCGCGGCAACGGGCGTGGCGCTCGACGACGTGCTCGCAGCGCTCGGGG
>JAFLCL010000440.1 GCA_017303575.1 Deltaproteobacteria bacterium
GGTCGTTGCAGACCTGGCCCTCGCACGTGCCCCACACGCCCGCGGCGCAGACCTGCATGCCCGTCGTGCACGTCCCTTCGCCGCCGCAGAGGGAGACGACGTCCTCGTCGACGCTGGCGTCGCAGTCCTCGTCCACGGCGTCGCACGATTCGGTGGCGCCGGGGTGTCGCGCGGGGCTCGCGTCGTCGCAGTCCATGCCCTCGGGTGACCCATCGCCATCGCGATCGACCGCACAGCCATCCGTCGCGAAGCCGCCCGCCGGGCTACTGCGCAGCGCACCTTCGGTCTGCGGGCCGTAGATGCCGTCTTCGTCGATCGGTGCCTCGGGGTGGTTGAGGTTCCAGAGGTGCTGGAACGTGCGGACGCCGGTGCCGCGTCGCTCTGGGCCCGTCGAGAAGTGCACGGGGTCGCCACTGCCCGCCCAGACGAAGCCGGCAGCCGTCATCGCGCCGCGGCGGGCCTCGTAGTTCTCGATGTCCACGGCGTTGCCCCACTCGTGCCGGCTGGTGCCGGGGCTGGCTGGGCCGAAGCAGCCGTCGGCGTTGCCCGGTTGGTCGGTGGCCACGTACGCGTACTGCATCACCACCGTGCGGAAGGCGTCGTTGAGGATCAGGTCGTTCGACGCCGCCACGGAGAGGAGGGCTGCGACCATCTCCGGTGAGCCGTACTGGTTCACGCCGCTCCCCGATCGGATGTTGGGGTGCGAGAACGCGACGAGGGAGTCGGGGTAGGCGCAGACCTGGGCGCGCAGGAGCTGATCGCTCAGGCCGCGCACGAGGTGGCTCTGACAGGGGCCCATCGCGGGGATCACGTCCGCCACGGTCTGGGCGTGCGCCGTGCTCGGCACGATGCCCAAGGCGAGCGCGACCCAGGCGGCGAGCGTCGGACGGCGTGTCATGGCTCGACTATCGCCGAAAGGGCGCGGCCGAGGAGGGCCGAGCCTCGTCGCCACGCAGGATGGCCGGCTCGTTCCGTCGACTGGCGCGGAGCTGCGGTGAGGGGTGCTCGAGGGCCAGGAGTCGCGGAGGTCCCTCGACCCGCACCATCACGGGAAGCCGCCGCGCACGTCCTCTTTCATGCCCAGCAGCTGGTAGAGCTGCTTGAGCGCGGCGAGGTCGGGGATGATGATCCGCTCCTCGGCGATCCGGACGTAGCCACCGTCGCGCAGCTGCTGGACGGCCTTCTTCACGGCATCCACATCCAGCCCCACGCGGCTCGAGAGCTCGAGCGGCGAGATGGCCACGACGTGCCCGTCGGTCGTCGGCTCCACGCCACCGGCGAGGCGGAGGAGCGTGTTGACCACACGCGAGGGGTGGTCGCGCAGCATGGCGTTCTCGACCTGCTCCTCCGCGTTGCGGAGCCGGCGCACGAGCTGCTCGACCAGCCGCGAGGCGACCTCGGGGTTGGTCGACAGGAGCACGCCGAACGTCTTGCGGTCGAGCGCCAGGACCTGCGCCTCCGTCAGCGCCACGGCCGATGCGCTCCGCGACGTCTTGGGGAGCAGCGCGTCCTCGCCGAACAAGTCGCCCGGCTTGAGCACGGTCAGGCTTCGCTCGGCCCCCCGGATCCGCTTCACCAGCCGCACCCGGCCCGTCTGGATGAGGTAGCAGTGCTCCGCCGACTCGCCCTCGTCGTAGATCGACGCGCCGGAAGCGAACGTCCGGCCGAAGCGCTCGAAGAGCCGCTGCCTGTCGCCGTGCCCGAGCTCCTGCATGAGACCCGTGAGTAGCGGGCGAAAGGCCCCCGCGTCAATCGATCCCTCCGCGCCAGCACCGAGCACGATCTGCGGGCAACGGGGAGCAGCCGTGATCCGCCGCGGTTGACGGTCCCGACGAGCCCCGGTAGATCAGGGCCCCTCCAATGACCCCCCGGATCAACCTTGCTGCGCGCAGTTCGACGGTCGGAACCGTCGGTGGAGGCGCGTGTTGAGGCTCCAGGGTGGCCAGCGTCAGCCCGGGCTCGCGATCGCAGGGATCGCGGCGTCGCTGTGCCTGACCGCCTGTCCCGGCGGCCCCTCCGAGGAAGACCTGAACCGCTCGCGCACCGAGTACGACCTGGGCGTCGGCCTCTACAGCGAGAACAACATCGCGGGCGCCTTCCAGCACCTCCAGGAGTCGATCCGCCTCGATCCGGAGAACGTCGAGGCCCACACGGTGCTCGGCACGCTCCACATGCTGCGCGGCGAGAACGATCAGGCCGAGAGCCACCTCCGCACCGCCATCGCCACCAACGAGCGCCTCGGCGCCGCTGGCCTGCCGGCTCTCACCCCTGACGCCTACAACACGCTCGGCGTCCTCTACATCAACGCCCACCGCTACGAAGACGCCGTCACGGCGCTCCGCAGCGCGACGGGCGACCTCATGAACCGCACGCCCCACCTGGGCTGGGGCAACCTCGGCTGGGTCTACTACGAGATGCGGGACTACCCGCACTCGCTCGAGGCCCTGCAGCAGGCGGTTCGCCTGCAGCCCCAGTTCTGCAACGGCTGGTTCCGCATGGGACAGGTCTTCTTCGCCCAGGGGCAGCTGACCGTGGACGGCCAGCCGGGCGGTGACCCCGAAGGTTTTGCGCACGCCGACGAGGCCCTGACCCATGCCCTCGAGGTGGACAGGCCGGAGTGTGCTGCGCTTCAAGATGCTTGGCTTTTGCGTGGTGAGGCCCGTGCCCGGCTGGGGCGTCGTGACGAAGCCGTTCAGGACTTCGAGCGATGTGTCGAGCTGGACGCGAACACGGAGGCTGGTCGCACCTGCGCCCGCCTCCTCTCTCCGTGAGGCTCGGCTGCCCGCTCTCGAGCGGCAGGCGAGCATCTCGGAGACGAGCCTAGCGGAGGCATGATGGAGTCGATCGGACAGTTTCTTCGAAGCGAGCGCGAGATCCGCCAGCTCTCCCTGGAAGAGCTCGCGCAGACGACGCGCATTCCGCTGCGCTCGCTCCAATTGCTCGAGGACGATCGCCTGGACAGCCTGCCGGGCGACGTCTTCGTCCGGGGCTTCGTGAAGTCCTACGCGAAGGCTGTCGGCCTCGGGATCGACGAGACGATCCGCCGCTACGAGGAGTCGAGCCGCCCGTCCAAGGTGCCCACCACGGTGGCGCGCGAGACGGTGGGTCAGCCCGATCGCGGCCGTCGCTTCGGCCTCGCGATCGCGCTCGTCATCCTCCTCATCCTGTTCACGCTCGCGCTCTCGATCGTCCTTCGGCCGCGTCATCGCGACGCGCCCGTGGAGCTCAGCCACGTCGCGCTCGAGCTTCCGTCCGCGGAGGTCTGAGTCCCCGCCCGCGGTGGCGCACCTCGGAGCACGGCCGCCGCCACGCGCGCCGTGCTCTTGCGTTCCGTCGACTTCGGTGAGGCCGATCGGATCCTGACGCTCGTGACCGACGCGCACGGTCGCATCGCCGTGATGGCGCGCGGCGCACGCCGCAGTCAGAAGCGCTTCGGTGGTGCGCTCGAGCCGTTCGCGATCGTCGAGGCGTCGGTCGCGATGGGGGTCGGCGAGGTCGGGCGTCTCGCGGAGGCGCGTGTGCTGCGGGCGTTTCCTCGGCTGATCGGCAGCCTCGACGCCATGCGCGAGGCGGGGCACGCCCTCGAGCTGGTGCGCAGCGTCTCGCCGCAGCGGCACGGCGAGCCGAGGTTGCTCGACGCGATCGCCGCGTTGTTCGAGGAGCTCGATCGCGACGCGACGTCGGTCGGCGTGTTCGCGCGCTCGAGCCTGCGTGTGCTCGCGATCGTCGGGCTCGCGCCTCGGGTGACGGCGTGCGTCTCGTGCGGGCGAGCCCCCGAGCCCGGCCAGGCCGCTCTCTTCGACGCGGGCCGCGGCGGCATCGTGTGTCGCGCGTGCGGAGGCGGCCCGCTGCGCCTCTCGGGCCGAGCCCGCGCGTTCATGATCGACGCGCTCCGCGCCGCCGAGGGCGGCCCCGAGAACCACGAAGTCGACGCACGAGAGTCCCCCAGCGAGATCGCGCGCACGGACTTGTCCGACGTCGAGGCCGCCCTCGACGCCTTCGTGAAGCGCCACGTGCGAAGCTGATCGACACCGGGCCGAAGCTGATCGACACCGGGCAGCCGGACAGCGGCCTGGCGGTGTCAGACCTCTGCAGAGCCTGCCTCGTGCGGAGGGCCGCACGCAGCCGCCGGATGTCCCTGAATCGTGACACCGCGCGCCGCGCTACCCATCCACGAGGGCGCGTGAGCGTCGCGGACGAGCACGTCAGTCGATGTCACGCGACAAGCACCTTTGGCCCGCTCGACCTCATGGTCGGCGGGCACACCTCTCCCGTCGCGTGTCGCGACAGAGCTCGATTCAGGACCGGCTGAGGGCCTAAGTCATCACGGGCGCCCTCGCGATCCAAGGCGGTCGCGTCCCCGCCGGAAACGCGCACAGCACACCTGTCTCTCGGAACCTCGCCGACGCGACTCGATAAGCAGCCAGCATCTCCGAATAGGCGCGACGATAGGCCTTCTGGTCGTCCTCGGTTGCGTGCGCCCACGGCTTGGGGCTGTGCTTGATGTCCGCGGGTCGGCTGAACGGATCGATTCGTGTGTAGCGCGAGCCCTTCGGCAGCCGACGATGTCGCCGATTCACAGCCTCCTGTCGCTCCACGTCGCGCACGCTCTCCTCGTGCGCCCGACGCGCCGCGCGAAGCTCACGCTCCGACAGCTGCCGCCACAGCCCCGGCAGCGACACTGGCACCGACACCGTCGCCGTGTAGTCAG
>JAFLCL010000441.1 GCA_017303575.1 Deltaproteobacteria bacterium
GGCCGCGCGCCGCGCCGATCGCCGCGAGGCCCGCGACGCCTGCGCCGATCACGAGCACGCGCGCCGGACGCGAGCTGCCTGCGGCCGTGACCTGCGCGCCGAAGAAGCCCTGGAACGCGTTGCTCGCCTCGATGACCGCGCGGTAGCCGAGCAGGTTCCCCATCGAGCTCAGCACGTCCATCTTCTGCGCCCGCGTGACGCGCGGCACGCGCTCGAGCGCGAGCGAGGTGACCTGACGCTCGACGAAGATCGGCACGAGCGACGGATGTCGATCCGGGTAGAGCAGCGACACGAGCATCGTTCGCTCCGCGAGCGCGCGCGCTTCCGCATCGGACGGCGGGCGGACCTTCAGCACGAGGGGCGCAGACAGCGCCTCGTCACGCGTGACGAGCTTCGCGCCCACCGCTTCGTACGCGGCGTCGAGGAAGCCCGCGGCCTCACCGGCGCCTCGCTCGACGGCGACCTCGAAGCCTCGCTCGATCAGCTTCTTCGTGGAGTCGGGCGTGATCGCGACACGCTTCTCACCCTCGTGCGTTTCCTTCGGGGCAGCGATCCGAATGGGGCACCTCCAGTCCCGTCGCGGCAGACGTGCGCGCGAAGCGGGGCGCGAGGGTACCAAAGCGCGCGAGGAGCGTGGCGCTCCGTCGTCACGGCGCGACGAAAGGCTGATCGTCGGGCGCGGTCAGGTAGTGGGTGACCCAACGCACGAAGGGCGATCGACGCGTGATCGTGATGTCGTGCCGCGCGGCGCCGAAGCAGAGGCGCACGGCACGACCGAGCAGATCGTTTCGGGGACACGTGTCGTGAGGACGCGATGGCGAGGACGTGCTCTATGCTCGCGCACCCATGACGCTCTCGATCGACGACACCACCCGCGCCGAGCTCGATCGCTACGGCTTCGATCCCGCCCAGCTCGCGACGTTCGCCGAGCGCGCGCGCACCGGCGCGGGCAGCGACAACGCCGTGAAGGGGACCGTCACGGTGCCGAGCCCGGAGGACGTGACCGAGCTTCCCCCGATCGGCTCGCGCGAGCGCACCGAGCTCGCG
Organism: Deltaproteobacteria bacterium; assembly: GCA_017303575.1. Taxonomy (GTDB): domain Bacteria; phylum Myxococcota_A; class Polyangia; order Polyangiales; family Sandaracinaceae; genus JAFLCL01. The sequence goes on from JAFLCL010000441.1 coordinate 1,048, forward strand.
AGGATCGGGCGCGAGGCGATCGCACGCGGCGAGGTCGGTGCCGTGATCCTCGCGGGCGGCATGGCCACGCGCTTCGGTGGTGTCGTGAAGGCCGTGGTGCCCGTGTACGACGGCCGCAGCTTCCTCGAGATCAAGGTCGACGACGTCGTCGGCGCGAGCCGACACGCGGGCGGGCGCGTGCCCATCTACGTGATGACGAGCTTCGCGACGCACGCGCGCATCGAGGAGCACGTGCGCGAGTCGAAGCTCGACGCCGAGGCCGACATCACGTGCTTTCCGCAGCTCGTGTCGCTGCGCCTCACGCCGGAGGGCACGCTCTTCCGCGAGGGCGACGGCACGCTCTCACCCTACGCGACGGGCCACGGTGATCTCAGCTTCGCGCTCCGCGCGAGCGGTGTGCTCGCGAGGTTCCGCGCCGCGGGCGGCAGGCACCTCGTCATGTCGAACGTCGACAACCTCGGCGCGACGCTCGATCCCGCGATCGTGGGATTGCACGTGCAGCGCGGTGCGAAGATCACCGCCGAGGTCGTGAAGAAGGATCCCGGCGACAAGGGCGGTGCCCCCGCGCGCGTCAACGGAATCGCCCAGATCGTCGAGGGATTCCGCTTCCCGCAGGGCTTCGATCAGGATGCGATCCCGGTCTTCAACACGAACACGTTCGTGCTCGACGCCGAGGCGATCGATCGGGACTTCGCGCTGCCCTTCTATCGCGTGGAGAAGAAGGTCGAGGGTCGCTCGGCGATCCAGTTCGAGCGGCTCGTCGGCGAGCTGACCGCGTTCCTGCCGAGCGCGTTCGTGCTCGTGCCGCGTGATGGCGAAGAAGGACGCTTCCAGCCGGCGAAAGATCCCGAGGAGCTCGCGAGGCGCCTCTCGAACATCATCGCGATCGCGAAGGGCGAGCGCTGGTCGCGCTGAGCACGACGCGGCTCACCGACGCGCGGCCTCGGGCACGAGCTGCGCGAGGTAGTGGGCTTGGAGGAGCACGCGCTCCTCGGCGCGCGCGAGCTCGTCGCGCATCCGGCCCGCGAGCAGCGTGGGCGTGACGACGAGCGCGATCGACACGGTGAGCAAGAGGCCCATCACGAGCACCGGCGGGAACGCGACCATCGGCGAGGTGATCGTCATCGCGCCGTCGGCGAACGCGTAGTAGCTCGCATCGAGACCCGTCAGCGAGAGCAGGAAGGGCACGATCACGGCGCTCACGCTCGCGGCGACGACGAAGCGTCGCATCGCCCGGTCGGAGTTCATCGCGAAGAAGATCGCGTTCGTCGCCGCCAGGCTCGGCACGAGCACGAAGGGCCCGAAGACGAACGAGACGAGGCCGATCGCGACGGTCGAGCTCGCGAGCAGCGCGAGCGTCCACTGGTCGGACACGCTGCGCGTGCGCCACGTGAAGAGCGCCATCAGCGCCGTGAAGAGGAGGCTCGCGATCAGCGATGCGCCGCGTGCCCACGAGATCACGCCGAACGCGACGACCGCGGGGATCACGAGGATCCACGTGCCCAGGCGCACGGCGCTCGTCCGCGCCATCTGCACGCGACGCTCGGTGCGCGCGCGATCGATCGCCGACTGCGCCTCGGGAGGGACCTCGTCGGGCAGATCGGTCAGCGCGCGCGCGAGCGCACGCAGCGCGGCCTCGTGGCTGGGATCGAGCGCGAGCGCACGACCGAGCTCGCGCATCGCCTCCGCGCGTCCCTTGGGCGTGCGTGTGTCCATCGCGCTGGCCTTCTCCACGTGCGACGACGCGAGCTCTCGACGACGCGCTTCGTCACGCTCGCCATCGAGGTAGCGCTCGACACGCTCGGCGAGCTCACGCGCACTCCCGATGCGCGCGCTCGTCTCGAGCGCGACAGCCTCGCGCCACAAGCGATCGAGCTCAGGCGGCACGTCGGCGCTGCGCTCGCGCGACATGTCGTAGGTGATGCCCGTGAGCGTGGAGGCCATGCGCTCTGCGATGCCGCGGCCCGGATGGAGCGCCTCGAGGTGAAGGATCTCGAAGAGGATGCAGCCCAGCGCATACACGTCGCTCCGCGCATCGAGCTGATCGACCTCACCCCGACACTGCTCGGGGCTCATGTAGCCCGGTGTGCCCATGAGCGCGCCGACCTGCGTCTTCTGTCCGTCGACCGATCCCACGTCGACGATCGGCGGCAGGCTCCCTCCACGCTCGCCCGCGCTCGCGAGGGTCTCGGGGGCACCGAGCAACTTCGCGAGGCCCCAGTCGAGCACGTAGACCTCACCGAAGTCGCCGAGCATCACGTTCGCGGGCTTGAGGTCGCGGTGCAGCACGCCGCGCGCATGCGCGAAGTCGATCGCGAGGCAGACCGTCGCGAAGGCGGTGAGCAGCTTGCGTCGGCCGTAGCGCTGCGCGGCGTCGTCCTCGCCCCGCGCGACGCGATCGAGGATCTCGTCGAGCGACGCGCCGCGCACGCGCTTCATCGTGAAGAACGCCGCGCCGTCCGGGGTCTCGGCGAGATCGTGCACCGGCACGATCGCGGGATGCTCGAGCTGCCCCTGCACGCGCGCCTCGCGGACGAAGCGACCGAGCGCGACGGGGGAGGCCGCGCTGGCCTTGATGCGCTTGATCGCGACCTCGCGACCGATCGCGCGATCACGGAAGAGATCGACGGCGCCCATGCCGCCCTCGCCGAGCAGCGAGCGATGCTCGTAGCGCTCGACGAAGCGCGCGTCGGCCGCGAGGCGCGCGTCGGTCTCGATCGAGACGGGCCCACCGACCGAGGGTGTCGCGACCATCGTCGCGAGATCACCGAGCTCCTGCTTCATGCGTGCAGGCTGGGCCAGCGGCAGCGTGTCGCCCGCGAGCGACGTGGTCGGGTCCTTGCTCATGGCGCGAGGATAGAAGGAGTGCGAGCCGGACGTGCACTGCGAGGCGGTGCGAGCGAGGGCGTTGTGACCACGCGCAGGTCCGTGCGACGCTCCGCGCCCATGAGCCAGGACTGGAACCAGCCGCCGCAGAATCTCCCGCCTTCGGGCTTTGGTCAGCCGCAGGGAGGTCCGCCGCAGGGTGGCGCTCCATTCGGCGCACCGCCGGGAGGTGGTGGCTTCGGCCCGCCCCCGGGCGGCGCACCAGGCGGTGGCTTCGGTGCTCCGGGCGGCGGCGCGCCCGGCGGCGGCTTCGGCCCTCCCGGCGGCGGTGTTCCTCAGGGCCCGATGGGCGGCGGCCCGATGGGCGGCGGCGAGAACAACATGGCCCTCGCGGCCGTGATCTGCGGCGGCGTGTCCGTCGTCAGCATGATCTGCTGCTGCATCCCGCTCTTGAACTACGCCGCGATGGTGATCGTGCCGTGCTGCGGCCTGGCCGCGATCATCACGGGCATCCTCGGCCTGCGCGAGGCGAACGTCACGGGCGTGCGCAAGAACGAAGCGATCGCCGGCATCGTGCTCGGCTCGGTGTGCTTCGTGATGGTCGCGATCATGATCGTGCTCGGCGTCGTGCTGGGCGTGGGCGTGGGCGCGATGAGCGCGCTGCAGCAGCACTGAGTTGGCCTGGGTCGAGGGACCTCTGGCCCCTCGAGCTCCCCGTCGTTCGATCGTCGAAGACTCCTCCTCACTCCCGCTCCAGGGGTCTGCTGCGCAGACCCCGCCGCGTGGCGCCCCAACCCA
>JAFLCL010000442.1 GCA_017303575.1 Deltaproteobacteria bacterium
GCGTCCCTGGTCGTCGTCGCGAGCCGCTCGTTCGACACGCTCGTCCCCGCCAGCTTCGGGGACGTCGCCAGCCGCGTGGTGCGCGGCGCGCACTGTCCGGTGCTCGCCGTGCGCGACCTCGACGCGGACCCTGCGCGTCGCACGGCGATCCTCGAGCGCGTGGTGGCGCTGCGCGACGAGTCTCGTCAGGCGCTCGAGCGAGGCGAGCTCGAGCGCGCGGAGGTGGCGCTGCGCGTGGCGAGCACGCTCCTGCCGGGGCATGCCGCGATCGAAGACGACCTCGCGACGGTGTGTGATCGGGCCGACCGACCCGACGCGGCCGACCGACACCGCCGCGCGGCTCGCGCGCTTCGCTCGCTTCATGCCTGAAGCGCGCTGACGAACACGAGGCCTCGCGAGCCATCCCACTGGACGTGAGCGCGGGCTTGAAGATCCGCGCCGCTCGTGCGACCAAGCGCCACCGATCGTGGCGTTCCCTCCTCGCGCGTGCGTCCTCGTCGTCGATGACAACGACGCCAACCGTCTCCTCGTCGTCGAGACGCTCGTCCCCGAGGGAGCCGAGGTGATCGAGGCTGCGTCGGGCGAGGCCGCGCTCGCGGCGTTCGCGCTGCGGCCCGCCGATGTCGTGCTCATGGACGTGCGGATGCCCGACCTCGACGGCTTCCAGACGCTCGAGCGCCTGCGCGCGCTGCCGTCCGGCGAGGACGTGCCCGTGATCTTCCTGACCGCCCTGCGGGACCTCGAGACCTTCGACCGCGCGCGCGCCGCGGGTGCCGTCGACTTCCTCACCAAGCCCGTGCGCCCCACGGAGCTCATCTCCCGCGTCGAGACCTCGATCCTCCTGCGTCGCCTCGGCGTCGAGGCGCGTGATCGGCTGGTGGAGATCCGGCGTCAGCGCGACGATCTCCTGCGTGTGCAGCTGCAGAAGGAGCGCCTCGCGGCCTTCGTGGTGCACGACCTCAAGACCCCGCTCGCCACCATGCACCTGCACGCGACCCTCCTCGCGCGCATCCCGAGACTGCCCGAGGAAGCGCGCGAGTCCACCGCCGCCATCCGTGAGCAGTGCGACCGACTCCACCAGCTCGTGATGAACCTGCTCGACGTCTCGAGGGCCGACGAGGGGCAGCTCGTGGCCCACACGGCCGATGTCGAGCTGACGCAGCTCTTGCGAGAGATCGCGGACGAGCTGGGCGTCCAGGCACAGGCGCGCGCGATCGCCCTGATCGTCGAGGTGCACGCGGACCTCGCCGCGCGTGCGGACGCGGACCTCCTGCGACGCGTCCTCGCGAACCTCGTCGACAACTCCCTGCGCCACACGCCCGAGGGCGGCGAGGTGCACCTCCGCGCGTGCTCGACCGCCGACGGAGGAACCGAGCTCCGCGTGGAGGACACGGGGCCCGGCATCCCCGAGGCGCTGCGTGATCGGATCTTCGATCCGTTCGTCCAGCTCGACTCGAGCTCGTCGCGCTCGGGTCGTGGCCTCGGGCTCGCCTTCTGTCGCGCGGCCATCGCCGCGCACGGTGGGACCATCCGTGTCGATGGCTCACGCGCGGGCGCGTCGTTCGTCCTCACCTTGCCGGGAGCGCGACCTTGAGCGAGTCGCAGACGGAGGCGGTGGACTGGGCGGAGCTCGCTGCCGGCGCGGTCTTCGACGCGGCGCCCGACGCGATGGTCCTCGTCGACGAGGCGGGGACGATCGTCCTCGTGAACGCGCAGACCGAGCGCGTGTTCGGATGGCCGCGCGCCGAGCTGGTGGGCCGACCCGTCGAGGTGCTGCTGCCTCAGCGCTTCCGCGCGGGCCACGGCGCGCATCGAGACGGGTATGCGAACAACCCGCACCCCCGGCCCATGGGCGCGGGGGATCTCCTCTTCGGCTTGCATCGAGACGGCCGCGAGATCCCCGTCGAGATCGCGCTCAGCCCCATCGCCACCCCGCGGGGCAGGCTGGTCGCCGCCGCGGTGCGCGACATCACGGAGCGGCGCCTCGTCGAGCGGCGAGCGATGATCGCCCACCAGCGCCTCTTGAGCGCGCTCGAGAGCGTGCAGGATGCGCTGGCGATCTTCGACGCTGCCGACGAGCTCGTCCTCTGCAACAGCGTGTATCGGCGCGGGCTCGAGTCGTGGACGGGCCCCGTCACGGGCGCGTCGTTCGAGGCCTTGCTCGATGCGGAGATCCCCACGCTCGACCTCGGCAGCGAGACAGTGGCCGACCACCGCGCGCGCCGCATCGCGTATCACCGCGCGCCCTCGGGTGCGATCGAGGTGACCTCGCGCGACGGGCGCTCGCTGCGCATCGTCGATCGGATCACGCCCGAGGGGGGGCGGGTGACGGTCGTCTACGACCTGTCCGACGACGTGCGTCGGCAGCAAGAGCTCGAGGTCGCCAAGCAGCAAGCCGAGGATGCGAACGCGGCGAAGACCGAGTTCCTCCGCTCGATGAGCCACGAGCTGCGCACGCCGCTCAACGCGGTGCTGGGCTTCACCCAGCTCATCCAGCGCGACGCGAGCGTGGGGGAGCGACCCAGGCGTCTGGTGGAGCACGTGCGCAAGGGGGGCGAGCACCTGCTCCGTCTCATCGACGACGTGCTCGACCTCGCGCGCGTCGAGGCGGGCGCCGTGCCGCTGTCGGTCGAGCCGGTCGCGGTGGACGAGGTGCTCGAGGAAGCCCGCACCACGCTGGCCTCGGTTGCCGAGGGACGCAGGGTCACCGTCTCGATCGAGCCTGCGGCCGAGCGCTGGGTCGTGCTCGCAGACCGCACGCGCCTCGCGCAGATCGTCCTGAATTTCGGGTCGAACGCGATCAAGTACGGCAAGGATGGCGGCCGCGCGATCCTGCGCAGCACGCTCTCGGGACGCGCTCTGCGCGTCTCGGTGCTCGACGACGGCCCCGGCATCGCCGCGGAGCGACAAGATCGGCTCTTCCAGGCGTTCTATCGCGCCGGGCAAGAGACCGGTCCGGTGGAGGGCACGGGCATCGGCCTCGCGCTCTCGCGTCGGCTGGCAGACATGATGGGCGGCAGCGTGGGCTTCGAGAGCCGCGCGGGGCACGGCGCCGAGTTCTGGGTCGAGCTCCCGCTGGTCACGGCGGAGCAGGCTGCGCCGCTGCCGCACGCGCGACCTCCGCAGGCGAGCAAGGCCCTGGCGGAGGCGAGCATCCTCTACGTCGAGGACAACCCCGCCAACGTCGCGTTCATGGAGGAGGTCATGGCCGACCTCCCACACGTGAAGCTGCTCACCGCGCCGACCGGCGAGCTGGGTCTCGAGCTCGCGATCGCGACGCGGCCCCACCTGATCATCCTCGACATCAACCTCCCCGGGATCAGCGGCTTCGAGGTGCTCCGCGGTCTGCGCGATCACGACCGCACGCGAGCGATCCCCGTCATCGCGCTCAGCGCTTCGGCCATGCAGCGCGACATCCGACGGGCCGAGGCGGCTGGCTTCGCGCGCTACCTGACCAAGCCCGTGAAGATCGACGAGCTGCTCGAGACGCTCGAGTCGCTGCTCGAGCACACCCCTTCCTGACAGCGCGGTCTCACGCGCCGAGGTCGAGCCCCGAGCGCCGCGCGAGCTCGACGTCGATGAGCTCGTGGAGCGCGCCGGCGACCTCGTGCCTGACCCGCTCGAGGGTGCGCGGGTCAGCGGACTGCTCGGGGCTCGCGCTCGGAGCGATCGGCGCGCCCACCAGGATCCGAACCTGCGTACGTCGAGGAATCGGAAGCCAGCCCACGGGTCGCGGGATCGGGATGCGACGCGAGCCGAGCCATCGTTCGCCGCGGCGGTACGCGTCTCCCACGAAGTCGAACAGCTCGTCGGTCCCGATCGACGCGATCGGGACGATCGGCACGCCGGTCCGCAGCGCAGCGCGGACGAAGCCGTAGCGGTGCCCCCAGAGGAGGCGGTAGCGCAGCTCGCGTGGCTTCACGGCCTCGCGCAGCCCGCCCGGCAGCACGAGCACCAGCGCGCCTCCCGAGAGCAGCCGCTCCGCGTTCTCTTGCGTGCCGTCCACCGTGCCGACCGCAGCAGCGAGGCGACGCAAGAACGGGAAGCGCCACCAGAGGTGCTCACCGAGCACCCACACCGGTCGCCTCTGACGGCGCCAGACCTCGGCGAGGAGGAAGACCGGGTCCCACCCGAAGGCGTGATTGCCCACGAGGAGCGCGCCGCCTTCGGGGAGATGGTCGAGCCCATGGACCTCGATCGCGGCGCGGCGCGCCACCCAGCCGACGACCGAGTGCCATCGGTCGGCGATCTCGGGATCGAACGACACGAAGGCGTTCTCGGCGCCGGGTGCGAAGCCATCGATCGTCACGTCGTCGGTCTACGCACCGATCGCGAGCGCGCGAGCCGCGTCTCGCTCCCGCCCGTCACTCGACACCGTCCCTCGCGTGTGTAGGTGCTGCGGGTGCCGAACACCGAGGTCACGCCGCCCGAGGGGCTCTCGCCCGCGGAGGCGGCTCGCCGGCTCTCGGAGGAGGGGCTCAACGAGATCGCCGATCCTGGTCGGCGCGGCGTCGGTCGCCTCGTGCTCGAGATCGTCTCCGAGCCGATGATCGCGCTGCTCGTGGCGCTGGTCGTGCTCTACGTGGTCCTCGGCGAGGCGCGCGACGCTGTCGCGATGGGCGTCTCGGTGCTGATGATCATCGGGCTCGCGCT
>JAFLCL010000443.1 GCA_017303575.1 Deltaproteobacteria bacterium
CGCGTGAGACGCGCATCGTGCGACGCGCCGTGCGCCTCACCGGCGAGGAGCTCGCGGCGCGCGCACGCCCCTCGATCGAAGAGGCGCTCGCGCCGTGCGAGGTCACCTCGATCACCATCACGAGCAGCGCGACCCTGGGCGAAGGGCCGCTCGCGATCGAGGTCGTCGGGCCCGCGCGACCGGACGACGGCCCGACGCTCGTGCGCCTCGATCTGCGCACGCCGGGCGGCACCACGCACCTGCCGGCGCGCGTGGAGCTGCGCTGTCCTGCGCCGGTGATCGCGTCGGGCGCCGAGGTCACGGTGCTCGTGCGGGTCGGACAGGTGCGCGCGAGCAGCACCGGCGTCGCGCGACAGGCCGGTCGTGTGGGCGACGAGGTGCGCGTCCGCGTCGCGCGCACCGGGGCGCTCGTGACAGCGCGCGTGATCGATGCACAGACCGTCGAGGTGAGCCCATGACCCGTTCGTCGATCGTCCTCGCGCTCGTCACGCTCGCGACCCTGGTCGCGGCCTGCGGCGAGGTGCAGCACATCCGCGGTCACCACGCGCGTCGACGCGACTACGACCCCGGCCAGTACGAGGAGCAAGCGCGCGCCGTCAGCTCGGGCTCGCTGTGGCTCGAGGGATCGCGCGGGCTCTTCGCGGACTTCCGCGCTGCACGCGCGGGCGATCTCGTCACCGTGGTGATCGACGAGAACCCGCGCGCCACGGGCGATGCGACGACACGCTCGGGCCGCGAGTCGAGCTTCGAGATCGGCGTGCAGGGGCTCTTCGGTCTCACCGCCGCGCTCGCGCAGGCCTATCCGGATCTCAACCCCGAGCAGCTCGTGGGCCTCATGGGCGGCGCGTCGTTCGAGGGCGGCGGCGCCACGGCGCGCAGCTCGCGTCTTCGTGCCTCGGTCGCCGTGCGTGTGCGCAGCGTGCTGCCGAACGGTGACCTCTTCGTCGAGGGCACCAAGGTGCTCATGGTCAACGAAGAGGAGCTCCACATCTATCTCTCGGGTGTCGTGCGACCCGCCGACATCGTCGAGGACAACAGCGTCTCGAGCTCGCGGCTCGCGGACGCGGAGATCGAGTTCGCAGGCCGCGGTGGCATCACCGACTCGCAGCGCCCGGGCTGGCTGCACCAGATCCTGATGCAGGTCTCGCCTCTCTAGCTTCATCGAGGGACCTCTGGCCCCTCGAGCTCCCGGTTCTCCCGTGCTCGCTCACTCCGTGAGCTGCGCGCGTGTCCGATCGCCGGCTCACTCCGGTGCGCTCCGCATCGCTCCCGCTCCCAGGGTCAGCTGCATCGACCCCGCCGCGCGGCGCCCCCTCACTCCGAAGGAGTCCTCCGATGTCTCTCACTCTCCGTGCTGCGCCCGCCATCGCGGTCCTCCTCGCGCTGCTCACCGTCTCAGCGCCCGCCGAGGCCTCGCGCATCCGCGAGCTCACCGACGTCAGTGGCCTGCGCGAGAACCAGCTCGTGGGCTACGGCCTCGTGGTCGGTCTCGCGAACACGGGCGACACGGGCGCCTCGCGCTTCACGCTCCAGAGCGTGGCCGCGATGCTGCGACGCCTCGGCGCGACCATCGATCCGTCGATGATCCAGACGCGCAACGCCGCCGCGGTGATGGTGACAGCGACGCTGCCAGCCGAGGGTGCGACAGGCAGCCGCATCGACGTGACGGTGTCTTCGATGGGCAACGCGCGCTCGCTGGTGGGCGGCACCTTGCTCCAGACGCCGCTCCTCGGCGCGGACGGCCAGGTCTACTCCGCGGCGCAGGGCCCCGTGATGATCGGCGGCTTCGGCGCATCGGGCGCCAGCGGCTCGAGCACGCAGGTCAATCACCTCACGTCGGGGCGCGTGCCCTCGGGCGGCATCATCGAGCGTCATCCGCCCGGTGGCGGCCTCCCGAGCGATGGCCCCGTGATGCTCACGCTGCGTCGCCCCTCGTTCGTCACGGCGCGCCGCATCGCGACGGCCATCGACGGCCTCCTCGGCGCAGGCGCGGCCACGGCGATGGACGCGGCGATCATCTCGATCACCGTCCCCGAGCGCTTCGCCGCCGACCGCGTCGGCCTCCTCGCGGCGGTGCAGCTGCTCGAGGTCGATCCGGAGCCCTCCGCGCGCGTGGTGATCGACGAGCGCACGGGCACCGTCGTGGTGGGCTCGGCGGTGCGGCTGCGCGAGGCGGCGGTCGCGCACGGCGGCCTCACCATCCAGATCCAAGAGGGCACCGCCGTGTCGCAGCCCGAGATGCTCGCGAGCGGATCGACCGTCGCGGCGCCCGTGAGCGACGTGCAGATCGCAGAGGGCTCGGGCGCGCTCCATCACCTCCCGAGCACGGCGAGCCTCGAGGACGTGGTCACCGCGATGAACGCGCTCGGCGCCTCGCCGCGTGACCTCATCACCATCTTCCAGGCGCTCCACACGGTCGGCGCGCTCGACGCGGAGATCGAGGTCCAGTGATGCGCCACGGAGAGCTTCCATGACCCTGCCGGTCTCCGCCGACAGCCTCGCTGCGCTCGCACCGCGCGGCGTCGAGGGCCTCGCGCCGCGCGCGGGCGCGGTGGACGCGGAGATCCGTCAGGCGGCCGCGCGCTTCGAGGGGCTCTTGCTCGAGCAGCTCGTCCAGACGATGCGCTCGAGCGCCGAGATGTTCTCGGGCACCGGCGGAGAGCTCTACGGCGAGATGTTCGATCAGCACATGGGGGACGCGCTCGCGTCGGCGGGTGGGCTCGGCATCGCCGACGTGCTCGCGCAGGCGATGGGCGCGACGCCGATCCCTCCGAGCGCGCGCGGCCTGGCTGCGTACGGCCTCTCCGCGGCTGGCTTCGCAGGATCGCCGATGTCGGGCGTGGCGTCCTCGATGCACGCGGATCTCGGTCCGATCGTGCCGAATCGACCTGCGTTCGGTGCGTCGTTGCCCGGCCTCACCGGCCGCCTCCAGCGTGCAGCGGACGACATGCTCCCCGACTCCGGCGTCGCGCCGCAGTGGGGTCGTGAAGGAGCGCTCGGCGTCGAGGATCTCGTGCGTCCGCCCAACGTGCCCGAGGCCGAGCCAGGCAGCGAGGCCGCGCGCGCGCTCAGCCGCGTGCGGACCTTCGAGGGCTACTACAAGTGCAACCTCTTCGCGTTCGAGCTCGCGCGTCGCGCGGGCTTCGAGGTGCCTGTGTGGGGCAGCGGCGAGCGCTGGGGCTATCCGGGCCCGACCGCCGCCGCGCAGGACGCCGCCGATGGCACACTGCACGGACGCTGGGGCGAGGTCGTCACGAGCGCGTCGGTCGAGGCGCTCGACTCCGCGATCGTGCGCGGCGACATCGCTGTGCTCGTGACCGGCGACGCGGGCGTCGAGGGACACCGCGGTCACATGGGCGTGATCGAGCGCGTGCGCTCCATCGACCGCGACGAGAGCGGTGCGATCACGCGCATCACGTTCGATGGCTGGGAGGGACGACAGACCGGCGGCATGCACCTCACCGAGCGCGTGTGGACGACCGTCGGGCACGGCGTTCCCGGCGCGCGTCGTGCATTCGGACGCATCGAGCTCATCGCGCTCCATCCCGAGGAAGCGCCTCCGTCCGCGCCCACGGCCGCGCCCACGGCCAGCACGCCCTGAGCCGCACGCCGAGGCCCCGAGAAAGTTCTCAAGATCATCCGAAGCACGTCCGAAAGACGGACAGAGGGATCCCCATGAAGATCGGACGCAACGACCCCCAGCAGCAGCCCATCGCCCCGCGCCGTACGGACGCGGCCTCGGCCGGCCAGGCCGTGAAGAGCGTGGGTGCACAGACGAACAGCAGCTCCGCGCGCGGCACGCGTGGCCTCGGCTCGGAGGCCGTGAAGCTCTCCGACGTCGGGCGTCAGCTCGCCGCGGCGCGAGGCCCCGAGGTCCCCGACGAGGCGCGCATCGAGCGTCTCCGCGGCCTCGTCATGTCGGGCAAGCTCCCGATCGACACGGGCGCGATCACCGACGCGATCCTCCGCGAGGAGCGCTGACCGTGGCGGACGGCGGCGGCGCGAGCGAGCGCTTCGAGGCGCTCCTGTCGGACGAGCGTCGTGCGGCGCTCGCGGCCGATGTCGGCTGGCTCGAGCGGCTGCAGACCGACAAGGCCGAGGTGCTCGCGCAGCTGAGCGCCGATCCTCCGCCCGCCGAGCGCCGCGAAGCGCTCGCGATCGAGGCGCGCGCGAACCTCGTGCTCATGCGTCAGCTGACCGAGCTCCACCGCGCGCTCTTGCTCGAGCACGGCGCGCCTGCGGCCACGTACGGGCCCGATGGGCTCCGCACTGCGCCGCGGCTCACGTCGAGCCGACGGAGGTGATCGCATGCCACAGGTGATGTCGTGACGGTGCAGAGCCTCCTCCACGTGGGCGCCTCGGGCATGCGCGCCGCCACGCTCGGCGTGAACGTCGCCGCGCAGAACGCGACCAACGTCGCGACCGAGGGCTACTCGCGTCGCTCCGTCCGACAGGAGCCGCTGCCCGGTCCGCCCAGCGGCGGTCGCGGCGTGCGCACCGAAGGGCCCGTGCGCACGGTCGATCGGTTCGTCGAGCGGCGCCTGCTCGGGGCCACGAGCGCGCACGCGGAGGCAGGCGCGCGCCTCACCGCGCTCGGTCCGCTCGACGCGCTGCT
>JAFLCL010000444.1 GCA_017303575.1 Deltaproteobacteria bacterium
GGCCGTCGGGCCCAGGGCCCGTGCTCGGACCGCGCGGGCCACCGGTCCACGACGTCGCGAGGTAGCTGCCGCCGCCGCGCGTCATGCGGATGACGACGTCGAAGCGGCCTGCGTACGAGGGACAGAACTGCGTTGCGGCCTGCGCGTCCTCGGTGCGATCGCGCGCGAGCTCGCTGCCAGACGCGTCGCGCACGATCACGTCCACGTTGCCCACGCCGCTCTCACCGAGCGCGACGAACGTCACGCAGTCACCGGGCTGGAGATCCACGGGGGTCGCGCGCTCTTGGCCTTCCGAGAGGCTGCCCTGATTGAGGCCGCCGCTCTGCACCATGCCGAGCGCCGTCATCGCGTTGTGGAGCGCGACGTAGCGAGGCTCCATGTGGAGGCCACCGCCACAGCTCGCCGCGAGCGTCGCGCATCCGACGGTCGTGGCGAGGGCCGTCGGGCGGAGGATCCCGGCGAGAGGAGAGGCGGGGCGCGACGCGGTCATGCCCCGTGTCCTACCAGAGATCCGAGCGCAGTCAGAAGTCGTCCCGCGAGAGGGTGCCCGCGCTCGGCCCTTCACGCGTCCGCGTGCGGGGCGTGCGGATCGTCGGCGCGCTCTGGGCGTCGTCGAGCGGCACCCCACCGTCGATGGGATCCGTCGCGGCGTCCGAAGGATCGATGGCCCTCGGATCGATGGCGCTGGGCAGCTGGCTCGGGAGGGTGGGGGGCGGTGCGATCGTGCCCGGGCCGGTCGTTGGCGCGGGCGGCTCGAGGGACAGCGAGGGCACGCTCGGATCGTCTGCGCCCACGAGGATCCACGCGCCGAAGGCGGTGAGCGGCGCGAGCACGAGGACCAGCGCGATCGGGATCGCCCACGTCCGCAGACGATTGGGTGGTCGAGGAGACGGCGTCGCGACCGGGGTCCGTGGATGTGGCGCGGGCTCCGACTGGATCGTGGCTGCGTTGGCGAGCGAGCTGCGCGCACGGCAGGTGCGGATCTCTTGGGCGAGCGTGCGCGCGTCGGGCGTGCGGGTGGCGAGATCGCGACGCATCGCGCGGGTGACGATGCCCTCGAGCTCCACGCCGACCTCGGGTCGCAGCGTCGACAACGGCGGCGCCTCCTCGGTGAGGATCGCGGCGAGCTGCGCCTCGTAGTTGTGTCGCGAGAAGGGGCTGACGCTGGTGAGCATCTCGTAGAGCAGGACGCCGAGCTGGTAGACGTCGGTCTGAGGACCGGTGCGCGACGAGTCGATGACCTGCTCGGGGGCGAGGTACTCGGGGGTGCCGATCACCGCGCCCGTGAGCGTGAGGGCCTCCGCGTTCGTGAGCTTCGAGATGCCGAAGTCGAGGAGCTTGGGGGCGACACCGCCATCCTCGGTGCGTCGCAGGAACACGTTGTCGGGCTTGATGTCGCGGTGGACGATCCCGCGTGCATGGGCCGCGGCGACCGCGTGCACGAGGGGCTCGAGGATCACGAGCGCGTCGTCGATCGGCATCGACCCACGCGCGAGCCGCGCGCGCAGTGTCTCGCCCTCGAGGTACTCCATCACGAGGTAGTGGCCGCTCGCGGTGCGGCCCACGTCCAGCACCGTGACGGCTGCTGGGTGATCGAGCGCGCTCACGGCGCGCGCTTCGCGAAGGAAGCGCTCGACCACCGTCGCGTCACGCGCGATCGATGGCAGGAGCACCTTGATGGCCACCGTGCGGTGCGTGTAGCGGTGCTTCGCGCGGAACACGGCCGCCATGCCGCCCTGACCGAGGAAACCTTCGATCTCGTACTTGTCGTCGAGGACGGTGCCGACCGTAGGGAGCGTCGCGGTCATGGCGGACAGAAGCCGAAGCCGGGATCGCCTTCGAGCGCGGCGCACTCGCCCGTCGCGCAGCCGTGCGCTCCGTCGCAGATCGGCCAGCAGCGCGCGCCGTCCTCGTTGCCCGCGTCGATGCAGCGGTGGCCCGCGACGCAGTCGCCGTGGCGCGTGCAGGGCTGACCGTACGTCGTCGTGCCGGCGCGGAAGCACGAGCGCGTGTAGCCGCCCGCGACGAGGAGGATCGCGTGGCAGGCCTGCTCGGGCGGGCAACCTGTCTGCGCGAAGAGATCGCAGTCGTCGTCGCCGTCGCAGAGGCCGACGCCTTCGAACGGGACGCAGTACTGGAGCGGGTCGTCGCAGTCGTCGTCGTCGCGGTCGACCGCTCCGTCGTGGTCGTCGTCGTTCACGCCGCAGCAGAGGAACCTGCACGTGCCGCGGTAGCACCAGAGGCCAGGCGCGCAGTCGTCCGTGACCGCGCAGGGACCATCGCGCTGCGCTGTGCCGGCGACACCCGGCACGCACGTCGGAAGGATCGTGTCGCCGCGCACGTCGGGTCGACACACCGAGCCCTCGGGGCAGCCGGTGCCGGTCACGGCGTCGCACGCGTCGAGGGGCCCTGCGCAGGGCGCACGACACACGTCCGAGACACACGCCATGTCCGCGAGGCACGTGCCTTCACAACATGGCTCGTTGCGCGCACCACACTGCGAAGGACGACAGCCTCCGAGCGCGAGGGTCGCGACGAGCGCAGTCATCAGGGCGAGCGCTCTCGTCATCGAGGCGTCTCCACGCCCACGCCGAGCGTGCCCACGAAGGCACCGAGCTCGGTGGCGATCCCGCGCGCGTCGAGCGCGACGTAGAGCACACGCGGCACGAGGTACACGCGGGCGCCGAGCGTGACCGACGCGCCGGCGCTCGCGAACGCGTCGCCGGTGCGACGACGGTCGTCTGCCAGACGCGCGCGCCATGCGACGCTGAACGCGACAGCGCCTCGCAGCGCGAGCGGCGTGCCCGCGACGTGCCACACGAGCGCGAGCCCCACGTCGTGACCGAGCCACTGCCACGTCTCGCTCGCGGCGTTGCCGTCGAGGAGGAAGGCGCCTTGCACGCTCGCGGTGGGACCGACGAGCACGTCGTCCGAGACGACGAACGCGAGATCGAGATCGAGACCGGGGCCCCATGCGCCCACCGCACCGGCGCCGCCGTCCCACGCGCCGATCGAGGCGAAGAGGCGACCGCCGAGCTGGAACGTCTTGGGCTCGGGCGGTGGCGGCGCGCGACGCGTGCCGAGATCGACGATCGCGACCTGCGAGGGCGGGGCGGGCGAGGGGAGCGGTGCAGGAGCAGGCGTGGGTGTGGGCGTGGTTTGCGTCGCGGGGGGAGGTTCGGTGATCGGGTCCGCGAGGAGGGCGCGGCGATCGAAGGGCAGCGGCGCGCGCTCGCCACCACGCACCTGCACACGCGCGCGCACCGAACGATCGTCGCGCGTGACGACGAGCACGTGCTCACCGAGCGCGAGGATCACGGTGCCATCGGCCTCGGGCTCGACGGGCGCGTCGTCGACGGTGAGCGTCGCGCGCGGCGGAAGGTCCGTGTACACGGCGACCAGCGGCTCGACGCGCGCCAGCAGCTGCTCGACGTGCGCGCGGTGCGCGTCGGTGAGGGGACGATCCGCGGAGCTGAGCACGAGGGCGGCGCGGAGCGAGCGATACGCCTCGACGTGATCGTTCAGCTCGAACGAGCACATGCCGATGCCGCGAAGCGTCCGGGGGCCTGGCAGCGCGCGGTGCGCCGCGCGGAAGTGCGCGCACGCCACGTCGAACGCGCTTCGTTCGTAGGCGGCGAGCGCGTCGTCGATCTCGCGCTCGTAGGCGCTCGCGTCTTGCCCACGGGCTGTGGTGGATGCCAGGCACGCGACGGCGACGAGCGCGCACACCGTCGCGTGTCGCAGCCACTGAACGACTCGCGTGGTCACGCGATCCACCCCCTCGTCATGCTCGGCGGCTCACCCGCGTGGAGAGCGTCGTGCCTTGCTCGCCTCGGCGGGCGCGCCGCAGTGCGTGCAGTTGAGCAGCTCGGCGGGGAAGGGACCGTTGCAGTACGCGCAGAAGATGCGGCCCGCGATGCTGTTGGGATCGATGAGCTTGAGCTCGGGGTACACGGTCTCGAGCT
Source organism: Deltaproteobacteria bacterium (assembly GCA_017303575.1). Classification (GTDB taxonomy): domain Bacteria; phylum Myxococcota_A; class Polyangia; order Polyangiales; family Sandaracinaceae; genus JAFLCL01. Next base: position 3,966 of record JAFLCL010000444.1, read on the forward strand.
CGGCGGTGCTCATGCGATCGTTCTCGGCCGCGGGCGACCAGATCACCTCGAGCGCGACCATCTGCGGTCCCTGGAGGCTTCCGCGATCTGCGAGCGCGGCGCGGATCTGCGCGGCGTCGTGCACGTGGAAGCCCTGCATCGGGCGACGCGAGGCGAGCACGATCGTGACGACCACCGTGCCTTCACCCTCCGTTGCCTTCGCCGTCATGGACGGTGCGTCCTGCTGCTGGAGGCTCCCCGCGGCGCCGCGCACGAGCTCGGACTGGAAGCGCGATCGGTACTCCTGCGCGATGCGCGAGAAGACCTGCTGGGCGCTCTGCGGTGCGTGCGCGCCGTCGTCCTTGTACGCGGCGTAGAGCCACGAGATCTCGTTGCGACGGAGGTTGAGCACGGTCTCGGACAAGAGCTGCGCGAGGCCCCCAGGCGAGCGCGTGTCGCCCGTCTCGGCGAGGCGCTTGAGCTGAGCCTGCAGCTGCGCGCGCGCGCGCCAGTCGAGGCCGAGCGAGAGCGACGTGACGTACATCGCGTTCGGCCCGGCGTAGCCGCCGCCGCCCATGCCGGGCATGCCGCCCATGCCGGGGCCGCCACCGAGACCCGGTCCGCCCAGGCCGGGGCCACCACCCATCGGTCCCCCACCAC
>JAFLCL010000445.1 GCA_017303575.1 Deltaproteobacteria bacterium
CCACGACCGTCGCCGTTCGCTCGCGTCGCTTCGGCGCGCCCGTCACGGCTCCTCCACGTCGAGCGTCGGCGGCGCGAGCGGCTCCCGACGCGGAGGCAGCGGTGCCCCGAGGAGGCCGTCGTCGTGGCGGGCCGCGCGCTCCCACTCGAGCACCTCGGGCAGGCTCGGTCGCATCGTCAGGATCCCATCGCCCGGAGCACGCGGATCGCCTTCGTTTCCGGACGATCGAAGGCCTCGCACGAAGACGTAGACGAGGCCGCCGAAGCGCGCGTGGAGCGCCTCGGTGTCGAGCATTCCCTCCGCGCCGCGCGCGATCACGCGCAGCGCCGCCAGCGTGTAGAGCGCGATCTGTACGCGGTAGTCGTGCTCCACGTGCGCGCGCAACGAGGCAGCGTCGTAGCCCGTCAGCCGGTCGGTCTTCCAGTCGAGCACGAACACACGGCCCTCGTGCTCGAAGAGCAGATCGATCACGCCTCGCACGTAGCCGCGCTCGATGACGAAGCCATCCTCCCCCCCGAGCCGCTCGATCGGCGCGTGCGCGCGCTCGGGCACGGGAAAGAGGAACGGCATCTCTGCGACGCGACGAGGCAGGGACGCGACGCCCCCGGGGAGGCGCAGCACGTCGTCGTCGAGCGGCGCTGTCATCGCGCGTGACGCGAGCGAGAGCGCGAGCGTGCGCTCCTCCTCCGTCGGCGCGTGGACGCGGAGCCGCTCGATCACGCTGGGGTGCACGGCGATGCTCTCCTCGCTCGTCTCGAGAGCACGCGCTCGGAGGAGATCTTCGAGCAGGCCGTGCACGAGCACGCCGAAGCTCGCGCCGCCTGGCTCGCGCGTACCGCTCGATGGCGTCTCGATCGGCGTCTCGCCCGCGAGGAGCGCGAGCGAAGGCGCGACGTCGACCTGACTGCCCTCACCTGCTGCCTCGGCGCGCGCGCGAGCGAGCGACTTCATGCGCGTGTAGCTCGTCACCTCGAAGCCCGCGTGTCGGCTCACGAGGCGGGCGCGATCGCTCGTCGGCAGCGGGGCGAGCACGCCCTCCACGACGCTCGGCGACGACGGCAAGGTGATCGAGCCCGCCCGCGCGCGCACTCGCGGCCCCACGTCGATCGACACGACCGAGAACGGGGCGGCCGTGAGCGCGCCGTCTTCGGCCAGCGCCCGCAGCCGATCGTTGAGCACCGCATACGAGCCCTTGAGATGCGGCGGGTCGTAGGTGACGTCGTCGCGACGCGGCAGCGGCCGTGGCGGCGTGCCGAAGTATGGCAGGTAGAGGCGACGCTTCGCGCGCGTGAGGGCCACGTAATAGAGCCGTTCGTCCTCCGCCCGCGCCTCGGCGCGCAGCGCCTCGCGCAACGGAACTGGACCTCCGCTCGTCTCGACCACGACGTCCTTCTCGGAGATCCCATCGTCGGCGACGGCCCACGCGACGCGACGCACACGCGCCTCCTCGCCGGCTGCCTCGACCCGCTCGTGGACCACCCGCGGCATGAGGCGCCGCTTGGGCGGCTTGCCCCAGCCGCCGAACACGAAGACGACCTCGGCCTCGAGCCCCTTGGACTTGTGCATGGTGAGGATCTGCACGGCCTCACGCTCGCTCTCGAGCTTCTGCACGTCCTCGTCGTCCGAGCCCGCGCGCTCGTCCTTGGCGTGCTCGATGCGCTGCGAGAGCTCGAGCGCGAGCTCGGCGATGGAGAGGCGCCTGCGGGTGCCGAGCTCGAGGAGCCACTCGAGGAGATGACGCAGGTTCACGAGCACACGCTCGCCTTCGTGCAGGTAGAGCTCGCGACGCGCGACGCCCGAGCCCTCGTTGCCCGCGCCATCGAGCATCGCGGACAACAGCGCTGCGAGCTGTCCGTGCTCCGCCAGGCTCGCCCAGCGCGTGAGCCTTCGCGCGAGCGGGTGCCCCGAATCGATCGCGTGCGCGGCGGGGAGCTCGCCGAGGGGGACGCCGAAGAACGGGCCGAGGAGCGCTCGGGTCGCCAGATCGCGATCGTGTCGATCGGCGAGGGCACGCAGCACGTCGAGCACGTCGCTCGCCTCGCGCGTGCGGAACAACCCATCCTGCTTGAAGAACGCGTGCGGCACGGCGTGACGACGCAGCGCCTCGGCGACGTCGCGGCCCTCCACCGCGCTGCGCGTGAGCACGAAGACGTCCGAGAGCTTCACGGGCCGCGCGTCCCCGCGAGCGTCGTCGCGGAGGCGCAGGCCCTCGCCCGTGAGGGCGCGGATCTCCTTGGCGATCGCGTCCGCGAGCGCGCGGCGGATGAGGGGCAGGCGCAGCTCGGGCGCGCCGACCAGGTGCTGGATCACGACGGCCGGCGCCTCGTTGCCATCGCGATCGATCAGCGAGCGCTCGGGCACCCCCGACGTGACGCGCTGCGTGTACCCCGCGAGACCACGCACCATCCCAGACGGGTCCCGCGTGGGCGCGTCGGTCCGCGCGGCGAACACGTGGTCGAGCGCCTCGAGCATCGCCGGGCTCGATCGGAAGCTCTCGTCGAGCACCGCGCGCGCAGCCCCTGCACGCTCGAGCGTGCGGCAGGCGTCCTCGAACGTGTGCACGTCGGCCGAACGAAAGCCGTAGATCGCCTGCTTCACGTCGCCGATCACGAAGAGCGTGCGTGCGTGCGCTTCCCTCGATTCATCGACGACCTCTTCGTCGTCGCGATCGACGAAGAGGCGACGGAAGATCTCCCACTGCACCTCGTCGGTGTCCTGGAACTCGTCGACCAGCGCGTGTCGGTAGCGGGCGCGGAGCGCGCGACGCACGGCGACGTCGGACGCGAGCGCGTCGCGCAGCGCGGTGAGCATGTCGTCGAAGTCGAGCGTGCTGGTCTCGCGCTTCTCGCGCGCCCACAGGTCGCGCACGCGCGGAAGGATCGTGTGCACGAGGTAGGGCACCGGCGATCCGAGGGCGCGGTGGAGCACACGGAAGGTCTCGGCCAGCTCGGGCAGCGCGACGGTGTGCGTGGCGCAGAGCGCGGCGTTCGTCTCGATCGCACGCGGGTCGGTCGAGGACGAGGCCCACGCCAGCGCCGGCCCCCACACCAGCTGATCGGCGCAGTCCTCACCACGCTCGAGCGCGGCGGCCAGCGTGTCGCGGTGCGGCGCGATCTCCGTCGCGAGCTCGAGCAACGCATCACGGATGCGTGCGCGCGCGGTGAGCGAGGGCACCTCGGCCAAGAGGCTCGCCCAGCGTGGCGACAAGAGCTCGGAGGCGGTGGGCGTCGAGAGCAACGCGCGCGCCGCTTGGTCCGGGGAGAACGCAGGACGAACCTCGCCTGGCTCGCGCATCCACGCGTGCAGGAGCGCCTCGAGCCGTGTCACGGCTCCTTCGCTGCCCGCCGCCCGCAGCGCCACCAGCGCGGAGCGGAAGGCGCGATGCCCTGGCCGTTCGGACGCGCCGCTCGCGAGCCCCGCGCGCACCGCCTGCCTCACCGCGCGACCGAAGCTCTCGCGTCCGTCGGTGCGCTCGAACGTGAACGGCCGCCCGCTCGCGAACGCGTGCTCGGCGAGCGCACGCTGGCAGAACGCGTGGATGGTCGAGATCGACGCGCGATCGAAGCTCGCGACCGCTGTCGTGAGCCGCGAGAGCAGCGTGCGGGCTTCGTCGGGAACCTCCACGTGCGAAGCGAGGGACGCCACGAGGCGGGCGCGCGCCGCCACCAAGCGAGCGCGCACGCGCTGCTTCATCTCGCGCGTCGCCTTGTCCGTGAAAGTGACGACGAGGATCTCCTCGATCGGCGCGCCCGCGGCGACGAGCTCGAGCACCAGGTGCTCGAGCGTGTAGGTCTTGCCGGTGCCCGCCGACGCGTCGATGACGCCGTGCGCGTCACGCGCGACGGCGTCCGGCCCGAAGAAGGCCTCGAGCACGCGGGGGCGCTCCCACCCACGATCGATCCCGAGCCGTGCGCGCGGCTCGCTCATCGAAGAAGCCCTCGTGCGTCTTCGCCGCGCGACGCGCGCACGGCGGGTCGCACGGCCGCGAGCGGCAGCGCATGTCGACGCGCGACGATCGCCACGAGATCACGTGTCTCGGGCGCATCGCGCAGCACGGCGTCGCGCAGCGGCCCGTAGCGGCTCGCGCCTCCCTCGAGCTTGGTGCGCACGCGCTCGATCGCCTTGCTCAGCTTCTCCGCGAGTCGCGGATCGCCCTTTCGCAAGGGCTCGAGCTCCATCAACACCGCCTCGACGGGGAAGAACCAGCCGGGATCCTCGGTCGCGCGGATCTCGTCCGCGAGGCCTCGCAACCAGCGCGACGCCTGCTCCCGCGCGATGCCCGGGAGCGAGGTCTCGTACGCACCATCGGGCGCGAGCAGGACGACGCGACGCGAGAGCCTCTCCTGCCCGCCGGCCGCGAGCAGCGCATGATCGACGTAGGCATCGAGCACCTGTCGCCCACGCGCGAGGCGCGCACGCTCGCCTTCCCCCACGGCGGTGCCCGACACGATCGAGACGACGTCGCCGGGTGGTGCACCCGGCTCGCTGCGGAGGAACGTGCGCGTGCTGCCTTCGATCGTCACGAGCGGACTGGCCGCGGCCTCGCGGTGC
>JAFLCL010000446.1 GCA_017303575.1 Deltaproteobacteria bacterium
CACGCACCGAGCCCGCACGCACCGAGCCCACGCGCACCGAGCCCGCGCGCGAATCGGGTCGTGCGGAGCTGCCGCGTGTCGACGCGCAACGCACGGGCTCGAGCCGGGCCGGAGAGCCCGCGCGCGGCACGAACGGCGCGATCATCCTCGGCGACGACGACGAAGAAGAGTCGCCCTCGTCGATGGGCCCGCGCCGCGGCACCCGCGGCTCGTTCATCCTCCGCTGATCGTCGTCGATCGCACCGTCTTCCAGCGCGTGCGTGCCTCGCGATACGCTCCGCTCGATGTCGCGCGTGATCGCCGTCGTGCTCGTGACCGTGGTGGTGCTGCTCGTCGGCTCGTTCGGCGCGCCGCTCTCCGCGCAGCGTCGCGGCGATCTGATCGACGAGGGCGTGGCGCTGCGCGAAGAGGGCCGCGACGAAGAAGCGCTCGCGCTCTTCGAGCAGGCCTATGCGCAGACCAACCAGGCGCGCGCGCTCGCGCAGATCGCGCTCGCCGAGCAGGCCCTGGGTCGCTTCGTCGAGGCCGAGGCTCACCTCGCCGACGCGCTCGGTCACGACGAGGACGCGTTCATCCGAAGGAACCGCGTGCACCTCGAGGCCGCGCTCGAAGAGATCCGGCTGCGTGTCGGTGACCTGACTGTCGAGGGCGGCGCGCCGGGCGCCGAGGTGATCATCGGAGGCCAAGCGGTGGGCGTGCTTCCGCTCGATGCACCGGTGCGGGTCGTCGCAGGCTCGGTCGCCGTCGAGGTGCGCGCAAGCGGCTACGAGCGCTTCATCGACACGGTGCAGGTGCGCGGCGGCGGCAGCGCGACGGTCACCGCACGCCTCGTGCAGAGCCGCGGAGGCACCGTGCGACGCGTACCGCCGATCGACGAAGAAGAGACACACCGCGCGGACGAGCAGACCTCCGATCGCCCTGCGCCGCCGGGCTGGGTGTTGCCCGCAGGCATCGCGCTCGCGGGCGCGGGCGTGCTGGGCATCGCGATCGGCTCGGGCCTTCTGTCGGTGCGCGAGGATCGCGCGCAGCAGCGCCTCACGTGCTCGGACACCGAGCCCGAGTGCAGGAACGCGTATGGCGCCGCTGTGGACGCCGAGGGCGGAGGCATCGCGAGCTTCGTCATCGGCGGCGCGCTGCTCGCCGGTGGCGGCACGATCCTCGCGCTCGGCATGACGGGGATGCTGGGCAGCGACGCGACCGCCGACGAAGACCGAGCGCACGTGCGCTGCATGCCGGGCGCGCTGTCGATCGCGTGCGAGGGCCGCTTCTAGCCGATTTGTTGCGGGGCCACGCGCGGTCCTGGCATAGGCCGGGGATGCACCTGCGATCGATCGTCGCGCTCGTCCTCGTCTCCGCATGCAGCGCGGGCCTGCTCGCTTGTGGCGCGGCGGCGCCTCCGCCCGAGCGACCGCGGGTCGAGCGTCGTGTCGAGCCGCGACCGCCGGTGGTGAACTCGCCCGGGACGATCCAGCGCGCCGCCCTCGACGACGTGCTGTCGCGCGGTCCGGGCGCCTTCCTCGCGAAGGTCTCGGTCGAGCCGAACCTCGTCGAGGGTCGCTTCGTGGGCTTCCGCGTCACCGAGCTACACGACGAGGCGCTCTTCGGCACCGTCGATCTCCAGCCCGGCGACACGATCCTCTCGGTGAACGGGCAGGCGATCGAGCGCCCGGAGCAGGCGTTCGAGGTGTGGTCCGCGCTGCGCGTCGCGAGCGAGCTCACCGTCGATGTGCTGCGCGACGGGGCCCCCCGCCAGCTCCGCTACCCGATCGTCGATTGAGGCGTTCTAGATCTTCTCGCCGCGCGCTTCGCGCACGTGGTGGAGGATCCGTGCCGCGACGTCCTCGCGCGAGCCGCTCGAGTCGACGTGCACGATGCGCTCGTCGGGGAAGTGACGCTCGATGTTCGAGTAGAAGCGCGTGAGCTCACGCTGCAGCTCGAGGTCGTCGTAGATCTCGGAGCCCTTGCTGCGCTCCGCGCGTCGCTTCGCGGCGACCTCGGGCGAGACATCGAGCACGATCGTGAGGTCGGGCTTGCGCGCGTAGCGGTTGATCTCGCGCACCCAGCGCGCGACCTCGCCCGCGCGGTCGGCGCCCTCGGGCGCGGTCGCGCTCTGGTAGGCGACCGACGAGTGGTAGTAGCGGTCCGAGATCACCGTCACGCCGTCGCGCAGGTTGGGCTCGATCTCGGACTCGACGTGATCGGCGCGATCGGCGGCGAAGAGCAGCGCCATCGTCTTCCACGTCGGCGGACGCGAGCCGTGGAGGCCAGGCACCACGATGCGGCCGGTGAGGATCTGCCGGATCATCACGCCGATCGGGCCGTCGCTCGGCTCGCGCGTCTGGTGCACGGGCAGGCCCCGCGACGCGAGCGAGTCCTTGAGCTGCTTGGTGTGCGTGGTGGTGCCGGCGCCGTCGACGCCCTCGAGCACGATGAAGAGCCCGTCGATCACTGGTTCGGCCCCTTCACTGACGTGCCCCCACGGACGAGCTCACTGGCGCGCCCAGCCGAGCATGATGACCACCGAGATCGCGTTCGGGTCGGAGTCCGCGCGGGTGCCCTGCGCCACGCCGATGCCCACGTAGTCCACGTCGTCCGCGAGCGTCGGCTCCAGCTGGCCTGCCTCGTCCACGTCGCCCACCACCGCCATCACGCCGCCGATGCGGCGGAACGCGATCGAGTAGCGGCGCATGCTCGCGCTCGCGCGATCGACGGTGCTCTGCGTGGTCAGCGTCGCGTCGGTGAAGTACGCGCTCGCCGCCTCTTGCGCAGCGCTCGCCAGGTTCGGCTCGACCTCGAGCGGGCGCGCGCCTCGCGCAGTGCGCGCACGGTTCATCATCTCGAGGAGGTGCGCGGGCGCGGCCGCGGTGTCGATGTCGCGCGTGACGCGGAGGAAGAGTTGCGTCGCGATGAAGGCGCGGCGTCCATCGCTCTCGTCCACGACCACGGCGATGCCGATGGTGTTCACGTCCGGGTTGATGAGGTTCGCGCGGTGGCCCGGGCTGCCGAGCAGGCCGCTCTGGATCTCGCTCGCGCTGTAGCCGCGCCCGATGTTCTCGAGCACCAGGCCGCTGCGGAGCTGCGCCGCACGCACGCGATCGGCGGCCGTGCCCGTGGTCGGCGACGTGTGCGCGACGAAGTCGTGATCGCGCATGTCGGTCGAGTGCGCGAGCGCGATCGCGTCGAGCCGTGGGTCACGCTCGAGCGCGGTCAGGCCCTGCTGACGTCGCTCTTCCGCCAACATGCGCAAGAGATCGGCGGTGACCTGCTCGGCCGTCGCGCTCTCGCCACCCGCGCTCGCGGCGGGTGTACGGAGGCGCAAGGTCGTTGGCGCGCTCTCTCCCACGTACACCGGGAAATTCGCGATGACCTTCTCGCCCTGCGGACCGCGGCCGAGGATCTCCACGCGGTAGGCACCGCTCGCCGTCGTGGGGATGCGCATGTCGATCTCGCGCCCCGATCCCGAAGGCACCCGGCTCACCTCGCCGCTGGGCGACTGGATGACGAACGTCGGCGTGGAGTAATCCGCCGCGAGCGTGCCTCGCACGGCGATCGGCTGACCCGGCGTGGACGTGCGCGGCACGGGATCGAGGCTCACGTGGCGCCAGCTCAAGGTCACCACGATCACCCAGAGCCCGCTCCGCACCCGCAGCGCGGCGCCCCAGTGCGTGTAGGGCTGACGCGTCAGGAAGTTCGTGACGCTCCGCTGGACGTTGTCGGTGATCGACGCGTCATTGGGGAGGCCGAGCACGATGACGTGCGGCGAGGGCTCCACGAGTCCGAGGTTCCACTGGTAGAAGTCGGTGATCGCCGTGTCGGGCGGCTCACCGCCAGGCCCCAGGCGGTCGATGATCCAGTCCGACAACGTGGCCAGGCGCGGGTCGCCCACGAGCGGCGTTCCATGCGCGCTCGCGGCCGCCTCGACGCCACGCGTGACAGCGCTCCCATCCGTGCCGCCGAGCACCGGATCGCCCGCGGGCGGCGTGGTCTCGTAGCGCGCGACGCTCGGCGCGGGCGCCTGGATCTCGTCGTCGTTCTGCTCGGAGCCGATGCGGGTGCGTCCGCTCGGACCACAGCCCATGGCGATCGGGCCGAGAGAGAGAGCGCCCGCGATGAGCGCGAGCGCGGCGAGGATCTGTCGTCGCATCGTGGTCCTACATGTCCCAGGGATCGACGACCTCGGAAGAGCCGCCCATCATCGTCGTCTCGGTCGTCATCACAGTGTCGATCACGGGCTCGGTCTCCATCGTCGTCTCCATCGAGACCATCGAAGTGTGCGAGCCGCTCGCGCGCGCGAGCGTGACGGGCAGCGTCGCGCCGCTCGTCGGGAGCACCATCACGCGCGTGTCCTGGTAGCCGCGCAGGCGCAGCGTGACCTCGCGCCCGTCCTGCGCAGGGCGCGGGACGAGCACCGGCGTGCGACCGAGCAACGCCCCCTCGAGCAGCACGTCGGCGCCCGGCGGATCGGACTCGATCGTCACCGCGCTGAGCGCAGGATCGACTGCCGTGGTGCCGGGCGGCGTCGTGGTGCCGGGCGGCGGCGTGGTGCCG
>JAFLCL010000447.1 GCA_017303575.1 Deltaproteobacteria bacterium
GCGTCGAGGCCCGCGCTCGCCTCGTCGGTGCCCACGACACCGCTCTCGCCGCGGCGCGCGATCAGCCCCGAAAGGTCCATCGAGACGGCCCGCAAGGTCGCGCGTCCTTCGAGCGATCCGCTGCGCCCCACGATCGTCGCCTCGCCTGCACGCGCGACCTCGACGCATCCCCCGCGGAGCGCGCCCACGTCGCCGGATGCGACGCTGATCTCGACGCTGCTCCCGCGCACCCAGCAGCCCGCTGCGTCGACCACGCGGCCGGTGAAGCAGACGCGATCACCGATCGCAGCGTCGGCACTGCCCGGTCGCACCGTCACACGCGCAGGCGCGCCCGGTGTGCAGGCAGGCTCGGGCGGCTCGGTCGTCGTGGTGGGCGGAGGACGCGTGGTGGTCGTGGTGGGCGGCGGGCTGCTGCCGCTGCCCGTGCGCTCGAACGTCTGCGTCGTCGTCACGTGCGCGGTGCAGTGCGACTCGTTGAGCGTCCAGTCGTAGTCGGTCTCGTCGCGCAGCTCGATGCGCTCGTTGCCCGAGGCGCGCAGCGTGTAGGTGCCCGTCTCGCGGCGCGGATCGTCGGCCGGCGTGCGACACAGGATCTGCCAGCTGCCGGACTGCACGCGCGAGGACACCACGCGAACGGCGCGGTTGTCGCTCCAGCAGCCGCGCGTCGATCGGCGACCTCCGAACGAGAGGTGATCGCCGTCTTGCGTGACGGCGACGGTGCCGCGTCCGGGCACCGTGCTCGACTGCGGCCGCGGCCCGCAGTCGGGCCCCCACGTCTCGACGCGGACGTCGATCGACATCGGGCCTTGTCGCCAGTCGCCCTCGAACGGTCCATCGGCGCGAGCCACGCGCGAGGTGGAGACGACAGCGAGCACGACGGTGGCGCAGACGAGCCAGCGGACGAGCATCGCGCGGCAGCATCGCATGGGCGTTCTCGCGGGCGCAAAAGCGAAGCGCCCCGCCGACGTCGTCGTGCCGGGGCGCCTCGTGGTGGTCTCGATCACCGAGCGGATCGCTCGCTCAACCAGCGCCGCGGACCTTGTTCACCTCGGCGGTGAGCTCGGGCACGGCCTTGAAGAGATCGGCGACGAGGAAGTAGTCCGCGACGCTCGCGATCGGGGCTTCCTTGTTGTTGTTGATCGCGACGATGACCTTGCTGCCCTTCATGCCCGCGAGGTGCTGGATCGCGCCGCTGATGCCGACGGCGACATAGAGCTTGGGCGCCACGACCTTGCCGGTCTGACCGACCTGCAGATCGTTCGGCACGTAGCCCGCATCGCACGCCGCGCGCGAGGCGCCCATCGCCGCGCCGAACGCGTCGACGAGCGGCTCGAGCACCGTGTGGAAGTTCTCCGCGCTCTTGAGCGCGCGGCCGCCGGAGACGACGACCGACGCGTCGCTCAGCTCGGGGCGCTCGCTCTTCTGCGCGACGAGCGAGACGAACTCGATGCGATCGGTCGCGCCCTCGGAGCTCACCTCGACCGCCTCGCTGCTCGTGAAGCCGCCACTCTCTTCGGCGGGCTCGAACTCGCTCTGGCGCACCGTGACGACGTGCACGTCCGTCGAGATCGTGCAGTGGCCGTAGACGTTGCCGGCGTACATCGGGCGTCGGTACGTGAGGGTGCCGCCCTCCGTGCTGACGCCCGCGATGTCGCTCGCCACGCCTGCATCGAGGCGCGCCGCGACGCGCGGCAAGAGGTCCTTGCCGTACGTGCTCGCCGTCGCCGCGACGACGCCGTAGCTGCGCGACTTCGCGAGCTCGGCCACCGTCGGCGCGTACTTCTCCGCGAGGTAGCCGCCTTCGATCTCTGCCGTCAGGATCGAGCGTGCACCGAACGGCGCGAGGCTCGCCGCCGCGGCCTCCGTGCCCTCGCCGATCGCGAGCACGTCGAAGCTGCCGCCCGTGCCTTCCGCGACCTTCTTGGCGAAGGCGACCGCGCTCAGCGTGTTCCTCCGGAGCTGACCCTCGAGGAGCTCCGCAACCACCAGGACATCCGTCATCTCTTCCTCCTGACGTGAACGATTCGACATACCGCGCCTGGCATAGGCAAGCGGGGGTGGGGCCCCGGGCGCAGCGGCCGACGGCCGGAGCGGGAGGGGGCCCCACGACGTGGGGGAGGGGTCACACGACCCCTCGGGCAATCACAGCACCTTCGCCTGCGTCTGGAGGAGCTTCACCAGCTCGCTCACGGACTCGACGTAGCGGGTGTTGCCCGTGCGCGCGGCCGGCAGCTCGAACTTGCTGTAGGTCACGGTCGCTGCCTGCGTCACGCCGATGTCCGCGAGCGACTTCGACTCGAGCGGCTTCTTCTTCGCCGCCATGATGCCCTTCACCGAGATGTGACGGATGTCGTCGGGGTAGGCGTGCGAGGCCGGCGTCACGCCGTTCGTCACGGCCTTGGACTGCACGATGCGGAGATCGACGGTGACCACCGCGGGCAGCGTGACCTTGAGCGTGAGCACGCCGGTGTCGACCTCGCGGCCCACCGTCAGCGTGTTGCCCTCGAGCCCGATCGACATCGCGAACGTCGCCATCGGCCAGCCCGCGAGCTCGGCGAGCATCTGGCCCGCGGTGTTCGAGTCGCCGTCGACCGCCTGCTTGCCCATGAGGACGAGGTCGGGCTTCTCCGCGTCGACGACGGCCTTGAGCGCCTTCGCGACCACGAGCGAGTCGAGCGCGCTCTCGTCGGCCTTGAGGTGGATGCCGCGGTCGGCGCCCATCGCGAGCGCCTGACGCATCGTGGTCTGCACGTCGTCGACGCCGAGGCTGACGATCACGATCTCGCCGCTGCGCTCGCCGCTCGCGCCGTTCTCGAGGAGACGCAGCGCCGCCTCGAGCGCGTACTCGTCGAAGGGGTTGATCGCCCACGGGAGGTCGCCCGAGACGACCTGCTTGCCGTCGGCGGACACCTTCATCTTGTTGGCGTTGTTGGGGTCTGCGACTCGCTTGACCGGGACGAGGATCTTCACGTGACCTCCGTGCTTGGGGCGTGGCTGGACGTTGTCGGACGTTCGATCGGCGCACGCTCGGAGCGAGCGTGGCGAAGCAAGTCGGGGCGTCGCCCCTCGCGCGCGGCGAGAGCGGCCCCGGAGTGCGAAGGGTGGAGACCCATCCCTCTGGCGGGCGCGATCTTGGAGGTGCGACGCAGCGTGTCAAGCATCGCCGTTCGCCTTCTTCGTGAGCCCGTCGAGGAACACGCTCGCGACCTGGGGCGCCGCGCGCGCGAGCTGACCCGGCTCGCCTCCGCCGATGGCCCACGTCAGGGCGATGCCATCGAGCGCGCCCCACAGCGCGCGCGCCACGACGCGAGGGCTCACGTCCGCGCGCACCACGCCGGCCTGCTGCGCCTCCGCGATCAGGCCCGCCATGACCTCGAGGTACTGCACGAAGAACGGCGCTGCGAACTGCTTGAGGAGCTTCGAGGACTGACGGAGGTTGACGGTCACGACCTCGGCCAGCTCGCGACGCCCTTCGAGCACGCCGAGCTGCAGCTCGACGATGCGACGGAAGCGATCCTCGAAGCTGCCGCCGCCGCCCACGATCTCGCGCAGCACCTCGACGAGCCGTGTGATGCGGCTCTCGAAGACGGACGTCAGCACGTCGTCCTTGTTGCGGAAGTAGAGGTAGATGGTGCCGTCCGCGACGCCCGCGGCCTTGGCGATCTCGCTCACCCGCGCCGCGTAGAAGCCCTTGCGCGCGAAGACCTTGATCGCGGCCTTGAGGATGCGCTCGCGCTTGTCCGCTGTGCGCTCGCTCTTGTTCGGCTTGGCCGGTCGCTGCTTCGCCCCGGCCTCGGGCGCACGTCGCGGACGGCGCTCTTTCGCCTCCGTCGCGCGCTGCGCAGGCTCGCTGAATGGCGATTCATTTTCCGACACGCGCGGCGGATATCACTCGATCTCCGGGTGGTCAACGGCGGCGCGAGGCGATGGGCGGATCGAGCCACACGGCCGAGAGCCGCGGAGGCTCGGCGCAGGCGCTCGAGGTCCCCGCTCCGAGCGCGGCACGCGTCGCGACCTCGATCGGATCCGCCCACCGGACGTTCGCCTCGCGGTCGAGCGCCTCCGCCCTGGCGCGGAGGTCCTCCATCGAGGTGCCGCGCACACGCTGCTCCCACGCTGCCGACGCCTCGGGCGTCCCTCGTCCCGTCATCGCGACCCACCCCATGCCGCGCGCGCTTCCTTGCGTGGCCCACGTGATCTCGATGCCGCTCGCGCGCGCGTGCCCTGCCCACGCCTCGCGCATCGCCGTCGCGAGTCCGAGCGATTCGCAGGCAGGCAGCGCGACCACGATGAGTCGCTCGAGGTGCTCGACGCTCGCGGTCACGCGTCCCGTCGAAGGTGCCGTCGTCGGCAGCGCCGCGTGCGCGGACGCCTCGCCCAGCGGCATGCGTGGCGCCTCGAGCCGTCCCGCCAGCGCCCACCGACCTCCGTCCCGCCACGAACGCCAGCGCTCGAGCACATCGTCCGCCGCGACGTCACTGGCCGCGCGCAGGCTCGGTCGAGGTGCCACGAGCCCCGGCAGCGTGG
>JAFLCL010000448.1 GCA_017303575.1 Deltaproteobacteria bacterium
CGAGGCGCGCGCCGACGCCGGCGCCGTCGACGAAGATCAGCCAGCTCGCGCGGTCCTTGGACGGGGGGACGCGTCTCGCGCGCCGCGGCGCCGCACGCGGCGTCCACGACGGTCGATAGCCCCAGTCGCGTAGGTCGGGCTTCTTGAGGAGCTCGACGGACTCCGGGCTCAGGCTCTTCGTGTCGATCGCGGGCTCGACGAAGTAGCGCTGGTGCTGGAACGCGTACGTCGGCAGCTCCACGCGATGGCGCGTCTCGCCCTCGAACATGCGCGCCCAGTCGATCGAGAGGCCGCAGGCCCACGCGCGCCCCAGGGCGGTCACGAAGTGCGCGTCGTCGGGCGTGGTCTCGTCGCGGTGCCTCGTCGACGTGATCGCCGCGAGGCTCGCGCCTCCGCTCGGGTGCTGCTTGGCGAGCGAGGCGAGCGTGCGTCCGGGCCCACACTCGATGACGACGCGGCGCTTGTCCGCGAGCAGCGTCTCGAGGTTCTCGGAGAAGCGAACCGCGCCGCGCAAGTGCGAGACCCAGTAGTCGGGGCTCGTCGCCTCTGCGTCCGTCAGCCAGCTGCCGCTCCGGTTCGAGAGCATTTGGATCTTCGGCGGCGAGAGGCGGATCGATCGCAGGTAGGCGGCGAACTCGTCGAGGATCGGAGCGAGCGCGCGCGAGTGAGCGGCCACCGGGATCGCGAGACGTCGGTGCTCGACCTCACGCTCCGTCAGCTCGCGCGCGAGCGACTCGATCGCGGCGAGCGGCCCCGACACCACGGTCACGCCCGGTACGTTCACGACCGCGACGTCGAGGTCCAGATGATGCGAGAGGAGGTCCTTCGTGCTCGCCTCGTCGAGGCTCACGCTCAACATCGCGCCGCCGGACACGCGCGCGAAGAGCTTGCCGCGCAGCGCGACGAGGCCGAGCGCGTCCTCGTACGACATCACGCCTGCGAGACAGGCCGCCGTGTTCTCACCCAGGCTGTGCCCGAGCAGCGCCGTCGGCCTCACGCCCCAGCTCGCCCACAGCTCCGCAAGCGCGTGCTCGATGATGAAGATCGCTGGAAGCTGGAGCGGCATCGCCTCGAGCGCGTCGGACGCCCTCGCGAGGTCAGTCGCAGACGCCTCCGAAGGGAAGAGCACGGTCTTCAGGTCGATGCCGTGCTTGCTCGACAACAGCGCGAGCCCTCGATCGATCGACGCGCGGAAGATCGGCTCGCGCTCGTAGAGCTCGCGACCCATGCCCACGTACTGCGCGCCGCCGCCCGGCAGGAGGAACGCCACCTCGGCGCGCTCGATGGCCGTGTGCGTGAAGACGCGCTGTGGATCGTTGTCGAGCAAGAGACGTGCGCCTTCTTCGGGGCTCTGGCAGGCCACGACGCGGCGACGCTCGAGCGCGCGACGTCCGTGGTGCAGCGTGAAGGAGACGTCCGCGAGCGACTGGCTCGGACGCGATCGCAGGTGCTCCGCGAGCCGCACAGTGTTCCCTTGGAGCGCGCCGAGGTTCTTTCCGCTCAGCGTCAGCAACTGCCACCTTCGCGTGGAGAGACTGCTCGCGGCGCGCGCGGGAGCCTCTTCGAGGATGACGTGTGCGTTCGTGCCACCGACCCCGAGCGAGTTCACCGCCGCGCGACGCGGGCTGCCACCACGAGGCCAGTCGCGCAGTCGATCGTTCACGACGAAAGGGGTGCTCGCGAAGTCGATGGCCGGATTGGGTTTCTCGTAGCCGAGGCTCGGCGGCATCTGCCGCTCGCGCAGGGCGAGCGCTGCCTTCACGAAGCTCGCGACTCCGGCCGCGGTGTCGAGGTGACCGATGTTGGTCTTCACCGATCCGATGCGACAGAAGCCGCTGCGCTTGCTCGACTTGCGGAACGCCTGCGTGAGCGCGGCGATCTCGATGGGATCACCGAGGTAGGTGCCGGTGCCGTGCGCCTCGACGTAGTCGATGGTGTCGGGCGACACGTCCGCGAGGGCGTGCGCTTCGGCCATGCAACGTGCTTGTCCGTCCACGCTGGGTGCGAGGTAGTTGACCTTGCCCGAGCCATCGTTGTTCACCGCGGTGCCGCGCACCACGGCGTGGATCACGTCGCCGTCGTTCAGCGCATCTTCGAGGCGACGGAGCACGACGACGCCTCCGCCACTCCCGAACACCGTGCCCTGCGCGCGGTGATCGAACGCGTGGCAGTGCCCGTCCGGCGAGAGGATCTCGCCCTCGTGGAAGAGATAGCCGCGGCGGTGCGGCAGCTCGATCGTCACGCCACCGGCGAGGGCCATGTCGACCTCGCGGGAGAGGAGGGACTGGCAGGCGAGGTGGATCGCGACGAGCGACGTCGAGCACGCCGTCTGCACACCGATCGCAGGTCCCTTGAGATCGAAGAGGTAGCTCGCGCGCGTCGCGAGGAAGTCTTTGTCGTTGCCGGTGTGCCTCAGGAGGAACATGCCGACCGAGCGCACGAGCTCCGGATTGCGGCAGAGGTTGAAGTAGAAATAGCTGCCCATGCCGCAGCCCGCCCACACACCGATGGGCCCCTCGAAGCGCTCCGGTGGATGGCCGGCACGCTCGAAGGCCTCCCAGCAGAGCTCGAAGAAGTGACGGTGCTGCGGATCGAGGATGGCGCTCTCTTTCGGAGAGAAGCCGAAGAGCTCACCGTCGAACATCTCCATCGCGTCGAGCGGAGCGGCGGAGCGCACGTAGTTCTTGCGACGCAGGGTGTCGGGGGACTCGCCGTGCAGGATCAGCTCTTCGTCGGTGTACGTGCGGATCGACTCGACGCCATCGCGGAGGTTCTGCCAGTACGCGTCCGGGTCGTTGGCGCCCGGGACGCGGAGGGCCATGCCCACGATGGCGATGTCGTTCGGGTTGATGTCGGTCGGCTCGGCCATCGCTCTCCATGCCCGCACGTCGCGGGGCCGGCATGTTGTCAGCCCGATGGCGTGCCCGCATCCCGCGGCCTCGCGTGATCAGCGACGCATCGCGATCCGCTCGTCTCCTCGCCGCGCGGTGTCCGCGACGATGTCGGCGAAGCGTGGCAGGTGGACCTCCGGGAGGTCGTGTCCGAGATCGTCGAAGAGGTGGAGCGCCGCGCTCGGGATCGCGCGCGCCGTCGCCTCGGCGTGCGCGAAGGGCAGCAGCGGGTCGAGGCGACCGTGCACGACGGCCGCCGGAAGATCCACGTGACGCAGGCGCGCGTGTCGCGGCTCGCTCGACAGGATCGCGGCGAGCTGGCGCGCGACGCCGAGCCGGTAGCTCGATCGATCGTGCGCGCGCGCCGTCGCGGCGCGGGTGCGCACGGGATCGAAGTGCGACGGACTGCCGATCACCCGAAAGACCTCCACACCTCGCTCGATGGCCGCCTCTCGGTCGCGGGGAGGGCTCTGGAACAGGACCTTGCGCGCCTCGGCGGTGGGCAGCGGCAAGCCCGGCTCGAGACACGAGCTGTGCATCGACACCAGCGAACGAACGCGCGAGGGCGACCGGATCGTGAGCTCTTGCGCGATCATGCCGCCCATGGAGAGGCCCACGACGTGCGCGCTGGCGAGGCCCAGCGCGTCGAAGAGCCCGAGCACGTCGTCGGCCATGTCGGAGATGCGGTAGGGCACACGCGCCTCCGGGATTTGCTTCTTCGCGAGGAACAAGGCGGCGAAGTCCGCCACGGTCGGCGAGGGAGCGGCGTGGAGCTTGGTGGAGAGGCCGATGTCTCGGTTGTCGAATCGGATCACCCGAAATCCACGCTTGGCGAGATCGTCGCAGAACGCCTCCGGCCACGCGATCATCTGGAGCGAGAGGCCCATGATCAGCACCACGGGCGGCGCCTCGCGGTCGCCTCGCTCGTCGTAGTGAAGCGTGATTCCGTTGGAGAACACCTCGGGCATGGGCCTCAACGTGACGTTCGAGGGCACGTCGGTCCACCCGCGCCCGACTGGCACTCTCACATCGCGAGATGCCGAATTGGCCTGACCCCCGATTGACAAGCTGGAGAGCAGCGGGTTAATCGCGCGATATCGAGACGACTGGGGCGTGCGACGTCCCTCCTGGGCGTCTCGCGCTACTGGCGGCTCGGAAACACGCGCCCTCTGGCGCATCCGTCCCGCGGCTTCGGTCGTCGGGCCGCAGACTCACGACGCCTAGCCAAGAGAGAGTGAACCCATGAGCAGCCGCGACGCCATCGACGCACGTGTGAAGGACTTCGTTGCCGACCTCGAGAAGCTCGTCCGCTCTGCGGCGCTCGAGGCCGTCCAGGTGGCCCTGGGTGGTGGTCAGTCCGCAGCGCCGGTCAAGCGCGGCCCCGGACGTCCGCGCAAGGACGCCACGGCGGCAGCGCCCGTGAAGCGTGGTCCTGGCCGTCCGCGCAAGGACGCCACTGCGGCAGCGCCTGCCGCGAAGCCGACCTGCGGCTGGATCTTCGCGACGACGCGGTCAAGCCGCACGACGGTCAGGCCGCTATCGTGCCGGGCAAGCCGGAGTTGAGTACGTTGGTTGCACGGATCGTCTCGACGGATGC
>JAFLCL010000449.1 GCA_017303575.1 Deltaproteobacteria bacterium
ACCCGTCGCCGCGGTGCTCGGCTCGGCGACCGTCGCGGCCGAGGGCATGCGCGCCTCGGCGGGCAGCTCGCCGGTGAGCGTGTGGAGGAACGCGACGATGTCGTTCACCTGCGCGTCGGTCAGATCACGACCGAGCTGCACCTGACCCATGATGCGCACAGCGCCCGCGAGCTCGGCCTGCGAGCCATCGTGGAAGTAGGGCGCCGTGAGCTCGACGTTGCGCAGCGTCGGCACCTTGAAGAAGTGACGATCACTCTCTTGGTGCGTGACGTTGAAGCGGCCGTTGTCGGCCTCGGTGAGCGGCGTGCCGCGGAGCTCGAAGTAATTCCGCACGAGGCCCATGCGCTGGTACATGCCGCCGCCGACGTTCACGCCGCGGTGACACGCCGTGCAGCCCGAGGACTGGAACGTCGCCCAGCCGCGCTGTTCTTGCTCGTTCAGCTGGCTCTCGTCGCCGCGGAGGAACGCATCGAAGCGCGAGGGCGTGGCGAGGTAGCGCTCGTACTCGGCGATGGCGTCGGTGATGTTCGCCTGCGTGACACCATCCGAGTAGATGGCGCCGAACTCGGTCTGATCCGTGGGGTTCTGCGCGAGCGCGGCGACGATGGTGTCCCAGCTGCCGCCCATCTCGATGGGGTTCGCGACCGGGCCGGCGGCTTGCTCCTCGAGCGTCGCGGCGCGGCCATCCCAGAACTGCACGAAGTTGTGCGCGGAGTTGAGCACCGTGGGCGCGTTGATCGGCCCGTTCTGCGTGCGGATGCCGACCGAGAACGGGCGATGCTCCGCGCCGCCGGCGTCGAGCGAGTGGCACGTCGCGCACGAGAGCGTCCCATCGCCCGAGAGGCGCGTGTCGTGGAAGAGACGGCGCCCGAGCAGCACCTTGTTCATGGCGACTTCGGGCGTGGGCAGCGGCTCGATGGGCGGCGCCGTCGGCGCGGGCGGCGTGGGTGCCTCGGTGCTGGTCGCCGGGGCCTCGTCCTCGCCACAGGCGACGAGGCCGGCGGCCGACACGACACCGAGACCGAGCGCGAGGAGGAGGTGCTGCTTCGACATGGTCGGGGAAATAGGGCGCGCGCCTGGGGTGAGCAAGGGAGATTGCTCTCCTCTTCCCGTATCCTCCGCGTTCCCGACCGGAGGAGACCGTGGAGAGCAGCGAGAACCCTTCGCCCGTCTCGGCGCCCGAGCCGCTGTCATCGTTCGGAGGGGCGCCGCTCGGTGGCGATCCGCCGCCAGCGCCCGTGAACGAGCCCAAGCCGCGCAAGGAGCCGCTGGCGCAGATCGCCGATGCGCTGCGCGAGATCACGCCGGTGCTCGATGCCGCCGACATGGAGCCCGACCCGACGCGCGACGACTGGTCGCGCGCCCGTGGACAGCTCGATGCGGCCCACGGCCTCTACAAGGGCGAGGTGCTGCCCGCGATCGACGCAGCGCTCGCCGCGATGCCCACCGGCAGCGATCTGCGGCTCAAGGTGAGCGCAAACGTGGCGTGGATCGGCGCCGAGGTCGCGTCGCTGCTCTGGGCCAGCAAGCGCACCGACGACGCGCAGCGACTGCTCCTCCAGATCGCGCGCTTCGCGCCCACTGCCGCGCCCGACGGCATGAACATGAAGGCCGAGATCGAGGGCGCGATGGCCGACGCGCCGGCGTGGGTCGAGCTGATGCGCGCGCGCTACCTCCAGCGCCATCAGCAGTGGGAGGACGGCGATCGCGTGCTCCGCGCGGCCAAGGGCAAGGCCAGCCACCCGACGATCAAGGCCGCGATCGCCAAGCAGCTGAACGGCGCGCGACCGCTCACGGGCGTGCCGCCGCTGTTCCGCATCAACGGCTGCGGCGCGAGCATCTATGGCGAGCGCGATCGGCGGAGCGACGGCTCGTACGTGACGACCTACTGCGTGGCGCTGCTCTTCATCCCCGTGTGGCCCATCAGCGCCTACCGCGTGATGGACAACGGCAACGGCAGCTACCAGTTCATGGCGAAGGAGCCGGTCAGCGCGTTCGCGCGCGGCTACCGCTGGGTGGTCGCTGCGCTCGTGGGCCTGGGCATCGTCTCGAACCTCACGATCGCCTACCTCGACGATCCGCATCGCCTCGCCGCGAACGAGTTCGCCGCGACGCAGGAGAGCACGCGATCGATGGCGCCCGATCAGGCGCTCGCGGCGTGGGAGCGGCTCGCGCAGGATCGCGGCTACGCGCTCGAGGGCAGCGCGAGAGAGACGACGGGCACCGAGCTCACACGCCTCGTGCTCGACACGGTGCCGAGCCCGATGACGCGTGCGCGCATCGGTGAGGTGGAGACCGCGCTCGCGCGTCATCGCGCGCTGCCCGAGCTCGCGCATGGCGCCCCGCAGGAGGCGATGGTGCTCGAGCGCGTGCTCGGCTGGCAGAGCGACGTGGGCCTCGCGAGCCACGAGGACGCGCTCGCGTCGATGCGGGTGCTCGACGCGCTCAGCGCCACCGACGCGCCCCGATCGGACGTCGACTCGTTGCTCTACGGGTCGACGCGCACACCGAGCTACGCGAGCTCGCCCGAGCTGGCGGAGCGTCGCGCCACGCTTCATCGCGTGCTCGGCGAGCAGCTCGCCACGGAGTGGCCGCTCGAGGCGATCGAACACTGGTCGGCGGCGGGCGATGCCGCCTCGATGGAGCGTGTGGGCGCGACGCTCGCGGAGCTCTCGAGCGCGCGCTCGCTCTTGCTCGAGGTGGAGACGCCGGTGAGCCGCTACCTCGCGGCGACGAGCGCGGGCAGCGAGCCACGAGACTCGATCGCGATCGCGATGGACGCAGCGCGCACCATGGACGCGGACGAGGGGCGTCGGCTGGCGCTCGAGTCGGGCGAGCCCGCAGCGCTGAACGCCGTGCTCGACAGCTACCCCGGCGATCAGGAGTCGATCGCGGCGCTCGCGCAGAGCAAGCGACAGAGCGGCGACCTCGCGGGCGCGCACGCGCTGCTCGATCCGCTGGGAAGCTCGGGACGCTTGTGCGGCGCGGCGCAGGTGGCGCGCGCGAGCCTCCTCGCCGACGAAGGCAACGTCGAGGACGCCGTCGCGCTGCTCTCGCACCACGTCGAGGCGCGCCTGCCTGCGTTCCAGAGCGCCCAGCGCGCGTACCACCGCGCGTTCGACGCACGGACCACGGAGCTCGAGGCGCAGGTGCGCTCGCCCTACCCGCCGATGGAGCTCGAGAACCAGCTGCGCGGCGTGATCGACGACGCGCAAGGCCAGCAGATCGTGCAGGGCTGGTTCCTCGCGCAGCTCACCAACGACTCGAACCTCGCCTCGCTGCGCGCGACGCTCGACGCGAGCTCGGACGTCGTCGGCGGTGTGCTCCAGCTCGCGATGCTCGAGCTGCGCCTCGGCAACGACACGACCGGAGAGGCGCGCGATCACCACCTCCGCGAGGCCGAGCGCTTGTTCCTCGCGATCCGGGATCAGGCCGAGGGCCTGCCGAGCTTCCACCTCGGCCTCGGGCAGGTCTATCACCGGCTCGGTCGCACCGCGGAGGGCGACGCCGAGATCGGCCAGGTGCTCGCGATGGGCCAGCCCGCGCTCGACCTCGAGGCCGCGTACACGTATCGAGACCTCGGCCTCCAGCGCCAGGCGACCGAGATCGCGCAGCGGCTCTACGACGCTGGCGTGGCCCCGCAGGCGCAGACCGCAGCGATGCTGATGTCGTTGCTCGCGAGCACGCTCGAGGACGAAGAGCTCTGGCTCTCACGCGCCGATCAGAGCAACGAGTTCGTGCAGATCAACCTGCTCCAGGCGCGCGCGCGACGCACGGCACGCGACGGAGATCTCAGGCAGGCCGATCGCCTCTTCGGACAGGTCGCCGATCGCTTCCTCGCGCTCTCCTCGCACGATCAGGCCGCGCTGAACAACGCCGCGATCGCGTTCGAGCAGCGCTACGAGTGCTCCGGCAACGCAGCGCACCTCGCGCGCGCCGTGGAGCTCATGGAGCAGGCGCTCCGTCGCGCGCCCGAGAGCGGCATCACGGCCGCCAACCTCGCGGAGATCCTCGCGTACGCAGGCCACGTCGCGGTGCTCGACGGCTTCGTGCACACGCGCGATCTGCGCCTGGACGCGAGCTCTGCGGCCGAGCTCGTGGACTGGCTGCTCTCGGGCTCGCAGCGCGACGCGGTGATGGCCGCGCTGCGAGAGGAGCCGCGCCTCCGACGCGCGCTCGAGATCTCGCGTCAGGCGCAGGTGCTCTCGCCTCAGCGCACCCACGCGTACCAAGCCGAGCTCGACGCGGCGGAGCGACTCGACGACGCAGCGGCGCTCGCCACGCTCGCCGAGCGTGTGGCCCGCGTCTCGAACCTCGAGACGGCGAGCGCTGCGGCGGACGCAGACCGCTGGGCACGCGGCGAGCTCGACGCGACGGTGCGCCCCACCTACGACACCGCGATCACGACGCTGACCGAGCGCGCGAGCACGCTGGGGAGCGGG
>JAFLCL010000045.1 GCA_017303575.1 Deltaproteobacteria bacterium
CGTCGCACACCCGCTCGTGCCGCGAAGCGCCATCCGTCGGCCGCCCGCGCCCCCGAGCGCGAGCCCGGCCGTGCCTCGCGCATCGAGCTCCCAGCGCTGCGTGAAGCCCTCCCTGCTCGCGATCCAGCACACGAGCTCCTCGTCGACGCGCGCGCAAGCGTCGGCGCGTCCGTCACCGCTCACGTCGGCGAGACGAAGCGACTCGTACTGACGCACGTCGGACCAACCCTCGTCGCTCGGGAGCGCCGGGCCGCGGACCTCGCGTTCGAAGCCAGGGCCTGTGAAGAGCCAGCATCGAAGGCTCTGCTCCGAGCGCGCGCACACGTCGGCCGTGCCGTCTCCGTCCACGTCCGCCATGCGCAGCGTCGCGTAGCCCGAGCGCGCGTCGAGGTCCTCGAGGCGCGGCCCGCGCACGACGTCGCCGAAGGCAGCGCCCTCGCTCCGCCAGCACGCGAAGCCGTCGGGACCGCGTGCGCACGCGTCGTCGCGTCCGTCGCCGTCGAGGTCCACCAAGCGCCACGTTCCGAGCCGTCCGAGCTCGTCCCAGCCGTCCGCGGGATCCCAGCGCGGCCCTTCGATGCGCGTGGGCCGCTCGACGATCGTGAGCCAGCACGCGAGGCGCCCTTCCACGCGCGCGCACACGTCGTCACGTCCGTCGCCGTCCACGTCGCCGAAGCGGATCGAGCCGTGCGCCGAGACGTCCTCGAAGCCGCGGACGTCCGAGAGCGCCGAGAGCGAGACGACGCGTGCGCTCGCGCTCGCCCCGCAGCGCAGACCATCGACGTCGCGCGAGCAGGGATCGGCGCGTCCGTCGCCATCGACGTCCGCGAGCCAGAGCTCCAGCTCGCGCGCGCCGGGCGAGGGAACGCCGAGCGCGAGCGGCACGGCAGCGCGCTCGAAGGACTGACCCCGCGAGAGCCACGCGGAGAGGCGCGGGCCCTCGCCCACGAGGAGATCATCACGTCCGTCGCCGTCGATGTCGGAGCTGCGGAGCGCATGTCGTGCCTCGACGTGCGGGCCTGCGATGCGTCGATCGAAGCCGAACGAGGCGGCGAGCAGACACTCGATGCGCGCATCGCTCCAGACGCACGCGTCCGCGCGTCCGTCGCCGTCGAGGTCGGTGCTCTCTCGCGCGAAGGCGGCTCGCGCGAGCGACGCGTCCTCGTGCTCGCAGATGCGCTCCTCGTCGTCCTCGCCGTCGCAGTCGTTGTCGAGCGTGTCGCACGTCTCGTCGGCGGGGGGGATCTCGCCCGCGCAGACGCTCCACACACCCACGCTGCACGTCTGTCGGCCGATGCGACACTCGCCTACGTCCGAGCCGCAGTCGCGCGCGACGTCCTCGTCGATCGCGGGGTCACAGTCGTTGTCGCGTGCGTCGCACAGCTCGGGCGCGCCCGGCCACTGCAGCGGATCGGCGTCGTCGCAGTCCTCGCCCTCCGGCGAGCCATCGCCGTCGCGATCTTCGGCACAGCCGTTTCGCGCGAAGCCCCCGATCGGACTGCGGTTCATCCGATCCTGCGTGGTGCCGTCCCACGCGCCGTTCACCGGGATGCGATCGCGGGGGTGGTTGGCGTTCCACAGGATCTGAAAGGCCTCGACGTCGTGACGCGAGACCACGTCGGGGGTGCCGCGCTCACCGGGGCATCCGACGAGGCCGAAGTGGACGCGATCGCTCGAGCCCCAGTGCCGGAACCCCGCGCGCTGCATGGCGCCGATCACATCCCCCCAATTGTAGAGATCGACGGCGCAGCCGTTCGCGTGCGTGCCTCCCGGTGGTGGGGCGAGACCCGTGAGGCAACCGGCGCGATGACCCATCACGTACTGCTGCACGACGCTGCGGAAGCCGGAGTTCACGCTCAGCGTCGCCCCCACGCGTCCGAGCGCTGCGACCGCGCCGGGCGTCGCGAGTGGAATGACCGTGGACGCGTAGTAGGAGTTGACGCGCACGTGGCCGAGGTGCGACCAGGACGCGAGCTCGCCGGGGTAGCGGCACAGGTGGGTCTCGGCGACCTGCCGCGCGAGCGGCATGATGTCGCTCGGCCGATCACAGGTGCCGCGCGTGAGCACCTCGCCCACCGTCTGCGCCCGTGCGGACGGCGCGACGAGCACGACGAGCACGACGAGCACCCACGCGGGGGTGCGGCCGGGTCGAGTCTTGGCGAGCCCACTGTGCGCGCCGCTCCGCTCCTGCATGGACGCCTCTCTCCCGCACTCTACAGGCGTCGCACCGCAAGGTTGCGCCAGTCGCGCGAAAAGAGGCGCCTGAGAGGATGTCGCCTTGCGGTAACATTCACCCTCGTCGGGCAGGTCGATGCTGGAGACGCCGTACAGCGAGTTCCTCGGAGCGACGGCCGGACGCTTCACGATCGTGGGCACGTCGTTCGTGTGGTGTGCCTCGCCCACGCTGTGCGGCGCGGTGCTCTGGGGCGAGCAGTCGGTGGCCGAGACGGACGCGATCCTGCGCATCTTCGACGAGTACCCGCGACAGATGGCGGATCGTTTCGCGATCGTGCTCGACACGCGCGGCGTCGATCGCGTCGATCCCATCGCGCTCGCGCGGCTCTTCGCGTGGGTCGTCGGCAAGCGTGAGGATCTCGCGAAGCACCTCGTGCTCCAGGCGAACGTGATCCGTGAGGGACCGATCGGGTTCCTCCTCACCGGCCTCTTGCCCGTCGCGAAGTGGACGCTCCCCTACCGCCTCCACCACGAGCCGCTGCAGGCGTTCCGCGAGGTGGCGGGCGAAGAGGGCGTGCCGCTGTGCGCGGAGGTGGAGACGATCTCGGCGCGCCTCCGCGACGAGCCCGGTGCGCTCCGACGACTTCGTGAGCTGCTCACGACGCGACAAGACGTGGGCGTGAACGAGGTCAGTCGCGCGCTCGCCACCTCGCCCCGCTCGCTCCAGCGCTTGCTCACGCGCCACGGGACCTCGTTCCACGCCGAGCTCGTCGCCGCGCGGCTGGGGCGCGCCAAGACGCTGCTCCGCACGACCGACGACAAGCTCTCTGCGGTCGCCAGCGCCATCGGTGTCTCGGAGCGCGCGCTCACGCTCCTGTTTCGTCAGCACACGGATGCGACGCCCGCCGAGTGGCGTCGTCGACATCGTTCCTAGATCGAGGCTGCATGCCGTTCCTCTCGCTCCGCAACCACACGCCGACGGCGGCGGAGCCGTCGCACACCTCGATGCCCGAGAAGGGCCCGAGCTGGCTCGTCGCTTCCACGCGACACGCCAACGAATTCGTCACCTACGACGAGGGCACGATCTCGATCCCGCACTACGAATCGGGACGACTGCACGCGTACTTCAGAGAGACGATCCGCGGCGAGCTCGGAGGGCTCGAGTCGATCGGGTCCCGCATCGCCACCGCCGCCGCGCACCACGCGCTCTCGGAGACACGCTTCGGTGACGCGCTCGCAGACCTCTGCGTCACGGGGCGCGACTCGCTGCGCAGCCTCGGCGTGCAGCATGTGACCGATCCCATCGAGTGGGCGAGGCTCGAGCACGCCGCGCTCGGGGCAGCGATCCTGCCGGAGACCAAGGCGCGGCGCGCGATGGAGGGGCGCTCTGCGCTGCCCACGCCGTCCCTCGCCGACGTGAGGCGCACGCTCGATCGCATGAAGCGTGTCACGTCCTACCTGCAGCTGGGCGAGAAGGAGCGCGCGCCGCTCCGCGCGGGCCTCGGCTGGATCGCCGTCTCGGGCGAAGACGATCTGCCGCTCCGTCCCGTGAACGTGTCGGTCACCGATCAGCCGCAGCGAGACATCACGCTGCGGGTGTGGGGCCTCGACGTGCCGCTCCGCTACGTGCTCGCGGGCGTGCCGACGCACACGAGCAAGAACGTGCTGCTCCTGCACGGGCACAGCTCGCGGCTCGAGGAGGTCGAGCTCGTCACCGCGCGCCTGGTCGATCGCGGCTACGTGGTGCTCGCGCTCGATCTCCCGACGAACGGCTACTCGGGTCAGCTCGATCACAAGCACGTGCTCTTCGCGGAGGAGCCGCTCCGCGAGGTCCCGCTGCCCTTCGCGAGAGAGCCGCGCAGCACCGACAAGCACTCGTCGCTCTACACGCTGCGCTTCTTGATCGAGACGATCCACCGCTTCGTCACCACGGTGTTCGCGCAGCACGATCTGCCGCCGCGCATCGACCTCGTCGCAGGAGGCAGCCTCGGAGGCAACCTCGGTCTCTTGCTGTCTGCGATCGCGCCGTGGGATCAGCCGCAGCGTCACGCGTGGGTCGATCCGCGACTCACGTGGCTCGAGCGCGTCGCGTCTTGGTCACCCGCATGCCTCTGGGATCAGCCCGCCGTCGCCGCGGGCGAGCCGCACAAGCGCAGCTACGAGGGCGAGTCCGAGGATCGACGCCGCGATCACCTCAACCGCTGGATGAACGTCGATCACATCTGGGTCGTGGTGATCCGGCAGGCCGAGCAGTGGTACCGCCGCGGCTGGCCCGACAAGCCACGTGCGCTCGCGGAGAGCTGGCTCGCGCGGCACGAGACGTACTCGGCGCGCTTCCGGAAGTGGCACTGGATCGTGGCGCACGAGCAGGTGAAGTTCAGTCACCAAGACGGCGTCATCGCGCGCAACGGCTCGAGCACGAACGTGCCTGGGTACGGCCTGGTCGGTGGCGAGCTGCTGCTGATGGCCGGCACCGGCGACAACTTCGCGAACACCAACATCGCCGACCGTGTGCGCGACCTCGGCCCGAAGATGGGCGCGCGCGGGCACGCCTTGATCTGGAAGGACACGGGCCACTCGATCCACGACGAGCGGCCCACCGAGCTCGTGCACGTCCTCGACCAGTTCGTGAAGCGCACGCTCTGATCGTTCAGGGCTCGACCTCGAGCACGAGCGAACCCTCACCGTCGATCGCGCGACACCGCCCGTCGCGACAGCCGTAGGCCTCGACGCGCGCACGCAGCACGGTGGTGCCGGTCGCGCGCGCGAGCACCGGGATCCGAAGACGCGCCTCGACCCGATCGTCACCACGCTCGAGCACGTCGGCGTCGATCGAGAGCAGGCGTCCGCGCACCACCTCGACCGCCGGGCCGTCGGACGTCGGGGCGAGCATCCAGGGCCCGCGCGCGCCGCCGCGTAGCGTCACGTGCGCGACGATCTCGATCGGATCCCCCACGTGGACCGGCCCGCTCGGGGCCTCGAGGTGCACGTCGACCACGGCCTCGGGTGCGATCTCGCGCTGCGCGGCGATCGGCGTCGCCACGAGGGCGATCGATGCGGCGAGGAGCGCGACGTGGAGCCGAGCGGCGTGCACCTCGGCATCCTACGCGCGCACACCGATCTGCGTCGCGGGATCGACGTGCGTCGATCGCTCGCCGATCCGCGGTATGCCTCGCGCGCATGCCTTCTCCCTCCTCCGTGATCGTCCACAAGTTCGGCGGCACCAGCGTCGCCGGCGCCGAGCGCTACCGCCACGTCGCTGCGATCGTCACGGGCGCGGATCGCCCGAGAACGCAAGGGATCGTGGTCTCGGCGATGTCCAAGGTCACCGATGCGCTCCTCGATCTCGTGCTCCGCGCGCGCACGCACGACGACACCTACGTCGCGGCGCTCGAGTCGCTGATCGCGCGGCACCGCGACACCGCGCGTGAGCTCCTGCCGGAGGGAGAAGCGGCGCGCCTCGCGGACGTCTTCTCACGCGACGGTCGCGATCTCGCGGACGTCCTCCGCGCGGTGTGGCTCGGCCGCGGCGCCTCCGAGCTCACCGAGGAGCTCGTCTCCGGCTACGGCGAGCTCTGGTCCGCCCAGCTGCTCGCGGCGCACCTCGTCGCCGCCGGTCACCGCGCGTGCTGGCTCGACGCGCGCGAGGTGCTGGTGGTGAGCACGAGCAGCGAGGCGGGTCCCCGCATCGACTGGGCGCTGAGCGAGAAGCGCCTGAACGACTTCCGCGCCGCGCACGACGAAGAGCTCGTGGTGATCACCGGCTTCATCGCGTCGACGCGGGAGGGCGTGCCGACCACGCTCAAGCGCAACGGCTCGGACTTCTCGGGGAGCATCTTCGGTGCGCTCTTCGGCGCCGACGAGATCGTGATCTGGACCGACGTCGACGGCGTGCTCTCGGCCGATCCGCGGCGCGTGCCCGAGGCCGTGGTGCTCGAGGCGATGAGCTACGACGAAGCCTGCGAGCTCGCGTACTTCGGCGCGAAGGTCCTCCACCCGCGCACGATGGAGCCTGCCATCGCGCGGCAGATCCCGATCCGGATCAAGAACACGTTCGCGCCCGACCGACCCGGCTCCCTGATCGCTTCGCCCGCGCGCCTCGAGGGTCTCGCGCGCCGCGCTGTCGCGGGCTTCTCGACGTTCGATGGCATCGCGCTCGTGAACCTCGAGGGCAGCGGCATGATCGGCGTGCCGGGCGTGGCCGAGCGGCTGTTCGGTGCGCTGCGTGGCGCGGGCGTGTCGGTCGTCCTCATCTCCCAGGGCTCGAGCGAGCACTCGATCTGCGTCGCCGTGCCCGAGTCGCACGGTGGCATCGCGCGTGACGTCGTCTCGCGCGCCTTCGCGCCGGAGATCGGTGAGGGGCTCGTCCAGCGTGTCGAGCTCGTGCCGGGCCAGACGATCCTCGCGGCGGTCGGCGATCGGATGGCCCACACGCCCGGCGTCGCGGCGACGTTCTTCTCTGCGCTCGCCAAGGCGGGCGTGAGCGTGCGCGCCATCGCGCAGGGCTCGAGCGAGCGGAACATCTCGGCCGTCGTCGATCGCGCGGACTCGACGCGGGCCCTCCGCGCCGTGCACGCGGGCTTCGTGCTCAGCGATCGTGTGATCTCGTTGGGCCTCGTCGGTCCGGGCCTCGTGGGCACGGCCCTGCTCGCGCAGCTCGCGGAGCAAGCGCCCGTCCTGCGCGAGACGCTGCGCCTCGATCTGCGCCTGCGCGCGATCGCCGACAGCAAGCGCATGGTGCTGAGCGAGACGGGCCTCTCCCCCGACCGCGCGCTGATCGCGCTCGAGGCGAGCTCGACGCCGCTCGATCTCGACGCGCTCGCTGCGCACGTGCGCGCGCCACACCTGCCGCACGCCGTGATGATCGACGCCACCGCGAACGAGACGGTCGCCTCGCACTACGACGGCTGGCTCGCGATGGGCCTCCACGTCGTCACGCCCAACAAGCGCGCGGGCGCGGGTCCTCTCTCTCGCTACCGATCGCTCCGCGCGCACGAGTCGCGCGGCGTCTCGTGGCTCTACGAAGCGACCGTCGGCGCGGGCCTGCCCGTGATCGCGACGCTCCGCGATCTCGTCCGCACGGGCGATCGCGTCAGCAAGGTCGAGGGCGTGCTCTCGGGCACGCTCAGCTACGTGTTCAACGTGTGGGACGGAACGCGTCCGTTCTCCGAGGTGGTGAGAGAGGCGAAGGCGCTCGGCTACACCGAGCCCGATCCGCGCGACGATCTCTCGGGCATGGACGTGGCGCGCAAGCTCGTGATCCTCGCGCGGGAGATGGGCGTCGCGATCGAGCTGGCAGACGTCGAGATCGAGAGCCTCGTGCCCGCGGCGCTGCGTGACGTGTCGGCGAGCGCGTTCCTCGACGCGCTCCCCGCGCACGACGCCGAGATGTCGGCGCGTCTCGATCGCGCGCGCGCAGAGGGGAACGTGCTCCGCTACGTCGGCGTCGTCTCGAGCGACGGCAAGGCGAAGGTCGCCCTGCTTCCCTACGCGCGCACCCACGCGTTCGCGGGGCTCGCGGCAACGGACAACGTCATCGCGTTCACGAGCAAGCGCTACGCGAGCCAGCCGCTCGTCGTGCGCGGCCCGGGCGCAGGCCCCGAGGTCACGGCGGGCGGCGTGTTCGCAGACCTCTTGAGGCTCGCAGGCTCCCTCGGCTGACGCCGGCGATCCAGGTGAACGTCGTTCCGATCACGAAGCCGAGCAGCATCATCATGATGCCGACGACCCCGCCGAAGCGTCGAGCGAAGCGCGCGGGCGTGAGCTCAGGGACCGAGAGAGAATCGCTTTCGGTCGAGGGATGGGGGGCGCCTCGCGGCGGGGTTTGCGCAGCAAACCCCTGGAGCGGGAGTGAGGAGGAGTCTTCGACGATCGAACGACGGGGAGCTCGAGGGGCCAGAGGTCCCTCGACCCAGACAACTCTGAGACCGAGAAAGTTTCGAGACGCCTCTCTCGGGGAGCCAGCCGGCGGGGGCGAAGCCCCCTTTGAGGCGCGAGGGATGGAGGAGCGAAGCGACGAAGGACCGATGGGGGTGCGGGGGTCGGGCCCCCGCATCGAGCGCCGGAGGCGCGGGGAACTCAGAGACCGAGAAACAATCGTTTCACGACCTGAAGGGACGCGGTGGTGGGGGGTCCAGGGCGAGTTCCGCAGGCCGAAGGCCGAGGATGTTTGAGCATCGGACCCCCCTCCGCCGCGGCCCGACTCGAAGCGGGGGATTCTTTCTCGCTCTCTCAGTCTATCGCCATCACGCGGTGCTAGCGTCCGGCTGTGGCGCCGCGACCAAACCAGAGCCTGCGACGCGCCACGCTCCTCGCGATCATCTTCGGCGCGATCGGCGTCGCGTGCGACAGCGCGGCCGCCAGCGGTGGGGTGGCGGTGTGCTCGTTCTGCGGCGTGATCGGCAATGCCGTCGTCGAGAGCGAGACGGAGCAATGGAACGCGCGCAACTCGTGCGGCACCTGCCCTGACGGAACTCGCTGCAATCCCCTCCACCAACCGTCTCGCTGTACGCCCGATCCAGGCGGCGAAGGCGAGCGCTGCGGCATGGCGTTCGGCGCCTTCTACACGTGTGAGCGGGGTCGTCAGTGCGCCGACGGCGTGTGTCGAGAGCTGCCCGGCGTGGGCGCTCCGTGCGATTTCGACGCGCAGGAGGTGGGGCTCTCGCTGGCGCACCTCACGAGCAGCTACTGCGGGCCGGGCCTCGTGTGCGGCACCGATGAGCGATGTCGCGCTGGCTGCGCCACCGACTGCACGACGCCGCAGGTCTGCAACCCGCTCGTCGATCCTCCGCGCTGCACAGCGGATTTCGCCTTGCCCGGTGAGCCCTGCGGTCGCGTGCACCGTCGATGGACTCGAGGGTGTGTGCCGCTCCACGCATGCGTCGACCGCGGGGCCGGCGCGACGTGCGAGCTCACGGACGCGCTCGGCCCCGAGTGCGACGAGGACGAGCGGTGTCCGACCGGCGCGACGTGCATGACCGAGCGCGCCGTCTGTGTGTTCGCGGACCGATGACGTCTCGACGACGTGGCGCGAGGGCCAAGTGAGCCTCAGCGCCCGTAGATCGCCGTCGCGCGGCCGATCGCGACCGAGTGCTGGCGCAGCATGAAGCGCGCGAGCGCGCCGGTGATCGCGGGCGGCAGATCGAGCGTCGCGCGATCGACGGCGTACACCGTGACCTCGTAGCGGTGCGGATCACCGGGAGGCGGGCACGGGCCGCCGTAGCCCGTCGCGCCGAAGTCCGTGTACGCCTCCACAGCACCCGTGGGCATCGCGCTTCCGCTCGCGCCGAGCGGGAGCGAGGTCGTGCTGGTCGGGATGTCGAGGACGACCCAGTGGAAGAAGCCGACGCCCGTGGGCGCGTCGGGATCGTGGATCACCACCGCGTAGCTCTGCGCGCCCTCGACGGGCGTCCAGCTCACCGCGAGCGAGCGGTTCTGTCCGTCGCAGCCGAAGCCGCCGAACACGCTCTCGTTCGCAACACGGTCGTTCGCCTCGAGGCCACCGATCGTGACAGTGATCGACTCGGGCGCCGTCGTCGGCTCGCGAAGCGTCGCGGACGCCGCGGTCGTCGTGGTCTCGGGACAGTTCGTCGCGGAGGCACCACAGCCGGTGAGCGCGAGCGCGACGAAGGACACGAAGACCGAGCGAGACAGGAACGTGTGCATGAGACCTCCAACGTGGCCGAACAGGCCGAAGAGAGCGCCTTCATACGACGCCCTCTCCAGCCTGTCAGCGTTCGTCGCGGCGCCAGCGCCAGAGGCGCGGGAGCTCAGGCGAGGCCCATCGCCTCCGGCGCGCGTGCCCAGCCGAGCGCGAGACCAGCGACCTCTTCCCAGCCCTTCTCGCCGACGATGTAGTGGTCGCGGCCCGGCATCTCCTGGTACGCCACGACGCCCGACTCGTACGCACGCGCGTTCGCGAGGTTCACGCTCGGCGGCATGATGTGATCGTGCTCGCCCGCGATGAAGAAGAGCGGCGCACGATCGGCCTTGCGGAAGTCCACCTGCGCGGCGGTGTTCCAGTCGATGTTGATGCTCGCGCCCTCGAAGAGGATGCGGCCCGGGGCAGCGACCGCGTAGCGCTCGTAGGCCGCGCGGCTCTCCTCGTCACTCAGGGTGTTGGTGAACGCGTAGTGGAACTGCTCGTGGGTGAAGGGCACCGCGCGGCTCACGTTCCACGGGTTGTGCAGCACGGGGAAGGTCGAGCGCACCTGGGAGAACGGGATCGGGTAGACGCCGCGCACGGGGGCAGAGTCGATCGCCACGCCCGCCGCGCCGAGACCTCGATCGAGGAGCAGCTGCACGAGCGTGCCGCCGAACGAGTGACCGATGAGGATGGGCTGGCTCGGCAGCGCACGGACGTACGCGTCGAGGTGATCGACGACCTTCTGCACGCTGAGCGCGGCGATCGGGCTCGCGTCCTCCCGGAGCGCTTCGACCTCGCCCTCCATGCCGGGGTAGGTGGGGGTCAGCACGCGGTAGCCGCGCGCCTCGTAGAAGGCCACCCACGCCTGCCAGCTGCGCGGGGTCATCCAGAGGCCGTGGATGAGGACGATGGTGTCGGGGGCCGCGTTCGAGGTGTCGTCGTGGATGAGCTGGGTCGCCATGGTGTCCTTCTCTTTCTCGAGGCCTACGCCTCCTCACGTCCGTCTCGGTTCGGCTCCGCCCCTCTGCGTCGCGTCGTTCCGATGACCTGAAGATGCGGCAGGCCACTCGTTCCCGGTAGGAATGAACGCGTCGCAACACCTTCAACCTTGGGTTGAAGATGACGCCGCGCGGTGCGAGCCTCGATCGCATGGAGACCCTCTCTTCTCTCGAGGCGTTCGTGCGCAGCGCCGAGCGAGGTAGCTTCTCGGCGGCAGCGCGCGGGTTGGCGCGAACCCCCGCCGCGGTGAGCAAGAGCGTGGCGAAGCTCGAGGACTCGCTGGGCGTGCGCCTTTTTCATCGCACCACGCGCAAGCTGAGCCTCACCGACGTCGGTCAGGCGCTGTTCGCCGATGCCTCGCGCGGCCTCGGCACCCTCGAGCAGGCCTTGCAGAACGCGTCGAGCGCGCGCCGCGAGCCGACCGGTGTGTTCAAGCTCAGCCTCGGCCCCGCGTTCGGTCGCGACTACGTGTTGCCCGTGCTCGCGCCGTACCTGGCCGCGTGTCCGCGCGTCACGCCGGACTGGCGCTACGAGAACCGTCAGGTCGATCTCGTCGCCGAGGGCTACGACGCCGCGGTGGGCACGGGCTACGAGCTCTCGGCGGGCCTCGTCGCGCGCGAGCTCGCGCGCATCCACATCATCGCCGTCGCTGCGCCGAGCTACCTCGCGAAGCGCCCCGCGCCCAAGACGATCGAGGACCTCGAGTCGCACGACATCGTCGCGTTCCGCACGTCACGCACGGGCAAGCTGCGCACCTGGACGATGAAGAACGACAAGGGTCGCGAGGTCGTCGCCGATCCCCCCGCGCGAGTGATCGCGAACGACGTCGACGGCCTCGTCACCACGACGCGTCTCGGCCACGGCATCGCGCTCGCGCCGACGTCCCAAGTGCTGCTCGATCTCGAGCGTGGCTCGCTCGTGCGCGTGCTTCCGCGCTGGTACGCGGATGCAGGCCCCGTCTACGCCTATTTCGCGAGCCAGAGGCACCTGCCGCAGAAGACGCGCGTCTTCGTCGATCTACTCGTCGCCCACTTCCAGAAGGGCAAGCTCGCGCAGCGCTTCCGTGCCGATCGATGAGCGCTCTCCGCTGGTTGGGTCGCGGGCTCGGTCTCGCTTACGATCGTGCCCCATGTCTCGCGCCCCTTCGCTTCTCCTCGTTCTCTTCCTCGCCGCCTGCGACGAGCGCCGCGCGCCGCGCGATGCGTTCGTGGAGAGCGACGATGCGCCGTCGATGGACTCGCCCTCGAGCGATGTGTTCGACGGGCCCGACTCGGGTCGCACCGACACCGACCTGAACCCCGATGCGTCGCGGCCTCCGACGGACGCGGGCTCCGATGCCCCCTCGATCGACGCGTCGCGCGCGCCCGATGCGCCTTCGGGCCTCGATGCCTTCGCGGCCTCGCGCACGCTCGCGTGCTCGCCGATCGTCCCGCCCGAAGCGAGCGCAGGCATGGTGTTCTCGACCAACTTCTGGCCTGGCTTCCGCTTCCAGGTCACGAGCGCGACGCGCGCCCGACGCGTGGGCCTCCAGCTCGCGCCCGAGCGTGCGGGCACCTTCTTCGGTGCGATCGTGCGGCTCTCGAGCGAGAGCGACACGCCCGACGCGGCCGATCTCACGGGCACCGACGTCGTCGCGCGTATCGACCTCTCCATGCCTGCCGCGGCGCGCGCGATCGTCGTCGATGCGCCCGCCGATGTCGCGCTCGAGCCGGGCTGGTACGCGCTCGTCTTCGGCACCGACGCTGTCGGCGGCACACTGCCGAGCGCGGGCGGCGGGGGCTGCACGTCGGGCAGCGGCTTTCCGTTCTCGATCCGTCAGAGCGACGGAACGCTGATCCTCCAAGGCGCCGAGCCGCACCTCTTCGTCGAGGTCAGTCCCTGAGCCCGATCGGCGAGCTCAGACAATCGATTCACGACCTGAAGGGACGCGGTGGTGGGGGGTCCAGGGCGAGTTCCGCAGGCCGAAGGCCGAGGATGTTTGAGCATCGGACCCCCCTCCGCCGCGGCCCGACTCGAAGCGGGGATTCTCTCTCGCTCTCTCAGGCGACCTCGGGCGCATCGAGCACCCACTGGAGCGAGAGGGGCACCTTGCTGCGCGCGTCGGGGCCGGGCGTGGGACGCGGTGTCGACAGCGTGTTCCACAAGAGCACGTTCTCGTTCGGGTGCGCGCGCACGATGCGATGGAGCGCGGCGATCGCCTTGCCGCTGTAGGTGACCTCACCGGGCTCGCCCGTCAGCGTGCGGACCTCCTCGATGCCCGCGATCGACTCGTCGGTCGGGTGTCCGTAGCCGGGCCCGAGCGCGCTCCCATCGAGCACGTACTTCACGCGGTGGCTCTGTCGCTTCCAGCGCTCGGGATCGCGCGCGTGGAGGAACCGATCGGTCGCGCGCACGATGCCGCCGATCGTCAGGCGGTTCGCGGCGAACGCCGTGGTGATGCGCACGCCGTGGATCACCGTGTCCCACCCGAGGTGCGCAGCGCCGAGCGCGAGCGCGGCGAGCGTGCCCGAGCTCCCCGTCGGCAAGACGATGCGATCGGGGCGCGGGCACACGCCGGCCTCGACCTGCTGCGCGAGCTCGAGCATCGCATCCACATAGCCGAGGTTCGCGAGCGGGTTCGCCGCGCCCGGCAGGATCAACGCGTTCTCGTGCGTCTCCGCGCGAAGCGTGCGCCACGTGCGCAAGACGGTGCTCACGTAGCCGCCGCCCCACATCAGCTCCGCGCCGGCGTCGGCATCGACGAGCATCGCGTGCTTCGCGAAGGCGGTGATCGGCTGATCGAAGAGCACGATGCGCACCGAGAAGCCGAGCTCGCGGCCGTAGAGCGCGGTGGCCATCGCCTGCGTCGAGGCGAGGCCTCCCGCCGTCACGATGCGGGTCTTTCCCCGCGCGCGGATGTCGGCGAGCACCAGCTCGTAGCGGCGCACCTTGTTGCCGCCGTAGAGCGGTGAGCAAAGATCGTCGCGCTTCATCCACACGCGCGATCCGAGCGAGGGGATCGCTGTCATCGGCTCGATCGGCGTCGGCAGGTGCGCGAGCGGCGTGAATGCGAGATCTCTCGCGAGGCCGGGGAACGCATCGAAGAGCAGCGGGCGCACGCGGCCGCTGGGCAGGAACCCGATGCGGGTGCTCTGCGTCATGCGAGGAGGCTCATGCGGGCGGTCTCATGCGGGCGGGCTCACGGGCGGTCTCATGCGGTCGGGCTCACGGGCGCATGCTCTCGCGTGCTCCTCGAAGGGACAAGCGCCGCGCTCGCGATCACGCGCGGCGCGCGTATGCTTCGCGCCCATGTCGAGCAACACGAACGACGAGCTCGAAGCCCCCACGCAGGAAGGCCCCGGATACGAAGGCCCCACGCACGAGGGCGCCCTCGAGAGCCACGCGATCCTCACGCTCACCGGCCCCGACGGCCGCGAGAAGAAGGGCCGCGCGTCCGTGGTGAAGCTCAAGGACGTGTGGTTCATCGCGTGCGCGTCGAGCGAGCTACGAAAGGCGCCGCTCGGCCTCGTGATCCAAGACCTCCCGCTGGTCTTCTTCCGCGACGAGCACGGCGTGCCGGGCGCGCTGCTCGATCGTTGCCCTCACCGCAACGTGCCGCTCTCGGGCGGCAAGGTGCAGAGCGATGGAACGATCGAGTGCCCGTACCACGGGTGGCGCTTCGATCGCGGCGGTGTGTGCAGGAAGATCCCGTCGCTCGTCGGCGACGTCGCGCCCTCTGATCGCGAGCGAAAGGCGCGCAACGCGACGACGTTCCCCGTCCTCGAGCAGGATGGCTGGCTCTGGGTCTACATGACGCCCGCGATCGGCGGGGCGCTGCCGAGCTCGCGACCGCACCGCTTCGCGCACTTCGACGCGCCCGGCTACACGACCGTGCACCAGACCGTCGAGGCGCAGTGCTCCATGTACTCGCTGATCGAGAACGCGCTCGACGTGCCGCACACGGCGTTCCTCCACAAGGGTCTGTTCCGCTCGGACAGCCGCGGCATCGAGCTCGAGGTGAAGGTCACCCGCACGCACGATCGCGTGGAGGCGCAGTACATCGGCGAGCCGCGTCCGCCCGGTCTCGTCGCGCGCATCCTCTCGCCGAGCGGCGGCGAGGTGCAGCACTGGGATCGCTTCATCCTGCCGTCGATCGCGCAGGTCGAGTACCGCATCGGCACCGAGAACCACTTCCTCGCCGACAGCGTCGCGACGCCGGTGTCCGACTTCGTCACGCGCATGCACGCGATCGTGAGCTTCAAGTCGCGCGCGCCCGGCGCGCTGATCGCGCCCGCGGTGAAGCCGCTCGCGATGCGCGTGTTTCTCCAGGACGCGACCATCCTCGCGCAGCAGACCGATCGCATCCGGCGCCTGGGTGGCGAGTCGTTCACGTCGACGGAGATCGACGTGCTGGGCAAGCACATCTGGAAGCTGATGCGCGCCAAGGAGCGTGGGCAGACGCTGCCCGACGAGCGCACGACCGTTCGCCTCGTGGTGTGAGTCACTCCACTTCGTCGACGATTCGGGCGTCGATCACGTCCTCGATCGAGCGCGTGCTCGCGTCGTAGAGCGTCGCGCGGACGACGACCGCTTCGCCCAGCACCTCGGCCGGATCGTGCACGTCGAAGATCGCGAAGTCGCCGACGCGCTCGATGACGTCGTCGCGACGCACGAAGGTCCCCTCGCGCACGCCGAGCGGGAGCAGGCACACCACGCGGCCGTCGCGCACGCGCGTGATCTCGTACGTGAGGCCTGTCGGCGCGAAGTCGTGCGCGCGGAGCGAGAGGTGCACGTGCCAGCCGCCCTGCGGACCCTGCACGAGCTCGAGCGTCGCGTCCTCGTCGGGCAAGGCCTCGTAGGCCATGAGGCCCGTCCCGAGCTCCAGCCACGGCGCGTCGCGCGCGTCCTCGTTCGCGTCGCTGGCGCTCGGCTGCATCGCACAGGAGGCGCATGCGATCGCGAGACCGAGGAGGATCGCGAGTCTCACGGGACCGTGATCTCCAGCACCTCACGGGACGCGACGTCCGTGCGCGTGACGCTGCGTCCATCGGGGAGCTCGACGCGCACCTCCGCGATCGTGCCCGCGTGATCGCCGAGACCGAAGTGGGCGATGCGCTCGCTCTGACCTTGGTAGTGCGTGCTCTGACCGATCACGAACGTGCGCGGCGCGCTGGTCGCGCTCTCGCGGACCGTGACCCGCGCGCCGAGGCCCTCGCCCAGCGCGCCGTCCCCGCCGCGCACACGCACGCGCAGCCACGCGTGTCCCTCGCCGCACGCGTTGCGAAAGAGGCTCGGGGTTGCGCCTTGTCGCGCGACGAAGAGATCGAGGTCGCCGTCGTCGTCGGGATCGAAGACCACGACGCCTCGCGTCTGGGTGCGATCGTCGATCCCCACGCGGCTCGCCACGTCGACGAAGCGCAGGGCCCCTTCGTTCCGGTAGAAGCGCATCGCGTCGTCCGCATGCGGCGCGAAGTCCCAGCCGTTCGCGATCGCGAGGTCGTAGTCACGATCGTTGTCGTGATCGAAGAAGACCGCGCCCCACGCCCAGCCCGACTCGAGCACGCCCGCCTCGCGCGTGATCTCGGTGAAGCGGCGCGCGCCGTCGTTCCTGAACAAGCGGTTGCCCCAGTCGGGGCCGAACGCCATCCAGATCGAGGTCACGAGCCAGTCGAGGTCACCGTCGTCATCGAGGTCCGCGAAGCTCGCGCCCATCGCGTTGGTCTCGGTGCCCACGCCCGCGGCCCGCGTGCCATCGACGAACGTTCCATCGCCACGCCCGAAGAAGAGACGGCTGGTGCGGAAGTCGCCGTTGACCGCGAGATCGACGTTTCCGTCGTCGTCGAGGTCGAGCATCGCGACGGCGTAGACGTAGACGCCCGGCATCGCGACCCCGGTCCACGCGTCCTCCATCGCCACGCCTGCAGCGAGGGTCACGTCCTCGAAGTAGCCCGGCATCGTGGGCCCGCGGTTGCGGAGGAGGCGCGCGTTCGAGGGTCCGTCGTGCACCGTGTGGAAGCGCCACTCGCCGACGAAGAGATCGAGATCGCCGTCGCCGTCGTAGTCGCCGAACGTCACGCTCGAGCCGAGCAGCGGGCGCATCGACGCGATCGCGGCACCGCGCGCCACGGCGACGTCACGAAAGCTCGCGCCCTCGTTGAGGAAGAGGTGGTGCGCCAGACCTCCGAACGTCGCGACGTAGAGATCGAGATCGCCGTCGGCGTCCACGTCGCCGAACGCAGCGGCGGCCGTGGGCTCGGTGATCGCGAGGCCGCGTGCGGCGGCCTCGTCGGTGAAGCGGCCCGTGCCGTCGTTCACGTAGAGCGAGGGCCCGCGATCGATGCGCGTGACGAAGAGATCGTCGTGCCCATCACCGTTCACGTCGCCCACGGCCGCGCCTGCGAGGCCCCACTCCGCGTCGCAGTGATCCCCGGGGCCGTCGTGCGCGGGATCGTCGAAGCGGCACTCGGGCGGACGACGGTAGGGACCGAACGGATCGCCGAGGCCGATCTCGGTCGCGACGTCTTCGAAGCACGGTGTCTCGCCCGGCCCCGTGTCGAACGGTGCATCGAGATCGCCGAGGCCGGGCGCATCGAACGGAAACGACACGAACGCATCGTCCTCGCTCGGCTCGCTCGCTGCGTCGCGCCGATCGGCGTCGCGTCGTCCCGCGTCGGCGCGCTCGGGCACGCCTCGACACGCGACGATCATCGACACGAAGGTGCCGATGGTGAGCGCGTGCTGTAGCCGCGGCGTGGTCATCCGTGCACGCGTCATCGTACACGCGGCGCCCGTCACGGACGTGTCACCGATGAAAGGCACGCGCGCGGCGCTTTGTAGGGAAGCGCATGGAACCCGTGGTGGTAGGCGCGATCACGACTTCGGTCCTGATCCTCGGCGCGCTCGGCGCGCAGCTGATGCTCCATGCCGCGCGATGGCGTGAGCCCCCGTCGCGCACCGAGGGCGACTACCGCGAGCCCCCGCGAGAGATCGAAGGTGTCGTCGCCATCCGATGGGACGTGGTCGCCGTCGCGGCCGTGACCTCCCTGTGGTCCGTGTGCACCTACCTCTTCGCGGCCGCAGGCGCGTTGCTCGTCGTGATGGCGCACGAGGACTCTGCCAGCGCCGTCTTCGTGCCGATCCTCGGCGCTGTCGTCGTCTCGGGCGTGGTGCACGCCTCGATGGCACTGCGCGTCGCCTCGCGCCTCGTGCGCAGACACGATCGCGTCGCCCGCTCGGCGACCCGCAACACGATCCATGGCGTGATCCACCACGCCGCCGTGCTGCTCCTGTTCGGGTGCTGGTCGTGGCAAGCGAGCCGTCACGACTTCGAGGAAGCGATGATCTTCCTCGTGCCGATCTGCGTCTTCGGGGCGTTCCTCGCTGGGCTCGTTCACTTCGCAGGGGCGCACGCCCGCCGCGACGAACGTCAGCTCATCTCGGCGGCGATCATCTGATCGAACCAGCTCGAGGGACGAAGGCCCGACACACGCCCGAGCTCTTCGCCGCCCTTGTACATGATCAGCGTCGGTGTCGACTGCACCTCGAGCGCCGCCAGTAGCTCGCGCTCCGCGTCGGCCGTGCCGATCTCCACCACACGCACCTTGCCCGCGTGCCGCGTCGCGACGTCGACGAGGATCGGCTCGAGCTTCTTGCAGGGCGCGCACGTCGCGCTCCACACGTCGACGATCACCGGCACGTCGCTCTCGAGCACCTTGGCCTCGAACTGCGCCATCGAGCGAACCCGCTCGGGGAGCACCTGCGGTGCGGGCTTGAAGAAGTCGAAGAGACCCATGACGCCGAGCGGTGTCACGGACTCGGCGAGGCGTCGAGGCTCGTGATCGCATCGGCGATCGTGCCCGCGATGACGCGCGTGCCGGTGCGCCCGTAGTGGAGGTTGTCGCTGCCTGATCGCAGGTCCGCAGGATCGTGCTCGGTGTGCAGCGCTTCGTAGAGGTCGAGCACCGTGAAGCCTGCGCGCTCGGCCTCTTCGCGCACGAAGTCGTGCAGGGCCTGCCAGCGGTAGTGATCCCAGTGCTCGAGCACCGGCGAGATCACGAAGACGCCGCGCGCCTCGTCCTCGCGAATCGCCCCTCCGATCCGGGCGATCGCGCGCGCTGCACGATCGCGTCGCGTCTCTTCGCCGAACGCGAGGAGGTACTCGTCGACGTAGCTCCGCTCGAAGCGCGCGCGCTCCCAGAGTCCATAGCCGTGCGCGAGCACGCGGAACGTCGCGGCCTCTTCACGCTGCTGGGCCACCCAGTCGATCGTCTCGCGACGCACGGGCGCGACCTCCTCGAGCCACGCGTCCTGCGCGTCCTTCTCTTCGCGATCGCGTCCCTCGGCGAAGCGCTCGAAGGGGCCGCTCATGATCACGAAGTCGTTCATGCACCACACCACGACGACGACAGCGGGATCGAACGGACGCACGGCGCGCTCGTACCAGATCGCTTCTTGCGTCGTGTCGTAGCCGCTCACGCCGAACGGCAGCACCTCGTAGCGATCGCGGCCGAGCGCCTCCTCGGTGCGGTCGGGCAGCGAGTCGTGATGCGCCATGAACTCACTCCACACGATCGAGTCGCCGATCATCGCGACGCGCGTGCGCGAGGCGTCGGGCACGAGCGCGTGCTCTTCGTCGTCGCGCATGCCCG
The DNA here is from genome assembly GCA_017303575.1 of Deltaproteobacteria bacterium. Lineage (GTDB taxonomy): Bacteria > Myxococcota_A > Polyangia > Polyangiales > Sandaracinaceae > JAFLCL01. The sequence goes on from JAFLCL010000045.1 coordinate 19,447, forward strand.
CGGAATTGAAGGCCGCCGCGCCGTACTCCATCTCGACGCTCGCGCTGGGTGTAGGCTCGTACACGAGGCCCTCGATCGCGGAGCGCCGGTAGATCGTCTCGTTCATGTGGCGGTAGCGATCGCGCCAGCCGCCGTCGTCGCCATCGGGCGTCTCGTCGTTCGCTGTGCGTGCGCGGTACACGAGCTCCGCCGCGCCGAGCGCGAGCAGCGAGCTCACACCCACGAGCGCGAGCCGCCCTGCGATCGCGACGGCGGGGGACGGCCGAGAAGCAGGAGCGTCGCTCACGCGCGAACGATGCCGGAGGGCGGCGAACGAGGGAAGCGCGCGCTCGGCTTCTGCTCGAGACGAATCGACGGGGGCGCCTCCATCGAGCCGCAGTATGACACCGCCGCTCGATCGAGACGCCCCGCACGCGACTGCGCCGCGCGTCAGCGCGTCGCGCTGCGCGGCTGAGGCGAGCGCTCGCCCTCGGATCGGCGCTCCGCGGGCTCGTAGCCCTCGAGGACACGCGCGAGGTAGCGAGCGTCGTCGGTGAGCATCGGCGCATGCAGACGGTGCTCGACTCCCTCGTGGCGCACGTGGATGCGCGCCTCGTTCGGATCGCGATCGAGAGGGGTGACGCGGAGCCGCACGGCGCTGGGCACGCGACGCTCGCGCGGCGGCAGAGGACGAACGGCCCACGGCGTCGTGGTGATCTCCACGCCGGAGGGCGCGAGCTCGAGCACGACCCGCCCAGCGCTTCGAAGCACCGTGAGGCGCAGCTGATCCCGCAGCGCCCGCACCACGACGACCGCGATCGCGACGAGGAACAGCGCGGGCACGATGGCGATCGCGACGCCGATGGCACGGCCCCGCGTTGCGATCTCGATGAGCACCGCGCCTGCGCCGATCACCGAGATCGTGCCGACCAGGGCGCCGATCACCATGCCGAGGCTGGCGATCCACTCGGTCACGAGGCTGCCTCGAGGACAGCGCGCCTCGAGGCGCCACGTGCTCGTGAGGTCGTCGGGGTCGCCCTCGCACGTCACGCCCTCGGGCATGGGGCCGAAGCGAACGGCGAACGGATGGCGCGCGCCCGACTGCTCGGCGTCGCGGTATCCCTCGCGAAGCGCGTTCGTGACGTAGCGGACGCTCGCTTCGTCGTGGAGCGTCGCGAGGTGCACGCGACGTCCGTCGTCGCGCTCGGCGTAGAGATCCCAGCTCACGAATCGCACGACGGGCTTGCCCCACGGTGCGAGCCGCTCGATCACGACGGGCTCGCGCACGCCCCAGCCTTCGACTCGCGTGCGGCGACCGAGTAGGCCGGTGTGCACCACGAGCTCGCGCCGCGAGAGATCGAAGCGCGAACGCTGCACTGCGCGCCACAGCGCTGGCGGACCGAGCTGCACGAGCACAGCCAAGGACGCCAGGCCCACGAACACGAACCAGCCGCTCTCGAGGTGATCGTTCAGCCGCACGTGGAGCACGACCCCGATCCACACGAGCGCCGCGATCCCGAGCAGCACGTAGGCGCGCTTCGGGCTGGAGCCCCGCACGTGGATCACGCGACGTCGTTCGTCGACGGCGTCGCGGTAGCTGGCCGCCTCACTGCCCGCTTCGTTCACCCGGACCGTGCGCGGGGTGTCCATCCCGAGTGAGGGTAGACCATGAGCCCTCGACGTTCGGCGATCGCCGCCGAGAGTGGGTGATGGAGCGCGATCACACTGCGTCTTCGAATTCGCCGGGTTGCATGCGCTCGTCGTCGGGTCGCGGTGCGTGTCGCCGGTCGTAGTTCCAGGTCCCAGGCGCGTCTGCGACGAGATGCTCCGCCTCGAGCGGCAGCTCGGGGATCGGCGCAGGCGTCCAGAGCGAGGCGGCGGCGGCGTGGTACTCGCCGGTTCGGACGCCGTCGTCGTCCGACGTCTCGTTCTGCCTCGCATCGCGAGGCAGGGGCGCGCGGAGTGATCGCTTCGTGCGCTTGCGCGCTCTCGGCGGGCGGGCGGGCCAAGCAGCTGCGAGCAGCATTCCGAACGCCGTCATCGTGAGGGCGGCGAGCCACGGAGTGGCTCCCGAGGAGCTCACGCGCGTCGGCCACGGCCAAGATGGGTTGTGCATGTTCATCCTCTCGTCAGACCGAACGATCGTTCAGCAACGGCCGTGCCCGACCCGGCCGAGACGCAGAGTCCAAGGATCGTGGGAGCTCTCGCGCTCGCGAGCACCCGCATCGAGGCCGCACGCCGCGCTGCGCGGGCTCCAGGCGCTACGAAGTGAGGCGCGCGTGCTGTGCCGTCAGACGTGTGCGAGGCGCGCGATCACCGAGTCGACCTGGTCGATCGCAGGGGTGATCGGTACGCAGCCGTTCGCATGGGCGACCGTGTGGAGGCCGGCCTTCGCGAGCTCGGCGACGAGCGCATCGGCCTGATCGCCTGCGTCGATCACGCGATGAAGGCCCTGGCCTCGCAGCGTGAAGCCCTTCTGCGCCAAGGGCCTCAGCGCATCGGCGAGCTTCGTCGCGAGCGAGGCGACGTCTGCCTTTCGCGCCGCGCGGAGCTGGTGCTGGGCTTGGATCATCGACAGCTCGTCGCCGTCCCACGTGGAGACGAACGTGAGCGGCGTCGCCACGAAGTACGGCGCGCTCACGTGCACGTAGCCGTGCTGGCCGCCGGTGAACCACGTGAGGAGGTCGGGGACGAAGCTGCCTCCGCCCTCGAGCGAGCCCGCGCGTGTGAACGCCGAGCTCGCGAACGCGCCCGCGCCGCTCTTGAAGTACGCGCTCGCGGTCTCGACGAGCACGATCGGGATCTTCGTCTCGGCGCGGAGCGCGTTCAGCGCGACGAGGAAGGCAGGCTCGATCACGAGCCCGCTGCGCTCGCCGATCATCTCGACGTAGACGCCGAGCACCTTCGAGGGACCGCCGGCCGACGCGATCACGGTGCGCAGCGACTCGATCGTCTGTGCCACGCCGACGATCGCCGGGTGCGGCACACGCGGGAACGCGAAGTGTGCGGGGCCTTGTCGGTGTGTGCGCGGATCGGAGAGCGAGCGCGCGGCCGCCGTGGTGTGACCGACGTAGCCGCCCTCGAGGCCGATCGCGATCTGACCTTCCTTGCGGTGCCAGCGCAGCATGCGGAGCGACTTGTCGAACGTCTCGTCACGGCCCGAGGTACAGAAGACGTGCGGCAGATCGGGGACGACGGCGGCCACGTGCTCGGTCGCGCGGACGACCGCAGGCGTGAGGTAGTTCACCAGCGTGAGCTTGTTCACCGCGGGGCCTGCGAGCGCGCCCTGGCTCGCGAGCTCGACGATCGACGCCGGCGGCGTCGCGAACGGAGACACCACGCTCGAGCACACGTCGAGCGAGGTCTCTTCGGCGAGCTCACGCACGGGCGCGTGGCTCTCGGGCGCGAGCCCGCGCAGCGGCTGTCGGTAGTAACGCGCGACGCCCACGCCTCCCTCGTACTGCTTGTCGAGGCGGAACACCGTGTACGCGCCGAAACGATCGTTGATGCGGCTCATCGCATCGGCATGGCCTACGCGGTTGCGACCGACCATCCAGCGGTAGCGCGGCGTCCCGTCCGCGTTCTTCTCCTCGCGCGTCTCGCGCAAGAGCGCCTCCTTCAGGCGCGTCCCGAGCCCGAGCCCGTTCAGACGCAGGCCATTGGCGCGGGGGTCGATCGTGAGCGCGACTGTGTACGCGCTGTCGTTCTGACCACGGTGCGGGTCGCGATCGGGGCCCTGCATCTCGCTCACGTCCTCGAGCGGGCAGGCGATCGCCGATCCGATGAGGTGCTCCACGCCGTGCTCGTCTCGCTCGAACGCGACGATGCCGACGCCACCTGCGTGCGTGAAGCCCATCGCGAGGCGCGCCTCGGGGTCGCGACGCGCCGGCTCGTAGACACGCTCTTCGAGCGCGAGGATCTGCGGGAGGATCGTGGCCTTCTCGTCGCGCCGGGCGCGGCGGATCACCACGCGCGCAGCATCGATCGTGGGCTTCGGCGCTGCGTGCGTGCCCGCGTGCGGCGCCGCGACCGACGGCATCGGCGTCTCGTCCCACTCGGGCGCGGGCGTGCCGGTTCCGTGCGTCCAGCCGTGCGCCTCGAGCCACGCGAGGCTCTGGTGGATGGTGGCGAAGAGGAAGCGCAGATCGCGCTCGGTCATGCGCGCCTGGAGGCGATAGCGGACGGTGCGATCGCCCGCCGCGAACACGATCGCGCCCCGCGAGAAGCGGCCCGCGAGGTACTGCGCGAGGTGCGTGGGCGTGGGCAGCTCGAACGCGAGCGCGAAGCCGCGCGCGCGGGGGTTCGAGACGAGGTGCGACCAGCGCTGCGAGAGCGTGGGCAGCTCGGCCTTCACGATCGCTTCCATGCGTGTCGCGTCGTCGCTCTCCGCGAGCAGCGAGGCATGCAGGCGTCCGCGCACGAGCGAGGCCGCGAACGCCTGGGTGGGCTCGGGATCCGCGTAGCGGCTCATCACCACGCCGACCTGCGCGCGCTTGGCGAAGAGCACGCAGTCGGGCGTGTCGCTCGCGCCGTGGCGATCGACGAGACCGAACGATCGGTGCCACGCGAAGCCGCCGTGATCGCCGTCGACGACGCTGCCCCCGAGGCCGAAGCCCGCCTGCACCTCGTCCATGATCAACGACGTGTGGAGCGCGCGCGTGAGCAGACGAAGACCACGATGGAAGCGCGGCGTGGCGTAGCGGTCGCCGCCCTCGCTCTGCATCGGCTCGATCACGACCGCGAAGAACGTCCCCGAGGCGATCTGCTCGGCGACGAAGAGCAGCGCGCTCGCCTCGGCGCGGATCAGCGGGTCCTCGTGCGCCGCGAACTTCGTGCGGAAGCCCTCGACGTCACCCGCGCCGAGCAGCGTGCGCCAGCCTTCGGGATCGCTCGGTCCGATCGGATCGGGGCTCGTCCACGTGGGGTAGGGTGCGAACGTGACCTCGTAGCCCGCGATCTCGAAGGGCACGCGCTTGCTCGGCGAGTGGCTGGCATAGAGCGACAGCAGCGTGCGGCCGTGGAAGCTGCCGTCGAAGGCGAGGAGCTTGGTGGCCTCGGGCTTCTGCAGGCGACACAGCGCATACGCCTTCTCGTTCGCCTCCGCGCCACACGCCGTGAAGCACACCGTCGGGAGGCCAGGGACCAGCGCGCGAAGCGCCTCGGCGTATTGATCGGCGAGCTGCTTGCCGGTGCCGTGCGTGATCGGATGTGCACGCACGAGCGTGTCGCCGAACGTGCCCTCGACGTACGCGTTCACGAGCGCGTCGTCGTTGAAGCCGAACGGCATCGTGGCGGTCTGGCTCATCGCGTCGAGCACCGAGAGCGGCTGATCGTCGATCGACACGTACCAGCCGCCGCGGCTGCGGAGGTGATCGAAGACCGGCAGCTTCTTCTCGCGCACAGTGCGATCGGCTGCGTGGAAGCGCTCGAGCAGCGCAGTCGACTGCGGCAGGCGGATCGCGCCCTTCGGTGCGGGCTTGTGCGGGCCCTCGGGCCGCGGTGAATCGATCACGCTGCGCGCCGCCTCACACGCCTCTTCGGCGGCGTGCGCGGCCTCGAGACGATCGAGATCGGGCGGCGGCAGGTGCGCGCGCAGCGCAGGCAACACGGGCAGCGCGTAGGGCGCGTTCGACTGCACGGCCACGGGGATCGCGAGGTTGCGCGGCGCGAAGCTGCCCGCCGGTCGGAAGTTGCCGCTGCGCCCTGCGCCGCCGAACGGCAGACGCGGCGAGGCCTGGTTCGTCGAGCGGTTGCGGTTGAGGATGCCGACGCGCGTCTCGCGGTAGTAGCGATCGAAGCGTCCATCGCTCGGCGTGAAGACGCTGTTCGCGAAGCCGTATGGCGAGGCGTTCACCGTCGCGATCGCCTCGTCGTCGTCCTCGAAGATCTCGATGCCGAGGTCGGGACCGAAGAGCTCGACGTCGGTGTAGCCAGGCAGCTCGTGCACGTTGCGCGGCAGCACATGGAACGACGCCGTGCGGAAGAAGCCACCGGGCAGACGCGCGCCGGGCACCGGTGCATCGGCGCCCGCGGCCTCGCACGCGGCCATCGCACGCTCGAGCTTCACGAGGCCCGCCTCGGTCGCGAGCGGTCCTGCGAACGCGCTCACATCGTCGGGATCACCGAAGCGCAGGCTCTTCACGAGCGGGATCAGCGCGTCGATCAGCTCCTTGCTGCGCGAGGTATGAACGAGCACGCGATCGGTGCAGGTGCAGCGCTGACCCGTCGTGAGGTAGCTGCCGACGATCAGCTCGTGCGCGGCCTGACGCACGTCCGCGTCCTCGCACACGATCGCGGTGTTCTTGCCGCCCATCTCGAGCGCGACGAGGAGCTCGGGCCGATCGAGCACGGCTTCGCTGATGCGACGTCCCACGGGCCAGCTGCCTGTGAACGCGAGCGCGTGCACGTCCTCGTGCTGCACGATCGCGGCGCCCGTCTGGGCCTTGCCGTGGATGACGTTGAGCACTCCCGTCGGCAGCCCCGCCTCGTGCGCGACCTCGGCGTAGCGAATGCCGCACAGGGGCGCGACCTCGCTCGGCTTCATCACGACGGTGTTGCCGAGGAGGAGCGCGGGGATGACGTGCGCGTGGCAGAGGTGGAGCGGGAAATTGAAGGGTCCGATCACGGCGACGACGCCGTGCGGATGCCAGCGCAGCGCCTCGTTGGGAAAGCCTGCGAGCTGGCCGTCCTTCAGGTCGTTCTTGATCTGCGCGAGCACGAGATCGAAGCGACCGATCAGCGTCTGGATCTCGATGCGCGCTTCGCTCCTGAGCTTGCCGATCTCTTGAACGATCGCGTCCGCGAGGTGCTCCTTCTTCGCCTCGATCGCCGAACGAAAGCGCACGAGGTGCTGCCAGCGCTCGTCGAGCGAGAGGCGCGACCACGCAGGCTGCGCGGCCTTCGCGGCGCTCACCGCGAGCTCGACGCGCGAGGGCGACCATCGCGCGGAGACGACGGTGATCGCGTCCTTCGCAGGGTTCACGGAGACGAGCGGCTCCCCTTCGGGATCGAGGAATTGACCAGCGACGTAGTCGGAGCGGATCTCGGAAGTCGTCATGCGGCCGCGAGCTTAGCGCCGCCGTGCACGAACACGGGTGCCCACACGACGGAGCCCCGGCGGTCAGTGCCCGCGCACGTAGCGCCCAGTCGCATCGGAGAGCGCGTACCGCTCTCGGACGCGCGCAGCGAGGAACCGCGCCTCGCTCTCCTCGAGGCGTTCGAGAGACGGAACGAGGCCACGGGGAACCCGAGGAGCACGAAGAGCGCTGCGAAGCAGAGCTCGCCGAGCACCAACATCACAGCGAGAACGCCTACGTCGCGCGCGAGCTGGGCGACGACGAGCGCCACGGAGAGCCAAGTCGCGGCGTTCCACACGACGGCGAATCCAACCAGGCCGAAGTCGCCCTTCGACCGCTGTTCGCCACCGGCGCCGCCATTTTTTGGCACAAGATGGCGACGGGTCGTCTCGAAGGAGAGCCTGCTCGCGGTGTGTACCGAGCGCTGAGACCGCGGGGGCCACTCGATGCGGCCGAGGAGATCGAGGGCGCAACGATCGAGACGCTGGTGCGATGGCATCCGCGTGCTGCCGCTCGCGAAGGCACTGCCCGAGCTCGAGTCGCTGATCGCGTGATCGCTCAGTCGTCCGCGGCGCGGGCGAGTTGGTGCGCTGCTCCCAAACCCCGTACTGCCATCTCGAGAACGAGAAACGATGGTTTCTCGCTCTCTCAGATCAGAGCGTCGACGGATCGATCTGCCCGGCGTTCACGCAGCGGCCCTCGCGGCACACGGGCTCGCAGCGCCATGGGCCGCACTGGTGGGGCCACTGGCAGCCATCGCTGCGCCAGGCGTCTTCGATCGCGCGGAGGCGCGTGGCGGTCGCGGCGTCGGTGATGCCGCCGCAGCCTGCCTCGGCGATCACGGGGGTGTAGCAACCGCAGTCGTCGTTCGTGGCGCAGGTGCCCGTCGCGCTCGCGAGCGCCACGCGGAACGCGTCTTGATGCACGACGCACGCGCCACTCGTGCTCGTGGCCGGAGGCACGGGCGTGGTAGGCGGTGTCGTGCTGATCGCCGGTGGGCTGCTCGGTGGGTGGGTCGAAGTGCTCGGTGGGCTGATCGGAGCGCTCGGTGACTCGGCGCCACACGCCGCGATCCCAGCGAGGATCATCGCGCCCCATGCGCCGCAGACGATCGTGCCGTGCGTCATGCCGAGAGGATACGTGCGAAGAGCGCAGGCGTGAGGGCCGACGGCGCGCGGGGCGCGCGGATGAGGCACGCTCGTCGCGTGAGACTCCGCCCGATCGTGGTCGCGTCGACCGCGTGCTCGCTGCTCGGTTGTTACCTGAGCCACGAGCGCGAGCCTGCGCCGTCGGTCTGCGAGCCCGCGACCGTGACGTCGTGCGCGACGTGGGAGGCCGATGGCGACTTCGTGCCGATCTCCGCGCCCGCGGCCGTCGGCGACTACGTGAACCTCGAGTCGGTGCTCTCGCTCGACTGCGAGGTGATGGTCAGCTGGATCGTCGCGACGGCTCGACCACGCGGTGTCAACGTCACCCACCACACGCGCATGCTCGATCGTCGGGGGCGCGCGATCGCGCCGATCGAGTCGCACCCTTCGATCACCGGCGACGCGACGAGCTGGTCGGGGCTTCGCCTCGCGGTGAACGGCGCGCGCGTGGGTGCGATCACCGAGCGCGAGGGCCTCTGTGTGTTCGTGCCGCTCGATCGCGAGGGGCACGAGGTGGGGCCGCCGATCGAGATCGATCACGACGTCGGATGTCGCGCGCTCGCCGCGAGCGGCGAGGGCTTCTCGTTCGTGGCGTCGGCGATCACGGGCGGTAGCCCCGTCACGCTGCGCACCATCGATGTCGACGGACGCGAGTTGGCGCGCACGGAGCTCCGGGCGCCTGCGCCGCGAACGTGGTGGTCGCGCACGATGTTCGAGGACGGCTCGTTCCTCGCCTATCAGTTCAGCGAAGACACGATGACGATCCGCTACACCGGCTACCTCCAGCGCTTCGACGCGCGCGGGGCCGCGCTCTCGGACGAGCTCGTGCTCGACGACGACGGCGTGCCCGTGCACATCGCGGAGACGAGCCGCGGCGCGGTGATGGCGTGGACGACGTCGGCGGCGGGTGGCCAGCCCGTGCGCGCGCGACCGATCGATCGCGAAGGGCGCCCGCGCGGCGAGACGCGCACGGTGCCTGCCGAGGGCGGTCTCTACGGCCTCACGATTCGCAGCACGCCCGACGGCGGCGCGCTGCTCGTGTGGGAGGAGAGCCACTTCGACGAGGAGCCGCAGTGGCGCGTGCGCGTGCAGAGCCTCGACCCCGAGGGCGTGCCGCTGGGGCCGCCCTCGCTCGTCGTGTCGGATCAGCACGCCGACACGTGGAACCTCGTCGTCGATCCGAGCGGCGATCGCGCGCTCTACGTGCGCAGCCGAGACTCGAGCACGCTCGAGGCCTTGCCGCTTCGGTGCGCCGACTGACGCACGGCCTCGGAGACTGTTTCGCGAACGCGGCCTCTCTGCATTGGCTCGCTCTCCGTGCCTCTGGTGACGACGCTTCGGAGTCGCGGCGGGTCTCGTGTATCGTCGCCGCATGAGCATCGATCGCGGTGGGTGGGCACTGGCGGCTGCATGGCTTTGGATCAGCGGCTGCGGTGGTGCGGAGGGCGACTGCGGTGTGGGCCCGGTCCAGCTCGTGACGCAGCCGTGTTGCCCGAGCTACGGCGTGGATGCGTGTGTCGACGGCGCGTTCTGCGCAGCGTTCGACGGTCGCACGATCGCGCCGTGTCTCGGCGAGGGCAGTCGCCTCGATGGAGAGACGTGCTTTGCCGACAACCACTGCGCGTCGATGAGCTGCAACACCACGGCGGGCGCATGCCGCACGATCCTGAGCCTCACGTGTGACCGCGCGATCGGCTGCGCGCCGATCTCCGGCATGCCGCGCGCGTGCACGCAGAACGACGACGGAGTCTTCGAGTGCACCGCGGTCGGCAGTGGTGGTGTCGCTTCGCCGTGCGGTGCCGACACCGACTGTGCCGCGGGGCTGGGCTGCGATCCGACGGGCCGCTGTGTGGTCACCGGAATGATCGAGCCCGTCGAGCCGCGCGACGAGCTCGATCTCTTGATCCTCGTCGACAACTCGAACTCGATGTCGGAGGAGCAGGTCATCCTGGTTCAGGAGCTTCCTTTCCTCGTCGAGGCGCTCGCGACGGGCGACACGGACCGCGACGGTGTGCCCGATGTTCAGCCCGTTCGGTCACTCCACGTGGGGGTGGTCACGCCCGACATGGGCGCCGGTCCGAACTCGGGCATCCCCACCTGCGCGCGTGGTCTGGGCGACGACGGCGTCATGCGCGCGAGGAGTCGCCTCACGTCGACGCCGTGCATGGCCACGTACCCCTCGAACGTCTTCGAGTTCGAGCCCGCGGGCGGAAGTGCGTCGCTCTTCGGGGCCACGATCGGGTGCGCCGCCAACATCGGCACCGGCGGCTGCGGGTTCGAGCAGCAGCTCGAAGCGAGCTTGAAGGCGGTCACGCCAGTCAACGCCGAATCCTGGACGGGGGCCGGCTACGTTCCGCCGCTCTTCCTGAACGGTGATGGCGATGTGGACGCGCTCGCAGGTCACGCCGACCGCGACAACGCCGGGTTCCTCCGCTCGAGCTCCATCCTCGCCGTGCTCCTCGTCACCGACGAGGAAGACTGCTCCGTGAGCGACTACGGGCTCTTCGTGAGCACGGACAGCCGGTTCGCGGGGGTCCCGCTGAACCTGCGATGCAGCGAGTTCAGCGATCCCGAGGATGGTGTCGTCTATCCGATCAGCCGCTACGTGGACGGCTTCGTCGGTCTCCGCGCGCGCCCCGAGCACCTCGTCTTCGCTGCGATCGCGGGCATCCCGCCCGAGGTCGAGCCTCCGCTCGGCGTCGCGATCCCGGACTTCGATCGCATCCTCGCGCACCCCGACATGGCCGTGCGGCCCAACCCGGAGGGGACCAACCTCCTGCCGTCGTGCTCCACGACCAACGGTGTCGCGTACCCGCCGATCCGCATCGTGCGCGTCGCGCAGGGGCTCGCGGATCGCGGTGCGGGGGTGTCGCTCTCGTCGATCTGCTCCGAGGACTTCCAGACGCCGATGCGTTCTCTCCTCGCGCAGCTCGGCGCTCGATTGCCGCCGCTCTGACGGGCTCGATCACACGCGAGCGAGGCACATCGCGGTGGGGAGGCCCTTGTCGTTGTCGAAGAGGTGGCCCTCGACGCTCGTGAAGCCTGCGTCCGCACAGGCGCGCTTCATCGCGAAGAAGTCCCAGCGGTAGATGCGGCGGAGCGTGGCCTCTTGGAGCTCGCTCGTGCTGTCGCCGCCGCCGACCGTGAAGACGTGTCGCTCGTCGATCGCGTCGCCCGAGGGCATCCGAAGCACCTCGTGCGTCACGGTGCCGCTCTCGTAGGGATGACGCCAGAGGCGCTCCATGCGCGGAAGGTGCGCGAGGTCCCACTGACGCACGCGCTCGCCTGCGCCTTCGTTCGGGTCGCGCGGATCGGCGAAGAAGAAGACGAGCGCGCCCTTGGGGCGAAGCGTCGTGCGCAAGGACGTCAGCGCTGCGTGCATCGCGTCGGGCGCCTCGATCCAGTGGATCGCGTCGTGGAACACCAGGTCGTACGCGAGCGGACGCTCGGTGCCCACCGTCTCCCAGCGCAGATCGGCGACCTCGATCGTCACGTTCGCCGCGCGCGCGGACTCGATCGTCGCTGCGCGCGCGACGGGGCTCGCGTCGCCCGCCGTGACCACGAAGCCGAGCTCCGCGAGGTTCACGCTGTGATCACCGAGGCCCGCCGTCGCGTCGAGCACACGGAGCCCCTCCGCAGGAAAGAGCGTGCGCAGATGGGCTTGGCTCGCGCGCTTCCATCGACGGAAGTCCACCGGCTCGAAGGTGCGATGAAAACGCTCCCAGCGGAGCAGGCGATCCCAAGTCGTCTCGGAGTGGGGCCCGGTCTCGCTCATGGCTGCCTCGCATCGATCAGCGTGCGGGTGTCGTGGCCGAGCTGCGTCCAGGCGCGCCGAATTTTCTTCGGCGCGTGCTCGACGAGATCGCCCTCGAGCTTCCACAAGAAGGCCGCGTGGTAGCCACAGGCATCGGCGTTGGAGAGGTAGTTGAGGAGGGAGAGCGGGTGCTTGGGCCCCGGGTCCTTGGGGATGCCGCACTCGCCCGCGAAGAGCGGGAAGCTCGGATCGAGGATGCGCGCGTCGTTCGCATAGCCCGCGAGATCCGCGCGCGAAGGGAGGCCTCCGTCGTCGTGGTAGACGTGCACGTCGACAGCATCGAGGCCCGCGCCGCACGCGAAGAGCTTCGGCAAGAAGACGGGCATCGAGCCGGCGGTCACGATCAGCGCGTCGTTGGCGCCCTCGATCGCGCCCTTGGTGTGCGCGAGGAAGCGGCCGATCGTTTCCCAGCCGATCGACGGCTCGCCGCCCGTGGGGCGCGCGTCCGCGCAGTCCTCGGTGAGCGTCTCGGGCTCGCTGAGGATCTCGAGGCCGACGGCGATCTTCGGATCGAGCCGTTTGGCGATCGCGCCCGCGACGAGCTCGGCGAAGCGCGCGCTCTGATCGGGATCCTCGAGGATCGAGCGCGTGGTCGGGTCGCGATCGCGGTGCACCGAGTTCGCGTCGAGGAGGCCCCAGTAGATGCGCACACCCGCGCGCACGGCGGCCTCTTCGAGCACCGAGATCGCTTCGCTGAGATCGGGTCGTACGCCCGTCACACGTCCACGATCGTCGAGCGCGATGCCCTCGGCGCCCTCGCAGAGCCAGATGCGAACGGCCTCGAGACCGAGCGCACGCGCCTCGAGCAGCGGGCCCGAGACGCGCATCGCGTCGAAGTCACACGGCCAGTCGGGGAAGCGCGGGTTCTTCGCGAGATCGTGCGCGTAGCTGCCGAAGAAGTAGGGGACGTTCACGCCGAGCAGAGAGCGCATCGGCGTGACCTACCACGTGGCGCCTCTTGCGTGGTCACTCGGGGTGCACGACGAAGAGCGAGGGCGCGCCCAGCGCGCTGACGAAGAGCTCGTCCTCGCCGAACGTCTCGTCGCCGAAGACAGCGTTCGCAGGCACGGCGATCGCGCGGCGATCGAAGTACGTCACGGGATCAGCCGTCGGCATCGTGATGTCCACGACGAGGCCGCCGGTGCTCGAGGTGATGAGCACCAGCTCGCTCGCGCCGCGCGCCACGATGCCGTCGACGCTCCCCACGCCCTCGACGATCGGCATCGGCGTGCCGTAGCTGCCTCCCTCGAAGCTCGCGACGTAGAGCGTGGTCGTGCTCCACGAGGCGATGTAGAGGCGCGTTCCATCGGGCGAGAACGCGAGGCCGTTGGGGTAGGTGACGGCGTCGGTGATCTGCGTGACGTTCGTGCCGTCGGCGTCGGCGCGGTAGACGCGGTTGGCCATGCTGTCGGTGAAGACGAGCGATCCGTCGGGTGCGATCGCGACGAAGTTCGTGAGGCCGAAGAGGCCATCGGGGCTCTCGTTCGTGAGCATCGTGACGGTGCCATCGAGCGTGATCGAGAAGAGGCCAGACGCGCCGTCGGCCGAAGCGCACGCGATGATCTCGCCCGGCTCGCGGAAGGCGATGCCGACGGGCGCGTCGATCGTGGCGAGGTCGCTGACGGTTCCGTCGGGCGCGACCGAGACGATGCGATCGTCACGGAGCGCGAGGAAGATGCGCGAGGCACCGGCGGCGTCGTGCCCGATCGCGATGCCCTCGCTGCCTGCGCCGAGCGCTGTGAACACCTCGACGCGCTGAGGCCCCGCGTCGACGGGCGGCACGGGCGCATCACTGCCCTCGGGCGCATCGAGCGCGAGCGGAGCGTCGGAGCCTGCATCGATCGGATCGGCGGAGGGGCCGCAGGCAGCGAGCAAGAAGAGTGGGGCAGAGGCAATGCGTCGAAGGCTCATGAGGCGGCGACCGTAGCAGGCGATCGCCTCTCTAGCGGGCGAAGCGTCGCGCGAAGGCCTCGTGGTTGCGCTCGACCCCACGCGGGATCGCGAACACCACCCGATCGACGTCGACGAGCGCGAGCGCGAGCGCGAAGGCCTCGGCGACCTCGGACGGATCGTTCTGGAACACACCGCATCCCCATGCGCCGAGGAGGAGCGTTCGGTGTCCACGATCGGCCGCGACGCGAACGACGTGCCGCGCGCGACCCATCAATGCCTCGCGGATCGCCGGCCGTGAGGACGGATTGCGCCGCAATGCTTGGCCAGCGTTCGGCGCAGGCGCGGTGATCACGCTCGCGACGAACGGCTCCTCGAGCGGCGCGTGACGGCTGTGGATGCGGAAGAACGGGACGCGCGGTGAGTGGATGAGGTGATCGGTGTAGAGCACCGACTCCTCTGCGCGGTTCGCGTCGTAGTAAGGGCGCTGCGTCAGCAAGCAGGGATAGAGGGCCGAGCAGCGCGCGAGATCCTCCTCTTGAGCCTTCGCTCCTCGGAGGAACCCGCCGCCGGGATTGCGCCCGGAGGCGAAGTTGAGGAGGACGACGTCACCAGAGGCAGCGAGCCGATGCGCCGCCAGCTGCGTCGTCTCGTCCGTCACCTCGATCGTCGGGCGCTTTCCCTTAGGCGGCGTCGAGAGCCATGCGAGACGTTCCGGCGTGTAGAGCTGCGTGCCCCCGATCGCGGCGTCGAGCGCCGCTCGGAGATCGATCGCGCGTCCCGACGGCGCCGTGTAGTGGCCGCGCTCACAGATCGCGATCGTGTCGCGGGCGACTTGCTCGAGCTTGCTCATCGACGCCGAGACGCGCGCGCGCTCGATCCCGGACGGCCGATCTCGCACGAGACGCCGTGTTTCATGGCCATGGAGGGCGATCGAGGAGACCCTGGTTCTCGATGCGTGTCGCGCCGTCTTCGTCGCGCAGGAGCTCGATGCGCGTGATGCTCGCCTTCGACTCGAGCGCCGCGATCAGCGGCCTCGCGTGCGAGACGACCCACACGCTCGAGCGACGCGAGGCGAGCGCGAGCGCCTCTGCGAGCGGGACGAGCAGGTCGGGGTGGAGCGAGGCCTCGGGCTCGTTGAAGACGAGCAGCGGCGCAGGCCTCGGGGAGAACAGCGCGGCGAGCAGCGCGAGGTACTTGAGCGAACCGTCCGAGAGCTCGCGCGCACCGAGGCGTCGCAAGAGGCCAGGGACACGCAGACCGAGCTCGAAGTGGTTGCCGCTCACCTCGACGTCGAGCTCGGCGCCGAGACCTTGCTTCACGGCGTCGCGCAGCGCCGCGTCGTCCCCGATCTCGAGGATCGTGCGCAGGGCTGCGGCCACGTCCTCGCCGTTCGACGCGAGGATCGGCGTGCGCGTGCCGATGCGTGGCACCCGCAGCGGGCTCTCGGGATCGGTGCGGAACGCGTGATAGAAGCGGAACGCGCGGAGGGTGCGCTGGAGGTGCCAGAGGTCGCCGAGGAGCTGCGGCTCGTCGAGCTGTCCGAGCACGCTCTCGCTCGCGTCGAGCGGTGCGTAGGTGCGCTGTCGACCGTCGGAGTCGATCCCGACCGCGGCCGCGCCGTCGCGGGTGAGGAAGGGCTTGTTCTTGCGACGTGGAGGCGCGCTCCACAGCCACTCTTCCTTCACCTCGGGGTCCGCGGAGAACGCCGTGTCTCCGTCAGGCGGCGGCAGGCCGATCGTCATCTCGAAGCAGCCTGCGTCGAGCTGCATGCCGAGACGGATGCGAACGGGCTTGCGACGTACGGTCGGCTCGATGCGCTGGCCGCGACGCTTGGCCGCTTCTGTGCGCACCTCTTCGGGGCCTGCCCACGCAGCGGAGGGCATGCCGCCTTCGTTCGCGAGCGAGCGCGCGAGGCGGCCTTGCGCGGCCGCGTGCATGAGCTCGAGCGCTCGGTAGACGTTGCTCTTGCCGACGCCGTTGCCGCCCGAGATCACGGTGAGCGGGCCGGGCGCGAAGCAGAGATCGTGCAGCGAGCGGTATCCGGCGATGGCGACGCAACGGACGGTCATGTTTGCAGCCCGGGAGGATGGCTCAGGAGTGACCGCCTCTGCGGGGAGCCAGCCGGCGGGGGCGGAGCCCCCTTGAGGCGCGAGCGATGGAGGAGCGAAGCGACGAAGGAGCGATGGGGGTCGCGGGGGTCGAGCCCCCGCCCTCGAGCGCCGGAGGCGCGGACTAGAAGGTGTTCTTGGCTTCGCGGCGGGCGGCGAACTCGGTGGCGTCCTTCGCGCGGAGGAACGGGTTGGTGGCGAGCTCTTCGCGCACGGTGCCCGGCACGGTGAAGCGCTGCTCGGCGCGGAGCGCGCGCACGTGCTCGAGGCGCGCGGCGATCGCTGCGTCGTTCGGCTCGATGTGCGCGGCGAAGCGCAGGTTCGCCTCCGTGTACTCGTGCCCGACGTAGAGGCGCGTGTCGGGGTCGAGCTCGGCGAAGCGCATCAGCGACGCGTGCATCTGAGGCATCGTGCCCTCGAACACACGACCGCAGCCCGCGAGGAAGAGCGTATCGCCGGTGAACGCCATCCCTGCGCCGACGTACGCGATCGCGCCGAGCGTGTGGCCGGGCACATTCATCACGCGGAAGTCGTGGCCGAGGAGGGGCAGCACTTCGCCTTCGACGAGGCCCCGCGTCTGCTTCGCGATGCGCGTGTGCTCGAGGTCGTAGCGGCTGCCGAGCACGGGCACCTCGCCGATCGCTGCGAGCAGATCGGGCACGCCCGCCACGTGATCGGGATGGTGGTGCGTGCACCAGATCGCGCGGATCGAGAGGTCGTGCTCCGCGATCGCCTCGATCACGGGCTTGGCATCGCCCGGATCGACGACGACGCAGGAGCGTGTGCCGCGCGCGCCCGGCGTGTACGCGTGCACGAGGTACGCGTAGTTGTCGTTGAAGTAGGGAACCGTCTCGACGCGCAGGCCCTTCACCGACCGCTGCGCGCGGGAGGTGCCCGTGCTGCGTGTGTAGCGCACGGAGGTCCCGAAGCGCGCGAGGGCATCGGCACGGAGGCGCGGCGCACCTTCGCGCTCGTAGCGCTCGAAGGCCCGAGCGCTCGCGAAGACGTAGCGGTTCTCGAGCACGCGCTCGTCGCGTCGCACCACCTCGGCCTCGAGCGCGCCGGCCTCGACGACGTGCATCGCGTGGCCCTCGAGCAGCCACGCCTCGAAGCGCTCGGCGACCTCGGCGCTCTCGCACTCGCAGACGACCGTGTAGAGGAACGTGCCCATCGCGCGAGCGTGCCCGAGGCACACAGCGACGGACATCACAAAGTGCGCGTGCCCCGCCTGCCCTCCGGGAGGGGTGCCTCGTGGAAGGAAGGAGGAGGGGTCGCGGTTTTCGTGCCTGCCTACGGGCCTTCGCGTACATCCCGCCCCACCTCTGCGCCCATCCACCATGAAGCTCGGACCTGCTCAGCTCGGTGCGTTCTTCGCGACGACCGTCCTCACCTCCGTCGGCGCGGCCGCGGTCTACGTCCATCTGTTCGCGCCCGCCGCGCCCGTCGTGCAGAGCGCGACAGCGATCGCCGATCCGACGCCCCAGTCCGCGACCACACAGCCCGCGACTCTGCCCGTGACGCCGACCCGTCCGACGGCGCCGTTGCCACCTTCGACGGACCTCGAGGGCGCCTCGATGGCCGACGTGGTCGCGCGCGTGCTGCCGAGCGTCGTCAACGTGCGCAGCTCCCAGGCGCCGCGGAGCCCCTACGGCACGCCCTACGATCTTCCGTACGGCAACCCCTACCAGCGCACGCCCGAGCCGCAGGAGAGCCTCGGATCGGGCGTGATCGTGAGCGCGGACGGGTTGGTCGTGACGAACAACCACGTGGTGCGAGGCGCGACGGAGATCCGCGTCAGCCTCAGCGATGGCCGGGAGATCCCTGCGAGCATCGTGGGCACCGATCAAGACAGCGACATGGCCCTCTTGCGGCTCGAGGGCGCGAGCCTCGGTCTCACGCCGATCGCGTACGGCGACTCGAGCCAGCTGCGACAAGGCGACGTGGTGCTCGCGATCGGCAACCCGTTCGGTGTCGGGCAGACCGTGACGATGGGCATCGTGTCGGCCGTCGGGCGCGCGAACGTGGGCATCACCGCGCTCGAGGACTTCATCCAGACCGACGCTGCGATCAACCCGGGCAACTCGGGTGGTGCGCTGATCTCCACGCGCGGGGAGCTGGTCGGCATCAACACGGCGATCTTGAGCCGCACCGGCGGGAGCCACGGCATCGGCTTCGCGATCCCTTCGAACATGGTCTCGCCGATCGTCGACGCGTTGCTCGCGCACGGCAGCGTGGTCCGTGGATGGCTGGGCGTGGGACCCCAGGAGCTGACACCGGTCCTCGCGGAGGCGATGCACCTGAGCGCGGGGCAGCGCGGCGTGCTCGTGAACCACGTGGCGCCCGACAGTCCCGCGTCGGCCGCGGGTCTGCGACCCGGCGACATCCTCGAGTCGGTCAACGGCGAGCGGCTCACCTCGCCCGAGCACCTCGTCACGATCGTCGCGACGCGCGGCGCAGAGGCGGATCTGGCGCTGACGGTCGTGCGCGGCGAGCAGCGCCTCGAGGTCACCGCCCACCTCGCACAACGACCGCAGCCGGAGGGCACGCTGCCGGCGCCGACACCGCTCCCGCGTGACCTGCCGCAGCGCGGTCAGGGGCTGCCACCCGGCTACGTGCCCCTGCCGCCGGGCATGACGCCCGACCTGTTCGCGGGTGGCGGCGCGCCTTCGTACGCACGGCCGCGCCTGCAGGGCGGCACTGTCGTGGCCGGGCTCGACCTCCACGATCTCGACGATCGGCTTCGTCGCGGCTTCGGCATCACGACGTCGGTCACGGGCGCGCTCGTCGGCGACGTCGCGCAGGGCTCGCCGGGCGCGATGGCGGGGCTCGAGCCGGGCGACGTGATCGTCGAGGTGAACCGCGATCCGGTCGAGAGCGTCGCGCAGTTCGCGCGCGTGTACGTCGAGAGCGGCGGCGGCGTGACGGTGCTGATCCGTCGCGGCTCCTCGAGCCTCTACACGGTCTTGCGCTGACGACCTCGTCAGGCGTTCTTCAGCGCGCGCAGGCCCCGCTCGGCGGCGACGAGGGCGGCGAAGCGCGCCTCGGCCTCGGGGTGTGCGGCGACGAGCGCAGCCACGGACGACATCGCGTCCCACGCGCTCGGATCGATCTCCACGGCCTCGGCTCGCCAACGGAAACGCCTCGTCTCGGCGCTCGATGCGGTGGTGAGCCCTTCTCCTCGCACGTGGTTCCAGCGGGTCAGGCGCGGCAGCTCGGTGCGGAGTGTCTCGTCGAAGGTCTCGATCGCGATGGCGTCGGGCTCGGCGAGATGGTCCGCGCCGAGCAGACACTTCGCGCCTTCGCGCACCCACTCCGCGCGATCTCTGGCGCGCAGGGTCTCGCGGATCATCGACTCGACGTCGCGCGACAGCGCCCCTGGTGGGCTCGCGTCCGCGTCGCGATCATCTTCTTCGTCGAGCAGATCGAGCAGCAGCGCGGCGTCGTCTCCCAGGCGCTCGAGCCCGAGGCCTTCGCTTACACGCGCGAGGAGCGCGTCCTTCGTGCTGCCCGTGAGCGGCTCGGGCGCGGCGCCCCGCAAGCTCGTGCGCCCCGCGAGCTCGGTGAGCGCGAGCGCTTGTTCTCGTGTCGAGACGCCTGATCCGACCAGGCTGCGTAGCCGCTCCTTCATCACCTCGAGGTCGTGGGGGTCACGCGACGGATCGGCCTGGGGAACGGGTGCGCTCTGGCTCATGGATCATGACTCCCGCGACGCCCGCGCTCGCCGTTGCGAGGCTGCGGTGCCGCCGAAACGAAGCCCGGTGGGGAGCGCGCCAGGGCCGAGGGTCTGCTCGAGGCATTCGGCGAGCTGCGCTCTCATCCGGGACTTCCACTTGTCCATGAGACTCCGCACCCGGAGCACCCTGACGCGGAGCTCGTCGGGCGCGTCTTTCTCGGTGAATTTCGCGAGATCCTCCGCCGTCAGCTGGCCTAGCGCCACGGCCATCGCGTCGGCGGTGAGCTCGTCGGCCTCGAGCGCGAGGCGGTACACGGCGTCGTAGGGCGGCTGGAGGTGTCTCGCACAGCGGGCGAGCGTCTTGACGACCTCGCGCATCTCGAGCGCCTCGTCCGAGGGCGTGACATCGGCCTGCGCACGATCGAGCGGCCCCTCGTGCTCCTCCGCGCCTGCCGGCGCGCCCATGTCGTGACGCTTCGCGCGCCTCAGCGTGGTGCGCACGAAGTTGTTCGCGACCACCGCGCACCACGCGAGCACCTTGGCGCGCGCGCGGCCCTCGGGGACCTCGTCGGGCACCCAGCGCGACAGGCGGAGCAGCACCTCTTGTCCCACGTCGTCGGGCGTGAGACCGCTGCGCGTCGCTGTGGCGCCCATGCGGATCACGCACGTCGCGACGTACGCGCGCACGCCCGTCGCGATCGCCGCGAGCGCGCGCGAGCGCGCCTCGGCATCACCGACGTAGGCGGCCTCGAGCAGCGCACGGCACGTGGCCTCGTCGAGCTCTCTCGCGTTCGAAGTCATCTCGCGTTCGAAGTCATGGGTGGGCCGGCGAGATTCGATGCTCGTCGTCGCGCCGTCAAGGCGGGCCAACGATCGATCGTCGATCGAGGATCGCGCCCGAGATGCGGCTACCCTTCGCCTCCGATGGCGACGCCCACGCCCACTTCGACGCAGGGACTGCTCGCGCGCGAGGCGCGGGATCTGGTGGCGCAGGCCGCCGAGATCGAGCCCTACGCGTTCCGCGATCGCGAGGTGATCCGCGTGCTCGATCTGCTCGATCGCGGGCGCTCGGTGCTGCTCGTGGGCATGCCCGGGGCGGGCAAGACCGCTGTGCTCGCCGAGGTCGCGCGTCGCATGCACGCGCGCGGTGAAGGACGTCTCTACGAGGTGTCCACGAGCGATCTCTTCCGCGGCACGAAGTATCTCGGTGAGTGGCAGACGCGGGTGACCAACCTGCTGCGGGAAGCTGAGGGCGCGAGCCTCGTGGTCACCGACGTGTGGAACCTGGTCGAGCAGGGCCGCACCGCGCAGAGCGACACCGTCGTGTTCGACGCGATGCGTGGCGTCGTCGAGCGCGGCGACGTGCGCCTCGTGGGCGAGGTGACGAAGGAGCGCCTCGAGCACCTGCGACGTCACCCCGACCTCATCGGCCTGTTCGAGGTCGTCGAGATCGCGCCGCTGGCGATGGATGCGGTGCTGTCGGTGCTCGATCAGCGCGCGGGCTCGCTCTCGCTCGAGCTCTCGGCCGGCGCGCGCGCGGCGCTCGTGGCGCTGCCGGCGCGGTTTCTCCCTGCGCGCGCGCAGCCGGGGCCTGCGCTGCGCATCCTCGACGAGCTCGTGGGCGATCAGATCTCGGGGCGCATGACGGTGCTCGACCGCGAGCACGTGGAGCGTGCGTTCGCCGAGCTGCACGGCCTGCCACTGCTCGTCGTCTCGACCGACATCCCGCTCTCGACCTCCGAGGTGCGCGCGTGGTTCGCGGAGCGCATCGTCGGTCAGCCGCACGCCATCGAGTCGTTGCTCGAGACGATCGCGCTCTTCAAGGCGGGCCTCCACGATCCGCGAAGGCCGCTCGGCACGTTCTTGTTCGTGGGGCCGACCGGCGTGGGCAAGACGGAGACGGCGCGCTCGCTCGCGGAGTGGCTCTTCGGCAGCGCCGATCGCCTGCTGCGCTTCGATCTCTCGGAGCTCAAGGACTACCGCGGCTTCATGCAGCTCGTGGGCGACCCCGACCGCCGCGGCTCGCCCGCGCGCCTGATCGATCCCGTGCGCGCGCAGCCGTTTCAGGTCGTGCTCTTCGACGAGCTCGAGAAGGCACACCCCAACGTCTGGGATCTCCTGCTCTCGATCCTCGACGAAGGACGCCTCACGACGCCGCAGGGCGAGACGGTCGACTTCCGCAACACGATCCTCGTGTGCACCTCGAACGCGGGCGCCAAGGATGCCTCGCGCGAGGTGGGCTTCGGCGCGCGCGAGGCGGGCGATGTGGCGCTCGATCGCATGCGAAAAGGGCTCGAGGACGTGTTCCGGCCCGAGCTCTTGAACCGCTTCCAGCACCTCGTGCTCTTCCGATCGCTCTCGAGCGAGCAGCTGCGAACGGTGGCGCGCATCGAGCTCGCGCGTGTGCTCGAGCGCGAGGGCATCGCGGGGCGCGGTCTCGTCGTCGAGGTCGACGACGCCGTGCTCGATCTGGTGGTCGCCAAGGGCGCGGATCGACGCTTCGGCGCGCGCGCCTTGCAGCGCGAGGTGCAGAAGCGCGTCGTCCTGCCGATGGCGCTCGAGCTGGTGTCGCGCCGCATCGCGCGCGGCGCGCTCGTGCGCGTGACGACCAAGGACGAGTCGATCGAGGTGCGCGTGCTCGAGACCGAGGCGAGCCGCGCGATCTCGCGACGCGAGGCGCCCTCGCTGCCCGAGCCCACCCGCGTGAAGAGCGTCGCGGAGCTCGAGGCGCGCCTCGTCGCGCTCGAGCCGCTGCCGATCTCGATCGAGTCGCTCGAGGCCGAGCGGCTCGCGATCCTCGGCGAGCGCGAGCGCGCGGACTACTGGAAGGACGCTGCGCACGCGGCGCGACAGCAGGAGGAGCTCGAGGAGATCGAGCACGCGATCACCCGCGTGCGGCGGCTCGAACACGAGCGTCGCGCCGTGGGCAACGCGCTCTCTCGCGCGGCGACGCGCGCTGCGATCGACGAGGCCGCCAAGCTCGTGCGCGAGCACGAGGCGCTCGTCGCCACGTCGCGTCGTGAGCTCGTGCACCTCGCGGGGCCCTCGGCGCGCGCGGACGCGCTGGTCGAGGTGCGGCCTGTGGGCGCTCGGGGCCCCGAGGCCCGCGATCTCGTGTGCGAGACGCTGATCCGCTGGATCGAGCACCGCGCCCTCGAGCTCGTGTGGCTGCGTGATCCGAGCGAGCCCGACGAGCCCGCGCTCTTCCTCGTGCGCGGCCGTCACGCGCACGGCTACCTCGGCGGCGAGGCGGGCCTCCATCGCCTGCGCCTGGGCAGTGAAGGCGACGAGCATGCGCGTCACGTCGCCGCCCGCGTGCGCACGGCGCCGATCGACGGCGAGGCGGAGGTCGGCAAGCTCGTGCACCGCACGGTGCGCGGCAAGGGCCGCTTCGGCAGCGATCTGCGCGCGCGCGTGGAGATCGCGATCCCCGGCGCGAGCACGCCGCTGGTGCTCGCGTCGCCGCTCCGGTTCGAGGCGCTCAAGGCCCTCGCGCCCGAGCTCGTGCACGCATGGACGCACGCGCCCGCCGAGTCCGACGAGATCGTGCGCCGCTACGAGCGGGAGCCCGATCACGTGCGGGACTTCGTGACCGGATGGTCCTCGGGCCGCGCGGATGCGCTCTCGCCCGCGAGCTTCGATCGCCTGCTCGCCCTGCGCATCGACGCAGGCAAGCATGGCTGACGCGACCTCGTTGCCGACGCCGGAGCGTCGAGCGTTCATCGTGTCGGGCCTCGAATCCCTGCGCGCGGCGCGCGGAGACGCGAGCTTCCTCCGCGGCCGGATCCTCCTTCCCTTGCTGTGTCGCGCGCGCGTATCGTTGTCCCTCGATGAGCGGTGGTGGCGTCGACATCTGGATCCAGAGCTTTGCTCCGGGCACCGACGCCGTGGCCGCGCTCCAGCGGGTGTTCGGCATCGACGAGGCGCGCGCGAACGCGATCTGCCAGACGATCCCGCGGGCCGTGCGTCGCAACGCGCCGCCGCGCGACGCGGAAGAGATCGCCGCTGCGCTCCGGAAGATCGGAGCGAAGGTCGAGCTTCGTCCGCACAAGGGCGATGCACGAGGCAGCGCACCGAGCGCGCCGCGCCCTGCGCCCC
>JAFLCL010000450.1 GCA_017303575.1 Deltaproteobacteria bacterium
GCCGCCCCTCGCCCGGCGCGCGCACGCCCTCGCCGCCCGGCAGGTGCTCGGCTTGGATCTCCGCCTCGCCAGCGAGCAGCATCGCGCGCTCGATCGCGACCTCGAGCTCGATCACGTTGCCCGGCCACGGATAGCTGCGGAGACGCGCGAGCGCGGCGGCCGACAGGCGGGGCTCCCGGCCCGACCACGCGCGACCGAGCGCCATGGCGAGCGGGTGCACGTCGTCCAGGCGCTGACGGAGCGGGGGCACCTCCACGGCGATCTGCGGCGTCCCGAGCCACACCGCGAGCGCGCCGTAGCGCGCGTCGATCGCGCGCTCGGTGGTCGCGATCACGCGGTGCCCTGCGAAGCGATGCACGATCGCGTCGCGGAGCTCGGGCGCGAGCTGATCCACGTCCTCGAGCAGGATCGTGGCGCCGCTCGGGATCGAGGTGACGCGCGCCGCATCGAAGCGCGCACACGGCACGCGCACCACGGTGGTGCTCGGATCGAGCACGGCGCGCACGAGGGTGGAGCGTCCCGTGTTCGGCTCCCCGCGCACGATCACGGCCCGCTCGGACAGACGCGCCCGCAGCGTGTCGAGCGCAGCACGTGAAGCCGGATCCACCATGACGTTCGCGCCCCGCGTGGCCGGCGGCGGAAGACCTGCGGACGCACGGAGCGCGCGACGGGCAGCGCGGAGGAAGCGCTCGGGCAGATCGGCGTCGTCCGGTGCGACGGCGATGCCGACGATGGCGCCCGTGACCCCGGCCTCTTCCAGCGTGCGCGACACGACGCGCTCCGCGCGCTCGCGCGAGGTGTCGGGCAAGAGCATCTCGATCTCGTCGTGTGCGAACGTCGCGACGCAGTCACCGGCGCGCAGACCTGCGAGCGCCGCCTCCAGCACACGACCGCCCTCGCCGTGTCGGGCGCGCACCATCGCGAGCGCGGTGGGCCGCCATGCGCGAGCTGCCCGCGCGAGCTCTTCGGCGATGCGCTCTTCGAGCTCCGCGTGGGTGAACGCCCGCCGCTGGGGCTGGAAGAAAGGGGCCGCGATGCCCACCACGAGGTGATGCCCGTGCGCCTCGACGTCATCGCCCGGCGAGAGCTCCACCGGCCCGTCGATCCGCTTGCCGCCCACGAAGACCCGCGACGCGTGGGGCGCCGTGAGGACCAGGGTGGTCCCGTCCCAGCGCACGCGGCCCACGGGGTCGCTTCCCGTCGCCACCAACCCTTCGGGGCCGAAGAGCGCTGTCTCTCCCTCGCGCACATCGGCAACGAAGCTCGCGTCGTGCACCCCCGCCGTACCGTCGCGCACCACGGCGACGGCGAAGAATGCTCTGGGCCCTGCGCTCACGGCCGCGACGATACCTCGCTGGGGCGCGCGGATCTCTCACGACGAACGCGCCGTTTGGGAGCGAGGTGTGTATGCTCCGGGCGCATGGCGATCGCACCGCGCTCGAACGAAGAGCTCCTCCGCGACGTGCCGCTCCTCGGCTCGCTGCCCACGGCGGATCTTCACCTGCTCGGTGAGGCCTCCGAGCTCCGCAAGATCGCGCGCGCAGCGCCGCTCTTCGGCGAAGGGCAGACGGCCGAGGGTCTCTTCGTCGTGCGCACCGGCGAGGTGAAGCTGACCAAGAGCGGACGCGACGGACGCGAGCAGATCGTCTACCTCGCACGCCCCGGACAGCCGATCGTCGAGGGCATCCGCTTCGACGGCGGCAGCTACCCCGCGAGCGCCGTGGCGATGCGCGCGGCCTCGGCGATCCTCATCCCCAACGAGACGATCGCCGCCATCGGCGACAAGCGTCCCGCCGTGCTCAAGGTGATGATCGATCTGCGCGCGCGTCGCACCGACAAGGTGATGAAGCTCGTGTCGGACCTCTCGCTCCGCACCGTCCCCGCGCGCCTCGCGTCGTTCCTCTGCACGCTGGCGGCGCAGCGCGAGAAGCGGGGCGAGGATCACCGACACCTCGTCCGCGATCTCACGACGGAGACCGTCGCAGGCCGGCTCGGCACCGTGCGCGAGGAGATCTCGCGCGGGCTCGCGCTGCTCGAGCGCGAAGGCGCGCTCAAGGTGACCCCCGATCTGATCGAGATCCTCGACGGCCAGAAGCTCGAGGCGATCGCGTTCGGGCGCAACAAGAAGGCGTGAGCGCGGGCGACGCGCACACCCCCGCGGGGCGCAACGCGAACGTACGCCACGCGCGCTTCGTGCTCGCCGTGATCGCGCTCGGTCTCCTCACGTGGGGGCTCTCGATCGCCTCGCCCTCGGTACCGTGGCCGATCGAGACGAGCCCGCTCGCAGCGCGCGGCGCGTTCGTGCTCGCGTTCGTGTGGGTGTCGATCGAGTGCCTGGCCGGCGCCACGCTCGCCCCCGAGGTCGCGCCGCGACGCCTGATCCTCACGGGCCTCGTCGGGGCGCTCGCGATGGTGGGGCTCGCGCTCGGCGGCGTGTCGCTCTCTCCCCTCACGACGGCGCTCGTGGGCGTGCTGCTCGTGCTCGCGGGCTCGAGCGCGGGCGCGTGGGTGGGCGGCCGCATCCAGCACGCGGGGCACCTGGGGGTGGTCGCGGTCGTCTCTTCGATCGCCGACGCCGCGAGCGTGCTCCAGCCCTCGGGGCCCACGGCGCAGATCCTCGAGAGCGCGCCCACGCTCTCGTTCCTCACGCTCGGCGCGCCGATGCTCGGCACGGCGGACGTGCCGCCGATCCTCGGCGTGGGCGACGTGGTGATGAGCGCGCTCTACGTCGCTGCCGCGCGTAAGCACCAGCTCGCCCAGCGACGCACGTGGATCGCTCTCGCCGCCGGCCTCGCCGCGGCCATGACCGTGGTGCTCGTGCTCGAGCTGCCGCTGCCCGCGCTGCCGTTCCTCGGCGTCGCGATCCTGGTGGCGCACCCCGAGGCCCGTCTGCCGCCGCCGAAGGAGCGCGTGCAAGCAGCGATCGGCGTCGCGATCCTGCTCGCGATCGTCGCCTACGTCTTCTTGCGCGGTTAGTCGCTCTCGAGCTCGGCGAGCGCACGACGCGCGCGACGAAGCTCTTCGCGAAGCGTGAGCTGCTTGGCGCGATCGATGGCCGCGTTCTTCCGGAGGAAGGCGCGCAGGTGCGCCGCCGCGCGGGGCCGATCGCCCAGCTCGTACGCGATCATCCCGAGCAGGTACTGCCCGTAGCCTTCACGCAGCGGGCTCGCGGCGAGGGCACTGCGCGTCTCCTCGAGCCCTTCGGGCACGCGATCGTCGCCGAGCTCCACCACCACGCGGTACGCGCGCACGAGCACGCGGTCGCGGTGCGACCATCGCTCGGCGCGCACCAGCGTGCGCAAGGCCGCGGGCACGTCGCCTGCGAAGTGCTGGAGCGTCGCGAGCGCGAGCGTCTGGAAGCTCCGTCGATCCGGCGGCGCCAAGCGCGCGGCGTGGCGCTGCGCCTCGATCGCCTCACGCGCATCGCCACGCGCCCAAAGCACGCGCGCTCGATCGTGCTGCGCGAGGTCGCCCATCACGCCGATCGCGAGCATCTGGGCGGCCATCGCGAGCGCCCGCTCCAGGTGATCCTCCTCGATGTGCACGAGGTAGAGCTGCCGCACGAGGAGGAACTGGATCTCCGGGTCGAGCTCGTCGCCCTCGGCCGCGAGGCCCTTGCGCGCCCACTCGGCGCGGCTCGCCAGCGTGCGTGCGCGCAGCGCGGACGCGAGGCATTCCGCCGCGGACTTCGGGGCGGGCAACTTCGGGCTCGACTTCGTCGCGCGACGCGTGACACCGGTGTCGTCCGCACGAGGCGCCGGTGCCAGGGGACGAACCGACGAGCCCTCCGAACGGCGGGCCGACTCCGTGGATCGACCCTCGGGGCGTCGAACGGGCGGTGTCGTCTCACGTCGGCTCATCGCGCTCCCGTCACGTCGTTCGGCTCTCCCCAGCGGCGGTCATAGCTCGACCACGATGGTGAGCGTCGTCCAGGGATAGCACAGGGCGCGCCCAAGTCGATGACGCACTGATTTCGTGGACTTAGCCGACTCTGTCCCCAGCCTCCCCACAACCACGCACAGATGTGGGGATCGATCGTGATCCAGCGTCGCGTGGTCACTCGGGCCCTCGATGGAGCGCGGCCACACGCGACTCGAGCGCCTGCATCTCCGCGTCACCGACGGTGGTCGTGCCGAAGCGGGCTTCGTTGTAGCGATCGGTCACCGCGACCACGGTCTCGGCGCCTCGAAAGCCACGGGCCAGCAGCGTCGCCGCGTGCTCGCGCGGGGTGTGGCTCGAAGGACGCGGCGCGCCGCGCGCAGCGAGGGCCGCCTCGAGCGTTCGGTAGAGCGCGATGACACGCGCGACGCGCTCCGAGACGCTCGCCTATCATATTTACAGATTTATGCTGGTGTAACATTCTCATTTAATCATCCAAAAGCAAGAAAAAAATAAGTAATTAACAAAATTGTTTATAAGGGAGTCTAAACAGACTCCCTT
>JAFLCL010000451.1 GCA_017303575.1 Deltaproteobacteria bacterium
GCCGGCACGATCGCACCGCCGCCTTCGGGCTGCGCCTGTCGCGTGGGCGATGCGCATCGGTCGCATGGCGGCGTCGCGTCATGGCTCGTCGTCGGGGCGCTCGTCGTCGTGCGCGCGCGCCGCCGCGGGCGCTGATCCTCCGAGGCGAGGAGGCAGTGTGAGCCGCGTTCCTTCACCACCACCTCGGAACCTCGACGATCGCCCGACGATCGCGGGCTCGACCCTCGGCTTCAGCGCCGCGCTCACGTTCGCGGTGCTCGGCGGCGTGGTCTTTCTGCCGTGGGCCATCGATCGCTGGTGCTGCGCGATCCGCGCGCAGACCGCGCGGACCTCGAAGCCCACGCGAACGATGCGGAGTGGTCTCGCGTTCCTCGTGGTGTTCGGCGCGCCCATGCTCGCCGTCCTCGTCGCCACGATGAGCGCAGGGGCCGAGATCGAGGCCGCGAACGTGATCGGGCCCGTGGGCCTCACGCTGCTGCTGCTGCCGCTCTTCATGCGGCTGCCGCTGGTCCTCGCGGACTCCGATCGACTGGGGATCCGCGAGGCCGCGGCGCGCTCGATCGCGCAGGCGATCGCGGCTCCGATCACGACGATCCGGCTCACGCTCGCGATCGTGGGCGCGCTCACCTTCGCGGCGGGTGTGGCCCTCCAGATCGCCGAGCACGTGAACGACTTCGCCGTGGTGGTCGGCGCGCTCGCGCTCCTGCCCGTCCTGCTCGGTGGCCTGATGTGGATCGTCTCGCGGCAGACGCCGACCGAGGCGCCGCGGCTTCGCCCGTGGATGCTCGGCGTGCTCGCGTGCTTCTTCGGACTGCCGTTCTTCCTCATCGTGCTCGCGGGTGGGCTGGCGACCTCGGATCCGCGCGACGTCACCGTGATCACCGACGGTCGTGGTCATCAACACGAGCGTGGGATTCGCTTCGACGAGGCGCCGCGCGGCGTGCTGGAGACCGAGCGCTTCACCGTCACCGGCGCTCAGGTCCACGTGCACGTCGCGCCGGTCGAAGGCGCGCCCTACGACGTGCCCACGCGCTACCCCGCGGCCGTCGCGCACCTGAGCAGCGAGCCCTGCAGCGGCTGGCACGCGCGCCTGGACGAGGCGTGTCGACGCATCGCGATGCGCGGGCCGGACTGGGAGATGGAGCTGCTCGTCGATCGCGACGGAAGGCGCCTCGACGATGGCGCGCTCGATCGTGCGCTCGAGCGTGTCGGTCGCTGGGGCGTGCTCGCGGTGCTCGTGGCCGTGCTGGTGCTGGCCACCATGCTCGTGTGGCTCACTCGGCTGATCGTGATCGCACGTCGCGTCTCGGGCCGTGATCGTGCGCTCCGGCTCGAGGGCACGCTGGAGCTCGGCGAGGGCGGAACGATCGAGCCCGACGGACGGGTGCGGGGTGCGCACAACCGCGTGACGCTGCGCGAGGGCGGAGTCGTGCTGCGGCTCCCCGACTCGCTGCGTGCGGTGGGCGTCGCGCGCGAGTCCGTGGGCCGTGTGCGCGGCGTGCGCGTCGCGTGCGATCGCGTGCCCGGCATCGTCACCCACCGCAGCGCCGAAGCCGCATGGCCCGAGGCCGCCTCGCTCGTGATCGGCGAGCCGGAGGTCATCGAGGCGCAGGCGCTGGGGGACGCGCAGCGATCGCTGAGCCGCTTCGTGCTCGTGGGCACCACGGCGGGCGTGATCGCGCTCTTCGCGCTGTCGAGCGCGTAGGGGACGCCTTCGTGCGTCACGTTCGCTTGACCCTCTTCGTCGGGTCTCGGACGATCGCCGCGTGATCGACCCGCGCTCCACTCCTCGGCCTCTGTTCGTTTCGGTCGGAACGCTCGCGCTCTTCGCAGGGCTCGCGGGGTGCGGCACCGAGCAGCGTGAAGCGCGGCCCACCGTGATGGAGCTGCGGCCCGACTCGCCGGGCTCGACGGAGCTGCCGCCTCGCTACGACGCGACCGACGTCGTCGAGAGCATCGTGTCGCCCGGTGGCGCGTTTCGCATCCACTTCACGCGCGCGGGGCGCCACGCGGTGCCGCTGACGGATGCAGACGCGAGCGGGACGCCCGATCACGTCGAGCTCGTCGCGCGCACCTACGACGACGTGCTCGCGCACTACGTCGAGCTCGGCTTCCGCGCGCCGCTCACCGACGAGGCGGTCACCGACGACAACGGCGGCGACGGCCTCTTCGACGTCTACCTCGTGGAGTTCGGCGGCGGCTCCGATGGCGCGTTTCGTCGAGAGATCTGCACGAGCGACGGCTGCGCTGGCTACATGATCCAGGAGAACGATTTCGCGGGCTCGCACTATCCGTCCGTCGCGTACGGCGTGCGCCTGCTCGCGAGCCACGAGCTCTTCCACGCGGTCCAGGCCGCGTACGACGACGCGCTCGGCGCACAAGGCAGCGTGCTCAGCGAGGGCACCGCCGTGTGGGCGAGCGAGCGCTACGACGCGACGCTCTCGGACGTCGAGCAGCTCGCGTACGGCTACACCGATCGCACCGATCGATCGCTCGGCGTCGATCCCGCGACCGCCGGCGGCGCCTACACGTACGGCACCGGCATCGTCTTCGAGTACCTCGGGTCCCGTTACGAACAGGCGATCGTGCGCGAGCTCTGGGAGGACCTCGCCGTCGCGACGGGCGATCCGCTGTGGCTCGAGGTGCTCGACGCGCGGCTCGCGAGCTCGCACGGCTCGAGCTTCCACGACGCGTTCGTGGGCCTCGCCGAGTGGATGATGTTCCTCGGACCGCGACCCGATCCGACACGCGGACCGCCCAACGGCGGCGCGTTCCAGCCCGTCGCGGCGATGCTCGTCACCACGCCCTACGAAGACCGCACGGTGCGCATGTTCCCCGCGGCCATCCGCTACTTCGCCGTCGAGTCGGGCACGAGCGCGGTGGTGCTCGGGGGCGCGGGCGCAGACGAGGTCGACGTCGTCGCGGTGGCCTTCGACGGCGCGAGGTTCGTCGATCGTGCCAGCAGTCGCGGCGGCGTGACGCTCGCCGCTGCGGGCGCGGATCTCACGTTGATCGCGCTCGTCGACGGACGCACGAGCGGCACGAGCCGCGTGGTCTCGCTCTGCCTCGCGGAGAGCGGAGGCGCGTGCAGCGCCAGCACGGACACCGATGCCGGCGTGCCCCTCGACGACGCGGGCGCGTCCGATGGCGGTGCAGTCGTCGCGGCGGACACGGGTACGGCCTCGCCCGCGCCGAGCTGCGGCTGTCGCGCGGGCGCACCGGCGCGCTCGCCGCTCTCGATCGCGATGCTCGGGCTCGCGTCGTTGCTCGTGCTCCGCCGGCGGCGTGCGTGACGCGTGATCGCGTGATCGCGATCGTGATCCTCGGCCTGGCGATCGTGCTGGGGCGCGTGCCGCTCTCGGCGGTGCAGGCCTCGCTCGAGAGTGAAGGGCGCTCGCGCGACGCACAGGTCGCGCGCGAAGGGGACGCGATCACGATCGAGGATCCGGTGCTCGACGAGCAGGTGACGCTTCGCGCGAGCCCCACGCGCATCGTGTCGCTGACGCTGGCGAGCGACGTGATGCTCGCGTCGCTCGTGTCGATCGATCGCGTCCTCGGCGTGACAGCGCTCGTCGACGATCCGAGCTACTCGCGCGCGGCCGGGCACTACCCCGCATCGATCCCCCGTGTGAGCGCATCGGCGGAGGCGCTGCTCGCGCTGACGCCCGATCTCGTGGTCCTCACGGGCTACTCGCACCCGGCGACGGCGCGCGCGCTCGTGGACGCGGGGGTGCCGGTCCTGCGTCTCCCTTCGGGCCGCACGCTCGACGAGGTGCGCGCCTCGCTCGTGATGCTCGCTCGTGCTGTCGGTGGAGAGGCTCGCGCGTCGGAGGCTCTCGCGCGCTTCGATCGGGACCGGACGAGGCTCGAGCGCACGCGAAGCGAGACGCGGCCTCGCGCGCTCTTCCTCGCGGCGGGCGGCTTCACGCACGGTCGCGGCACGCTGACGCACGAGCTGCTCGAGCTCGCGGGGCTCGACAACGTGGCGGAGGAACGCGGTCTCTCGGGCCTCTCGCGCATCGGCGCCGAGACTGTCGCTGCCTCGCGGCCCGACGTGATCGTCGTCGCCGCCGACGATGACGAGGAGGCGGCGCGCGCGATCACGCAGCTCGCGCCGGGTCTCGAGGCGCTGCTCTCGCACACGCGTCGGATCGCGATCCCCTCGCTCGAGATCGAGTCCACGAGCCCCGACTGCCTCGATGCGGCCGTGCATCTGCGCGAGGCGATCGCATCGACCGAAGGAACGCGATGAGCGCCCGTCACGCGCAGGTCGCCGCGCTCGTGATCGTGCTGGGGCTCGCGCTCGGCGCGGTCGCGCTCTGCCTCGGTCCGGTCGCGTTCTCACCCGCGCGCGTGCTCGCCGCGCTCACGGGGGAGGGCGAGCCGTGGGAGCGCGCGGTGATCGTCGATCTGCGTCTGCCGCGGGTGC
>JAFLCL010000452.1 GCA_017303575.1 Deltaproteobacteria bacterium
GGGCGCGGCAGGTGCGGCGCTCGCCGTCGCGGACTCGTCGATGAGGAGCAGGTCGCCACCGACGGCCACCGCGGCGCCTTCGGCCGCGAGGATCTTCACGACCACGCCTGCGATCGGCGCGGGGATCTCGCTGTCGGTCTTGTCGGTGAGGATCTCGACGACGGGCTGCTCGCGCTCGACACGCTGTCCTTCACGAACCAGCCACTTGCCCACCGTTCCTTCGAGAACGCTCTCTCCGAGCGGGGGCATCTTCACCGTCGTCGCCATGCTTCGTCCTCCGAGGCCACCATCACGCGATGTGCGCACGCGCGCACGCGCGCGGGGCGGGCCTACGTATCACCCGACCCATGCCCGATCAACGACGCGATCGCCCCGCGCACGCACCCCGCCGGTGCGACAGGCGATCCGGGGTGGAGATCGTGTCATCCTCGCCGGATGGCCGAGCTCGAGGACCATGCGATCCAGCGCGACAAGACCTTCGTCGTGAAGCTCGTCGCCGCGCTGCTGTTCGCGCTGATCGCGGGCGGATGGGCGGTCTCGCACCTCACCTCGGATCGCACGGGCGAGACGGGCGCCGAGATGTTCGGCTACTCGCCAGAGCAGCCCGCGCAGCCCTGACGCTTCAAGGGCGCACGAAGAGCGCGTAGACCTGATCGCTGGCCGTCGCGCCATCGACGAAGAGGTGCAGGCGCCGCGCGTCGGTGCGCAGGTTCGCCTCGAGGAAGCTCGCGTCCATGCCGAGCGGCGTGGACGCCTCGCAGAGCTCCTCGTCGCGCAGGTCGCACGACGTGCGGGCGTGGAGGTAGGCCGAGAAGCCTGCGAACAGGGTGAGGTCCACGTCGCCGACGTCGGCGTGCATCGTGGCCTCGAGGGCGCGGCTCGTGCCGTCGGGCATGCACGTGCCGGTCACGCGGCTCGGCGGGATCGGAACGCCGATCACGGTGCCGCCCTCGGTCACGTCGAGCGATCCCTCACCGCACTCGTTCGGGGCGACGGGGCTCGCGGTGAACCGCACCTCGTACTCGCCCCCGTCCGCGTCGAACGCCGAGACGAGCACGAAGATCGTGCCCGCCGTGGGGTGGAGGAACACGCGCGCGTTGCGCTCGCCGTCGCGCGCGTCGTCGTTGCACGTGGGCAGCGCGAAGCCGTCGCCACACTCGCCCGCGATGCTGATCACGGTGTCGAGGTCGCCGATCGTCTCGATGCGCACGTCGCTCACGCGCGCGCCGAGCTCGATGCGGTAGACCGCGTCGCGGCCGGCGCGACGCGCCTCGTCGAGGCAGTAGGTCGGGTAGCTCGCCGTGAGCGCCGCGAAGTTGCCGCGCACGGTCGCCGTGCCGGACGAGAGATCGACGAGCTGCGAGGTCTCGCAGGTGTCGGGCACGCCCATCATGCAGGTGTCGCTCGTGCCCGCGTTGCAGTCGTCGTCGACGCCGTTGCCGCACTGCTCGGGGCGCGCGGGGCTCACGTTCGGGTTGCCGTCGTCGCAGTCGTCACCGCCGCACGCGGCGTCACCACGGCCGTCCATGTCGGCGTCGCGCGCGATGGGCATGCAGGCGCCGCTCACGCACTGATCGACGGTGCACGCGTTGCCGTCGTCGCAGTCGCCGGGGCCTCCGCACGTGCGCGGCACGCAGCCCGTCGCGGCGCAGCGCTGCATCGCGCCGCACACGGTGTCATCGGGTGTGTGCTGGCACGTGCTGGCGACGCAGCTGTCCGTCGTGCACGGGACGCCATCGTCGCAGCCGCCGGCGCACCCCATCGGCGAGAACGCGTCCGGGCTCGAGCCCGGGCCTGCGTCGACACCGCCGAGGCGGCTCGGGTCGGGCGTCACGATCGCGCTGCACGCGAGCAGCGGCAGCGCGAGCACCACGAACGGAACGGAAGCGAAGCGCATGAAGACCTCGATGGACGAGGGAAAGAAGCTCGGCCTGGCTCCGGATCAGGGATCGAAGCGGAGCGTGTACTCACCACCCGTGATCGGGAAGCCATCGGCAAAGACATAGAAGAGCGTGGCGGAGCCGGAGCCCGAGACGTCGTCCTGCGTGGCGGAGCCACCGCTGCCGCCCGTGCTGCCGCCGCGGACGCACGAGATCTCCGAGGTCGTGCCGCTCAGCGCGCAGCCGCCGTAGCGCACGTAGAGATCGGGCACGACCGAGGGCGAGGTGAGCTCGAGCTCGGTCAGCGTGCGATCGGCCTCTTCGATCCGGAACATCGCCTCGTTGCCCGAGGTGCCGCTCTGACAGCTGCCGCGCTGACTGCCGGCGATGCCGCCGAGCTGCAGATTGCCGAGCACCGTGCCGCCGCCGCTGATGTCGAGCGGGCGCGCGCTCGACCCCGAGGGACAGCTGTTGGGGCTCGTCGGGGTCAGCGTGACGGTGACGGTCACCGGATCGGCGTCGGGGTCGCGGTACTCCTCGACGAGCACGTACACGCGCACGCTCGAGCCCGGCGTCACGATCACCGGGCGCACCCACAACCGGCTCGTGGTGTCACTGCCGGGGTTGCGATCGTCGTTGCAGCGGAACTCGAACGCGGCGTTCGAGCAGGTCGTCGCGGTCGCGAGCACGGTGTCGACGGCGCCCGTCGTCTCGATGCGCACGTCGGAGGTCGACGTGACGTCGAAGTAGAAGACCGCGTCGCGGCCCACGTCGCCGCCGCAGTGCGTTCGGTAGTCGTTCGTGAGCGACCCGAACATCACCGTCGCGCTGCCGGTGCCTCCGCTCAGCGTGATCGGGCGGGCGGTCGCGCACGTGTCTCCGGTCGCGCCCGCGCAGACGTCGCTCGTCGCGGGGTTGCAGTCGTCGTCCGCGCCGTTGCCGCAGAGCTCCATCGCGCCGGGGTTGATCGCCGCGCGGCCATCGTTGCAGTCGGTGCCGCCCGCACAGGTGACGGGGCCCATCGTGCCGATCGCGCTCGCCGCGGGGTAGCCGTCACCGTCGGCGTCGAGCGCCTCACTGACGCAGCCCCCGAGCGACTCGTCGCAGCTCTCGACGGTGCAGGGGCTGCCATCGAGCGGGCACGTACGCGGCACGGTGTCGGTGCACCCGCGGTTGGTGCAGCGGCCGCCCATCTCGCACACGCCGTTGCACATCGTGTCGTCGGCGCGGAACTCGCAGCCCGTGGGGCCCGCGGTGCCGGTGCAGACGTCGGTCGTGCAGTCGACATCGTCGTCGCAGCGATCGTCGTGACGGTCGTGGTAGCAGCCCGTCTCGGGCGCGCAGAAGTCGTCGGTGCAGGTCACGCCGTCGTTGCAGTCGGGTGCAGTCCCCTCGACGCAGCCATCCTCGCTGCCCGCGCTCGGATCACATCGCTCCGCGCCGTTGCAGCGGTCGCCGTCGTCACACTCTTCGTCCGTGGTGCACACCGTCGCGGTGCAGCCGAGCATCACGCTGCAGCGGCCACCGGGGCAGAGCGAGTCGTCCGCTTCGTGCGTGCAGCGACCGTCCTCGCACGCATCGATCGTGCACTCGACGTCGTCGTCGCACGAAGGCGGGCAGACGGGGCCGCCATCGCGACCTCCGTCGGGCGGCAGCGGCGAGAACGCGTCGATCGCCGCGTCGGGCCGCGGTCCCGTGTCGTTGCCCGGGATCGCGGCGTCGGGCTCGTCCGGGATGCCCGAGTCGATGCCACCGAGACGGCTCGGATCAGGCGACACGAGCGCGCTGCACGCTCCGAGGGTCAGCGCGGCGAGGCCGAACGACACTGTCGTCAGGCGAGAGGTACGAGCGGACATCGACCACCTCCGAGAAGCAAAGAAGAACGACGAAGCGAGCGAGATCAGAACCGACCGGTGGCGAGGAGCCCCGCGGTGCCAGGCGCGACCACGGGCACGAGCGCGACGGTGTCGTCCTGATCGCTCTCGCCCTGCGCGATGATGAAGAGCGCGGTGGTCACGCCCGCGCCGACCGCTGCCGTGATGAGCAGCACGTCCGTCACGAGCGCGAACGTTCGCGCGTCGCTCGCCGCACCCTCGCCATCCAGACGCGCCTGCGCGCGATCGGCCTCCGAGAGCGTGCCGTCGTTCGCGCGCGTCACCGCGCTCTCGAACGAGCCGTTCGCGGAGAGCGCGAGCGCGCCGAAGAGGATGGTGCCGACCAGCGCCGCCGCGGTGACCGCGCCCGTGACGATCACGGGCGTCGTGATGCGCAGGCCGCCACCTTCGTCGGCCGTGTCGGTGTCGGTGCCCGTGTCCGTCTCGACCGTCGTGTCGGTCCCCGTCGTGCCGGTGCCCGTCTCGGTGCTGGTCTCGGTCTCGACTTCGGTGCTCGCCGTCGTGCCCGTCGTGCCCGTCGTGCTCGCCGTGCCCGTCGTGACCGCCGTCGTCGTGCCCGTGCTCCCGGTGCTCACGACGCCGGTGGTCGTGCCCGTCGTGCCGGTGCTCGCGGTCGTCGCGCCCGTGCCCGTGCCCGTGCTC
>JAFLCL010000453.1 GCA_017303575.1 Deltaproteobacteria bacterium
GCGCCATCGCAGCGGAGATCGAGCGGATCCTCGCGGCGACCACCCGTGACTCGCACGACGTGCTCGCGGCGATGCCGCCTGCAGCGACGCGCATCGAGCGGCTCGTCGTTCAGGTGCGGCGTCCCGAGCGCCTCGACGCCGAGACGCGCGCGAAGGGTCAGCGCGCGTCGAGCGACGCGCTGCGGCTCGACGAGAAGCGTCGTCACCTCGCGCGCATCGGACGGCGCGTGGAAGCCCGCGCGCGGCCGCGCGAGCGCGAGGAGCTCATCGCGCAGCTCGAGACGCTGGTCGGCTCCACCGAGCGGCTCGCGATCCTCGTTCGAGGGCCCGAGCTGGCCGGCAAGACATCGATCATCGAGCACGTGCTGGGCAAGGGCGGTGCGAGCGGACGCGCGGCGTTCGCGATCCCCGTCACCCGGTTCCTCGCGGGAGACGGATCGTTCGGCGAGTGGCAGACGCAGGTGGAAGAGACGTTCCGCGCGGCAGAGCTGCTCGACGCTGTGATCTACGTCGAGGACCTCGGAGGGCTCGCGCTCGAGCGACCAGGCAGCCCCATCGATCTCGCGGGCGCGTTCGCGCCCTTCCTCGAGTCGCGGCGCGTGCGCTTCGTGGGCGAGATCCGCGACGCGGATCTCGATCGCTTCGAAGCACGACACCGTGGCCTCTCGGGCTCGTTGCTCCCGCTGCGTGTCCCTCCCATGGCTGCGGCGGAGACCGTGCGCGTGCTCGAGGCCACGATGGGCGTGAGCGGCGAGCCTGCGCGGCAGGCACCGACCGAGACGCCGAAACGCAGGCTCGAGCCCGACGCGATCCGATCGCTCGTGTCGCTCGTCGAGCGCTACCTCCCGTACCGAGCCCTTCCGGGGGAGGCGCTCCGCACCGCGCACGCGCTGCGCGAGTCCCTCGAGGTACCCCGTCGCGCCGATGGAACCGTGCCGACGATCGCGCGCGCCGAGCTCGTGCGGGCGCTCGCGGATCGACTCGGTCTGCCAGCCGCGCTCCTGCGTGAGGACATCGCGCTGCCGCCGAGTGAGATCGCCGCCGCGCTGCGCAAGCGCGTGATCGGGCAGTCCGAGGCGATCGAGGCCGTCGCTGCCACGCTGGGCGTGGTGAAGGCAGGCCTCTCTGCGCCGGGCAAGCCGATCGCCACGTTCCTCTTCGCCGGCCCCACGGGCACGGGCAAGACGGAGCTCGCGCGCGCCCTCGCGAGCTACCTCTTCGGCTCGGCGGACGCGCTCGCACGCTTCGACATGAGCGAGTTCATGGATCCGTGGTCGAGCGATCGCCTCATCCGCGGATCGGATCGTGAAGACGGTCTCCTCACGCGACGCGCGCGCGAGCGCCCGTTCTCGGTCCTTCTGCTCGACGAGATCGAGAAGGCGCACCCGAGCGTCTTCGACCTGCTCCTCCAAGTGCTCGGCGAGGGCCGCCTGACCGACGCGCGAGGAAAGACCGCGTACTTCCAGAACACGATCCTCGTGATGACCTCGAACCTCGGCGCGCGAGACGATCGGAGCCCGCTCGGCTACGTGGATCCCGCCGCGCCCGCGGTGCGATCGCGGCAAGACGTCTACCTGCGCGCGGTGCGGGATCACTTTCGCCCCGAGCTCTTGAACCGCATCGATCGCATCGTTCCCTTCCGCCGGCTGGAGGATGACGAGGTGTCGACGATCGCCCGGCTCTTCACGTCGAGCCTCGAGCGACGACCGGGCATCGCGGATCCCCGGCACACGCTCGACCTCGACGCCGACGCGATCGACATGCTCGCGCGCGGCGCCATGACGAACGATGGTGGCGCGCGCGCACTGCGCCGCGAGATCGAGGACGGCATCGTCGTCGGCGCGGCGCGTCTGCTCGCGCGCCTCGGCCCCGACGCGGAGCGAGCGACGATCGGTGTGAGCCGATCGGGACCGGACGATCGCAGCGTCGGCGGTCGCGTCGTCCATCACGGGCTCACGTTCTCGGTGAAGAGCAAGCGGGGGCGGACGCGAGCGCACGTTCGTACACCGCTCGACCGCATCACCGCCTTGCGCCGAAGGCTCGGCCGCTGGTGTCAGCTCTCGAGCGTCGAGTCGACGCGTGCCGACTGCGCGCGCCTGGTCGCCGAGCTCGCGCGCGCCGCGAGCCGACGTGCGACGCCCCAAGAGGTCGCCAGCCTCGAGCAGCGGCTCGGGTTCTACGGGCCGCGCCTGGAGAAGCTCGAACAGCTGCGACGAGAGCTCGAGGCCACCGAGGATCTCGCGCTCGCGGCCTTCGTGGCGGAGGAGGATTTTGGGCCGCTCCGCGACGAGGCCGAGCGCATCGCCTCCGGGCTCGAGCTCGCGCTCTACGACGTCGCTTCCTCCTGGATCTCGTCGGACGAGTACGAGATCACGCTGACGGCCGTGGGAGCCAAGCGCCTCGCGCTCGAGCTCTTCATGGAGTCGCTGCTCACCCCGACGGACGGGCTGGCGCTCTCGCTCGAGTGGCACTTCCCTCCCGGCGTGGGCCCAGCCGACCCGGAGTGGCCGAGCGAGCGCGGCTGGGGACCGCTTCGTTCGCCCGAGGAAGCGCGGACGATCCTGCGCTCCAACGCGCGCTTCACCGACGTGTACGCGTTCCTCGCGGGCCGGGACGCGTACCTCGCGTTCACGCACTTCACCGGCCTCGTGCGCATCGTGTTCGAGGGTCAGAAGCTCGGCGTCCTGATCGGCGAGCCGGACCTCTCGCCCTACGTCCTCGGAGCCAAGCCGCCCGAGATCACCAACGTGCCCAGCACCTCCGTGCTCGAGCTCGACTTCGATCGTGGCGAGGCGCGTGTGAGCGGTGACGAAGAGATCCAGCGCTTCGCCGGGCGCCGGTGGTCGACGTGCCTGCCGCGCCTCGCGCTCACCGCACAAGCCCGCGCCGAGGGGCTCTGATGGAGCAGCGCTTCACGGTGTTCGAGCGACAGCACGACGGCGTGGTCACGTGGACCAGCGTGGGCACGACGTTTCGCGGGCAGCTGAGCGTGCAGGCCGCGAGCAGCGCCCGCGCCGAGAAGCTCTTCGTCGAGCGAGCCCGCGCGGAGATCCGAAAGCTCCCGCCCTCGGAGCGCGCGGCCTTGGCGCGTCCCATCGGCGTGTGGCTGCAGGACATCCGCCTCGAGCTCTCGCTGCGAGGCGAGCTGGGTCGACGTCACGTCGCGCGCGTGTTCCCGCTGATCCTCGAGACGCGGCGTGCGCGCCACGACCACGTCGTGCACGTCTACTCCCACCCGCTGCGACCGACCGAGCGGTTCGCGGCGCCCAAGGAGCCGGGCTTCGTGCTCGGAGACTGGCTCCGCCGGGTGATCTCGAAGGCGTGGGCCGATCTCACGGACGAGGAGATCGAGCACCTCGCCAAGAACGGCAAGGAGCGCATCAAGCACGTCGTCTTCGACGAGCAGGCGTGCACGCTGGCGCAGGCGTGGGCGGCGGCACGTCAGGATCAGCCCACGGAGCGCGGCGACTCGAAGATCTCGCTGACCGAGCTCCCGCGGCTCGCGATCGACGTGACGCGGGAGATCGCGCGCGACGCGACGAGCCTCGGCATGGAGAGGCCCGCGATCGATCGCGCCGCGCGTGCGTTGGCACTCGGGGCGGCGATCGATGCGCGCACGGTCAAGCGCTCGCTGACGCCGCCTCCCTCGGCTCGTTCGTTCGTCGTCGTCGGTCCGCCGGGATCGGGTCGCACGACGATGCTGCGGCGCACCGCGCACGCGCTGCTGATGCTCGATGGCTACGAGGTCCACAACAACCTCGATCTCGTCTCACACGTGTGGGAGCTGTCGGCACGACGCCTGATCGCGGGCATGTCGCGGCTGGGCGAGTGGGAGAAGCGCGTGCTCCGCATCGTCGACGAGGCGCGCGCGCACCGCGCCGTATTGTGCTTCACGGACCTCGCGCTCTTGGGGGTCACGGGACGCTCGCGCGAGAGCGACCGCGCCATCGCCGACGTGCTCGAGGGCCCGGTGTCGCGGGGCGAGCTCGTCGTGTGGGGCGAGACGACACCCGAGGGGCTCCAGCGGCTCGCCGACGAAGCGCCCCGCATGGCCGAGCTCCTGCCGCGCCTGGTGCTCGAGCCGGCCGACACGAACGAGACGCACGCGATGCTCCTCCACCGCGCGCGCAGCATCGAGCGCAGCGCGGGTGGGTTCGCGACGGCCGAAGGGACGCGCGTGTACGTGGAGATCGATCCGCTCGCGATCCCCACCATCGCGCTCCAGACACGGGCGCTCTTCGCGGGCGTCGCGAACCCGGGCAAGTCGATGACGGTGCTCGATCGGCTCGCGACCCGCGCCGTCGCGCAGCGCGATGCGCGCGCCAACGCTTCGCGCGCCGGCGATCTGCCCGACGCGGCCTCGCTCGTGCTGTCGGTGCTCGAAGAACGAACCGGGATGCCCGCGGCGCTGCT
>JAFLCL010000454.1 GCA_017303575.1 Deltaproteobacteria bacterium
GTCCGCCGAGCCCAGCGTGGCGGGGCGCGTCGCGTGCGCCTCGACGGCGCCAGTCCGGATCGCGTCGAACAGCGCCGCGCTCTCTTCCGCACTGAGGAGAGGCCCTTCGCCCTGCGCACGCGCGAGCGCGTCGAGATCGAGGCCCGCGTCCGCAGGATCCTCGCCGGCGTCATCCAGCGAAAGCGCCCCGGCCTCGTAGGCGGGCTGGTGCTCGGGCGCCTGCGCTGCGTCGAGCGCGTCGAGGCTCCCCGCCTCGAGATCGGCGGCCTCGAGGTTCGCGGCCTCGAGGTTCGCGGCATCGTCGTCGGGCGCGCTCACTGGACGAGGTACTCGGTGAAGTAGACGTGCGAGACGGCGCGCCGTCCGAGGGTGCTGCGCGTGAGCTCGAGCAGGTGATCCCGCAGCAGCGCCGCGTTCTGCGCCCCCTGCACCTCCTCGATGGAGAGCGCGGTCAGGTACATGAGCACGGCGTCGCGGAACGCCGGCATGTGCGTCTCGACGTGCTCGAGCTGCTCGGGGTTACGGAGCTCGAGCTGAAACGTGATCTTCAGGTAGCGATCGGTGGTGGGCGCGCGGAGGTTCACCACCATCGACTCGAACTCGACGAGCGGTCCCATCTCGTGCTCGCCGTCCTCCTCTTCCTCCTCCTCTTCCTCTTCGTCTTCGGCGTCGTGCTCGGCGTCCTCGCCGCCGTGTGCGGCCGCGGGCGCCGCGCCGCTCGAGGGACGCAGCACGAGGTACGCGCCGAGGCCGACCATGCCGAGCATGTTCACGGCGACGAGCGCGATGAGGAGCCAGTTGCGCGCGGGGGGCGCGACGGCTGGCTTGGTTGCCCCGACGGGGGCTGGGGCGGCTGCTGCGTGGTCGGCCATCGGACGATGTCCTTTCGAGCTGAAGCCCAAAGCAGCGCATGTGCCACGCCCCTCGAGTCGATGGATCGCGCGGGATTCAGGGGATCCGCGCGCCTCTGGGCTCACCCGGCGACCGATCGCCGACGGGGTCGTCAAGTCGTTGGCGCCTCGCACCCCGGGGCCGCCGGTCGCCTGGCGCTCGCCGCCGTCGGAGCGTCGACGGTCCGACGGTCGAACGCGAAACGCCGAGAGCCCGAAGGCCCTCGGCGTCCGCGAGGCAGGCAGTGGTCGCGCGCGATCAGCGCTTCAGGTTCACGAGCTCTTGGTACATCTCGTCGGCCGTCGTGACGATCTTGGAGTTCGCGGAGAAGCCGCGCTGGAACGCGATCAGATCCACGAACTCGCTGCCGAGGTCGACGTTCGAGCTCTCGAGCGAGCCGGAGACGACGCTGCCGCGACCGCCCGTGCCGGCCTCGCCGAGGAGCACCTCGCCCGACGCCCTCGTCCCGGCCCAGAGGTTGTGCCCGGCCCGCGCGAGCCCTTCGTTGCTCGCGAACTTCGCGACGGCGACGCGGCCGAGCGCGCGGTCCTGACCGTTGCCGAACACACCGGTGACGGTGCCGTCCGCGTCTACGCGGATGCCCTGCACCGGACCGCCGGAGAAGCCGTCCTGCCGGGTCATGAGCACCGTCGAGGCGCCGGCGAGCTGCGTCATCCCGCCGAAGCCGGTCCCGCCCTCGTCGAGCGAGGTCCCGAAGTCGAAGTCGATCGTCTGTGCGGGGGTGGCCCCCACGAAATTCCAGCTGCTCGCGGTCGTGGTCTCGGTCTGGAGCGAGCCGTCGGGATTGAACTGCAGTGTGCCACTGGCACCCTCGAACGGCGTGTCAGGCGTGCCGCCCGTGACCTCCGCGCCGTCGACGGTCACGTGGTAGTC
Organism: Deltaproteobacteria bacterium; assembly: GCA_017303575.1. Taxonomy (GTDB): domain Bacteria; phylum Myxococcota_A; class Polyangia; order Polyangiales; family Sandaracinaceae; genus JAFLCL01. The sequence continues at coordinate 1,786 of JAFLCL010000454.1, forward strand.
CCAGGCGCCGCCACCGTTGTTGATGAAGTACACGGTGCCCTCGTGGGACTGTCCGAGCGAGTCGTAGAACGTGACGGTCGCCGAGGCGTCGCCATCCGGATTGGCCGGATCCCACGTCATCGGCGGCGCAACGAAATCGGCGCTCAAGTTCGCGCCCATCTGGACGATGTCTGTCGGAGTGGCAGGCAGGCTCATCCCATCCACCTGGAGGTCGCCCATCGTCGCCGTGATGCTGCCAGTGTCGTCGGCCTGATAGCCCTGCACACGAAGACCGTCCGCGTTGACGACGAAGCCATCCGAGTCGACGTGGAACTGACCCGCACGCGTGTAGAACTGAGAGTCCACTCCGTCCACACCGCCCTTGACCACGAAGAACCCATCCCCGCTCAAGGCCATGTCGGTGGGCACACCCGTGGTCACCAGCGCACCCTGCGTCCACATCTGTGTGATGTGCGAGACGCGCGAGCCGCCGCCCGACTGCGGGATCGCATTGCTGCCCATGACGGAGCGGCCGAGGACGTCCTCGAACACCGCCCGTGAGCGCTTGAAGCCGATGGTGTTCACGTTCGCGATGTTGTCGCTGACGACGCTCAGCGCTTCGCTCTCGGCGCGCATTCCGCTCGCGCCCGTGGTCATGGTCCGGATGATCGACATGGTCTCTCCAATGGGCGCTCGTGGCCCGGCAGGGATCGAAATCAGGAACGGAGTCGGAGATCAGGGGCTCGAGATCAGGGAGCCGTCGGCGTGCGGGTGATGGTCATTCCGGGCGCCGCGGTCGTGGTGGGTGTCTCTTCGACGCTGCGCACGTCGCCCAGGAGCACGCGCTCCCGACCGATGCGGAGCTCGGGATAGCCGTTCTCGTAGGAAATCGCGTCCACCTCGCCGCGCAGGCGCGTCGAGGACGTGACCGAGCGCCCTTCGGCGTCGGCCGCGACCACGGAGATGCGGTAGCGACCCGCGAGCTGGCGATTGCCCACGTCGTCGTCTCCATCCCACGTGAACGAGACTTGCCCGGCGGGCTTCGGGCCCACGTCCACCGTGCGCACGAGCCTGCCAGAACCGTCCCTGATCTCGACACGCGTGGACGCGCTCGCACCGCGCAGCTCGAAGGTGCCAGATGCAGCGCCCGCGTCCGTGAGCATCAACTGGCTCGTGTCCGCCTCGACGGTGCGCCCCACGAGGTCGGTCGCTTGTGCGTTGGCGACGCTCGCCGTGGCCACCGAGAGCTCACCGAGCCTGTCGTCGATCGCGACCAGTCGCTCGACCGACGTGAGCTGCGTCAGCTGCGACATCATCTGTGTGGTGTCCATCGGCTGCAGCGGATCCTGGTGTCGGATCTGCGCGACCAAGAGACGCATGAAGGACTCACCGTCGAGCCCGCTCTGGCTCGACTGCGAGGTGGGTGCGCCCAACCCCGCGCTGGTTCGGCCCGCTGTGCCGGAGCCCGAGATCGTCGTCATCGCCATTCCTCCTCTTCGGCGAGCTGAGCCCCAGTGGCCGCTGCCGTTCGAACTCGGTAGTTGCGCAGGCTCGCGCCGCGCTGCCGGAGCTCGCCGCGGAGCTCCTCTTCGCTCGCGCGGAGCGCGATGGAGGCGCCCAGCGAGCGCGCGAGCAGCTCGACGTCGACTCGGCTCTCGGCGGTCGTCACTTCCACCTCGACGCGGCCGAGCTCGGGGTGCACCAGCTCGACGCGCGCGCGGTGATCGCCCAGGCGCGCCACGTGATAGGGCGTCGCCTCCTCGCCCCGCTCCGCGTCGGGGTGATCGTTCGGCGTCGGCTCTCGCCACACCTCGAGCGTGGGCGCGGGCAGGGTGCCGCCCGCGACGCGAGCCGCCTCACGATCTCCGATCGCGACGAGAGGCAGCGTGTGCACGCGCGAGATCGGGCCTTCGTCGCGCGGCTCCTCGCGGCGGTGTGCGCTCGAGCCGACGCGTCGCGCCTCCAGCCGTTCGACGCGGCCGTGCGCGTCGGGTCGCTCCGAGGCAGCGCCAGGCTCGGCGTGACCGTGCTGCGTCGTCCGCGGCGAGCGCGCATCAGGGCTCTTCACGTCGGGGCTCTTCGCGTCGGGGCGCTTCGCGTCGGGGCGCTTCACGTCGGGGCTCTTCACGTCGAGGCTCTTCACGTCGACGTGCCGCTCCCCGCGCGAGGGTGCGAGCTGCTCGATCTGGGTGGGCGCCGCGCGCACGGCCTCGAGATCGTGGCGCGCACGCTTGGTCACCAAGGGCACGGGCACGTCGTCGGGCTCGGACGACGCCTCGGGCGCGAGGGTCGGCAGCTCCCGCGGACCAGCCTCGGCCTCCGCCATCGGCGGTCGTTCGGAGAACGGGCTGTGCGCTTCACCCTCGCCATCGCTCCACGGCACGCCTTCCCACACGGCCATGCCTCCGAGATCGAGCGCGGCGAGATCGAACGCGGCGTGATCGAGCGCGGCGAGGTCGATCGCCGCGTGCGCGCGTGCGCGCTCCGCGAGGCGTGCCGGACCGCGCTCTCGCGCCGCCTCGGGCCCGTCGCGAAGGAGCGGCTCGATCATCGCCATCCCGTCGGTGGACGCGAACGAGGCGAGGTCCGAGAGCTCCTCCTCCTC
>JAFLCL010000455.1 GCA_017303575.1 Deltaproteobacteria bacterium
GTGGTGGCTGCGCGACGTGCAGCGTCGGCAGCGGCGAGGAGCGCGCGATGCTGGCCTTCGGCGGGCTCGCGCTCGTGGCGCTCGTGATCGCGCGCCGGCGACGCGGGCGCTGACGTGCTTGCCTTCGCGTGAGCCACGCTCGTACCGTCGTGCGCATGACCCAGGTGGTGGAGCGGTGTGAGAACTGCGGGGCGCCCGAGCGAGAGGGCCTCGCATGCTGCGAGTACTGCGACGTTCCCATCGCCGGTCGTGTGCTCGGCATCCGCTGCCCGTCGTGCTCGGAGGTCGCGGTGCCCGAGGCGCGCGCGTGCCCCGTGTGCAACCAGTCCTTCACGAAGGGCTGCGTGTTCTGCGGGCAGGTCGCGTTCCTCACCGCGGGCTCGTGCCCTCGTTGTCACGAGGCGTTCGAGGGCGCCGAGCAGCGCAAGAAGCAGCGCGAAGAGCAGCAGCGTCAGCAGCAGATGATGGGCATGGCCGCGACGGGGGTGTCGGTGCTCGCGCCGATCGTCGGGCAGGCGATCAGCTCGCAGATCACGGGCTCGGGCGGCGGCTTCGGCGGCAAGAGCGGCGGCGGCGCGATGGCCTCGCTCTTCGACATGATCATCAAGAGCAACGACAAGAAGCGCTGAGCACGCTCACCGCGCGGGGACCGACGATCGACAGAGGCGGTGTGTGGATCCGATCGCGATCGCGATCGGCTCGGGCGCGCCGCCGATCACCACCAGCGAGTCGATGCCTACGGGGGCGCCGCCTTCGTGCCCGTCGATCGTGAGCTCCACGCACTGCTCGGCGGGGAAGGGGCCCAGCATCACGCCGTCGGTGCAGCACGGCTGCCAGCCCCACACGCAGCTGCCGCGTCGTGCGGCACGGTCGTACGCGCACTCGTCGGGCTCGTCGCCGACGATCACGCCGCCCTCGTCACGAACGAACGCGAAGCGCGCGCGCAACGAGCCCCCGTCACCGTCCTCGACCTGGTCGGCGATGATCGCGATCGCGCCGCCGCCACAGCTTCGTGAGGTCTCGATCAGCACGATCTCCGCGCGGCTCGAGCGGAGGATGCTCGCGAGCGGTGGGTTCGCGCTGGCGCGTGCAGGCGTGTCGTACGCGTACCAGCCGTTGGCGCAGACGGCGGAGGCGAGCGGCACGATCGGCGCGCCGTCGAGCGTCCAGCACACGACGCCGTCGTCGATCGTTCCGTCGCAGTCCTCGTCGGCTCCGTCGCACGTCTCGTCGCGCGGCGTGCAGCCATCGGGGATCGGTGCATCTCGTCCCGCGTCGAGGTTCGCGTCGGGCGGCGCGAACGCATCGAGGTCCGCGTCGGGCGGTGGCGGTCGATCGAGGCCGCTCTTGGCGCCGCACGCAGCGAGCGAGAACGCGAGGACGACATACGCGCGACGCACACGCCGAGCGTACTCGCGATCGCGCACGACGATGCGTGTACCCTGATCGCGTGCGTCTCTTGCGGCCCTCCATCGGTCGAGCCCTCGGCGCCGCCGAGCACGGGTTCGGTCTGGCGTGGAGCGTGGGCGAGCTCGCCGTGATGCTACGGAGGCCTCGCGATCTCGTGCGCGATCGCCACCGCGACGCGCTGCACGCATCGATCGCGCGTGAGGGTTTTCATCCGACGATCGACGACGATCGCCTCGCACTCGCGGAGAAGGACGGCGTGATCTCGGGCTCGAGCCCGTACACGCGCGTCACCAGCGCGAACGTCGACCGTGTGCTCGGTCGTCGCATCGCCTCGCAGCGTCCGAGCAAGCGCCTCGTCTTCGTCTGCCACTGCTACGGCATCCCGAGCCCGCGCACGATGGGACGCTTGTTCGGCCTCTTCGGCGATCGCGACTTCGACGTGGCCTACAACGTGATGGCGCACCACCAGCCGGGTACCTACGTGTTGTGGCCGGGCTCGGGGCTCGTCAGCGCGTCGCCCTCGCGCTTCGTCGACAACCTGCGCAGCGCGGTGACCGGTGCGCGCGCGCTCCTTCGTTGGCTCGTGCAGAGGTACGGCTACGAGCGCGTCGACGTCATCGGCTTCTCCATCGGCGGACAGCTCGCCCTCCATCTCTCGAACGCCGAGCCCGTCGACGGCGCGATCCTCTACTGCCCCGTCGCCGACCTCGGATCGGTCTCGCGCGGCCTCGGCCTCACGCGGCACGTGCACCCGCACGTGGAGTCGCTGCTCGCGCGCGGTGGGATCTCGCTCGACGATCTCGACGTCGCCGATCCGCTCGCGCACGCATCGAAGCTCGCAGAGGAGCGCACGCACGTGATCGTGCAGAAGCACGACGCGCTCACGCCGCTCGCCCAAGTGGAGCGCATCCGTCGCGTGCGACCGAACGTGCGGTGGCACGAGCTCGAAGGCACGCACCTCTATCCGGCCGATCTCTCGCGGCTCCATCGCCTCGTGCGCGAGGCGTTGGCCACGTAGCGGCTCGATCCCAAAGGTGCGCGGGATCGGGGTTCGACCCGGCGAAGAGAGCGATGAGGCTTGTGTGATCACGCAGGCACGAAGATCCTCGGAACGTTTCGCCTCGCCGGTCGTCACAGGCGACGTGCCCAGAGCCACGTGGAGAGATCGGAACATGCGCGCCCCCGACGACGTCTCGAGATCACGGCCCTGGACCCACGCGCTCATCGCCCTCGTGGTGACGGCGGGCTGCGGGTATGCCGAGGCCGAGCCGAGCGTCTCGACCGACGACGAGCCGAGCCATGCGTCGCCCGTCGTCGAGCCTGGAGCCCCTGCGACGACGCCGACGAGCGCGCTCACCGTGCGGTTGCCGCGCGACGAGGGCCCGCTCTATCCGTCGCAGCTCCGCCTGGCCGAGGGCGAGACCTTGCCCGTGGAGGGCGAGCGCCTCGAGCGCCTCGCGGACGTCGCGAGCTGTGAGAGCTGTCATCCGAGCGCTGCCACGCAGCACCACGCGGGACCGCACGCGAACGCCTCATTCGGCAATCCTTGGTACCGGTCGGTGATCGAGCGGCTCCGAGAGGACGAGACGTTTCGCGAGAGCCGTCACTGCGCGGGGTGTCACGATCCGCTGCTGCTCGTCTCCGGGCGTATGGATCGCGAGATCGATCCCGCCGATCCGCTCACGCTCTCGGGCGTGACGTGCAACGTCTGTCACGGCGTCACCGCGGCCACGAGCGATGGCAACGCGAGCTACGTGCTCTCGACGGCCGACCCGCTGATCCCCGATCCGAACGTGCCCGAGCAGGTCGAGCGTCATCGTCAGCGCATGGCGCCCGAGGTGCTGCGCACGCCGCTGCTGTGTGGCTCGTGTCATCGCGGCTTCCTCGGTCCCGAGGAGACGCACTCGGGCGCGTTCCTCTCCGGCATCGACGAGCTCGGCGCGTGGCGTGGCTCCGCATGGGGCGAGCAGCGCGCGCAGCGCATCGAGCCCATCGAGGTCGAGTCGCGCCAGTGCCGCACGTGCCACATGGATCCCGAAGCCGCGACGCCGGGTGAGTTCGCAGCGACCGATGGACAGATCGCCTCGCATCGCTTCGCGGGGGGTCACATCCCGATCGCAGCGAGCGATCCGACCCAGCGCGAGCGCGTCGAAGCGCGCATGCGCACCGCCGCGAGCATCGACGTCGCGGGCTTCACGCGCGTCGATGGCAGCTTCGTCCCGCTCGAGCACGGCGATGAGCTGCCGATCGGTGAGCGTGTGGTGCTCGAGCTCGTGATCCGCAACGTGGGTGTGGGGCATCGCTTCCCCGGCGGGGCGCGCGACATCCGCGATCACTTCGTCACGCTCGCGCTCCGCGACGCCGAGGGTCGATCGCTGGGCAGCGCGGGCGAGCGCTACGCCGCGGGCGACCCCACGGATGACAGCGCGTACGCGCTGCGCACGGCCGTGCTCGACGAGGCGGGCCAGCCCGATCTCGAGCACCTCGTGCATCGGTTCCGCGCGCTCGGCTGGGATCACACGATCGCGCCGCGCGACGCGGCGCTGGTGCGCTACGCGGTCACGATCCCCGAGGACGCCGTGCGTCCCGTGCGAGTCGATGCCGTGCTGCGGGCACGTCGTCATCCGGTTCCGTTCTCGCGCTTCGCGTGCGCATCGGCGCAGGGCGAGCGGGGTCGCGCGTTCGATGCCGCGGCGCGCGCTGCGGACATGACGCCGCTCGATGCGTGCGCGCCCGAGCCCGTCGTCGACGTCGCGTCGTTCTCGTCGAGCGCGATCACGCGCCCTTCGTGGGAGCGCCTCTACGAGCACGCGCTCGCGGCCTCACACGACGTGCAGGAGGCGCTCGGCCTCTCGGAGCGCACGGCCCACCTCGCGCTCGACGCCGCGCCCGACGATCCTCGTGTTCGCGCGGCGATTCTCACGCTCGAGGCCGAC
>JAFLCL010000456.1 GCA_017303575.1 Deltaproteobacteria bacterium
GGTGCTCGCGTGCGCGCTCTCGGCGGTGGGGCTCGCCGCGGGCGCGCTGTTCTTCGTGCCCGACACCTGGCTGGAGGACGAGCTCGCCCGCGGCGCACCCCCCGCGACCTCGACGCCCCCGGCGACCACCACGACGAGCGAGCTCGGAGGGCCCACCGGCGCTTGCGATCGCGCGTTCGCGTGCTGCGACCAGTTCCGTCGCATGATCGCGACCGAGGCCGCGTGCGAGGTGGTGCACCAGTACGATCAGCGTCCGCGCGGGCTGTGCGATCAAGTGCGGGACACCTACCGAAACGCGCTCGATCAACAGGGATACGACTCGAGCATGTGCGGCCATTAGTTGGCCGCGCGAAGCTGCGCGGGTGGAACGGCCGTGTTAGCCCTCCACGCACGCGATGTCCGAGGGAGACGAGCAGACGAAGGAGCACACCGACGCTTCCCCCGAGGACGTCGACTCCGGCACGTTCGCGGGCCTCGCGGATCTCGACGAAGACCTGCGCACCATGTCGCAGAGCAACGCCGAGGTGGAGCGGTGGCGTCGCCTCTCGACGCGCGGCCTGACCCCGGCGACGGGCACCACACGTGAAGGCGGTGGCCTCGCGGCGCCGATCATCGAGCCCGATCCGAGCCCGGCCGAGCTGGCTGCGCTCGTGGCGAGCACAGCGCCCGGCACGATCGAGTCGCCGACGGAGCACGCGATCACGACGCGAGAGGTGGTCGAGGCGCCTGTCGACAGCACGCGACGGCTCAGCGCGATCACGCCCGAGACAGGCCTGCCCGCGGTCGAGGGCGAGTCGAGCGGCAACGCGCGACGCTCCTTCGCGCCGCCCAAGGACTCCACCTCTGCGCCCCCGGGCTCGCGTGTCGTGCTGCCCCGATCGAGCCATCCGCCGCCGGGTCGGGTCTCGAGCCGACCGGTGAAGGTGCCGCGCCCGAGCAACCCGCCGCCCGACGCCGACGAAGCGATCGTGCGAGGGTGGCGCGCCTCGGATCCTTCGCAGGCGAGCGACGAGGCGATGCTCGCAGGGCTCGCGATCCCGGGTCCCGCGCCGCTGCCAGGGGCACATCGTGCTGCGCAGCGACCGTCGGGCTCGACCCCGCCCGCGCCGCTTCCCGGCCGCCCGTTCGGCGCCACCCCCACCACGCCCTCCACGCCACCGCCGAGCGCGCGCGGAGAGCAAGCGAGCCTCGAGTCCAGCCTGGAGATCAGCGGCGGGCTCGTGCTCGCGGGCGTCGGCTTGGCCGTCGCAGCCTTCTTCGGGCTGGTCTACTTCCTCTTCCTCTAGATCCGTCGTCGTTGACACGGGCGCGGCGGAATCGGTACCAATCCACTCGATGCTCGCGCCCTCTTGCCCCCCCCACCGCCGCGCGAGCTTCGCGTGCGCGGTCCGCATGGTGGGCTTGGGCGTGCTGCTCGCGACGCTCGGCGCCATCGCGCCTTCGTTCGCGCCGTCGCCCCTCCTCGGGGTCGACACGGCCCGTGCGCAGTGCATCGACGAGGCGATCCAGGACGAGCTCAACGCCCGCCGTCGCTACCGCGGCGTGCGCGACCGCCTGTTCCAGAAGGCCGGTCGCTTCGAGATCACGCTCCTCGGCGGCGTGTACGCGGCCGACCTCCTCAGCGCGAGCTACCTCGTGTCGGGCGCGCTCAGCTACCACGTGACCGAAGAGCTCGGCCTCGAGGCGAGCTTCGGCTACTCGCGCGCCGAGTCCGAGCTCGTGCGCATCATCGAGCAAGATCGCGGCATCTCGCTGGTCCGCATCGACGCGCCCGTGTTCCTCTACCAGGCGCACCTCCTCTGGACGATCGCGTACGGCAAGCTGCGCTGGTTCGGCTCCGAGATCGGCCGCTTCGACATCCGCCTCGCGATCGGCGGGGGCATCACCGACAACCAGACCGCGCGCGGTCTCACGGGCAGCGCGGGCATCGGCGCCTCGTTCTTCATCGGTGAGTGGTTCGCGATCCGTGTGGACGTGCGCGATCAGATCCTCGAGCAGTCGCTGCTCGGCGAGTCGCGCATCGTGAACAACCTCACCGCGACCCTCGGCCTCTCGGTCTTCGTACCCTTCGAAAATTGAGAGGGAACATGAGGCTGCTCGCCTTCGTCGCCGTGCTCGTCTCCGTCGCTTCGATCGCGACGCCACTCGATGCACAACGTGCTCGCGGCCGCGGTCGCACGCGTCGTCCCACGCCCGAGGCGCCGGCTGCGCCCGAGACGCCGGAGAATCCATTCGCCGAGCCTGCAGGCGCGGCCACCGGTGGCACGACGACGCCCGCGCCCACGCCTGCCCCCAGCACGTCCCCCACGCCTCCTGCGGCGAGCACGACGCCTCCTCCGCCGAGCACGCCCCCTGCGGCGAGCACGACGCCCCCGCCGCCTGCGGATCCGGGGCCCGCGCCGCCCGATGTCGCGCCCGTGCGCGCCGATCTCGGCGTGCTGATGGACGACATGGTGCAGACGCGGCAGCGCATGGCCGTGCTGGGACAGGAGCTGTTCCGCACCCGAATCCGCATCGCGGTGCAAGACCGCGCGGGCGACGATCAGAGCCTCGCGCGCTTCGTGGTGGAGCTCGACGGCGCGCCGGTGTTCCGCAGCGACGGCGAGATCGAGGGTGGTGATCGCGGCCGCACGGTGCACGAAGGTGCGCTCGCGCCGGGCCCGCACGTCTTGACGATCGAGACCGAGCAGCGCGCGCGCGACGACGCCGAGGTGCGCTACTCGCAGCGCGAGACGTTCCGCGTGCAGGTGCACCGCGAGCGCCTGACCGACATCGAGATCGTGCTCGAGGACGACAGCTCGATGGTGCAAGCGTTCCAGCAGGGCGGCGAGGGTCGCTACGAGATCCGCACCCGCGTGCAGGTCGCCACGCGCGAGCTGCCTGCCGGCGGAGCGTCCGGCGCACCGCCGTCGGGGAGCTGATCGAAGGTCATGCGTCGCGCGCTCGAGAGACTCGCGATCGTGCTCGTGCTCGGCACGGGCGGGCTCGCGCATGCTCGTTCGGCGCACGCACAAGACGCAGCGGCCCCGCCGACCTCGACGACCGGAGCAGCCGCGTCTTCCCCGACGGGCACCGACGTCGCGCTCCATCGCTACTACGAGCAGCTCGGACAGCGACGTCTCGTCGCGTCCGAGGCGGGCACGCAGCGGCAGCTCGAAGAGCTCGTCGTCCGTGGGCAGGAGCTCGTGCTCGATCGCCGGTACGACGAGGCCTCGCTCGTGCTCTTCGAGGCCTGCGAGAGCCCGCGCTTCGCGGACTTCGAGGGCTCGGACGACTTCTCCCACGCCGAGTTCCTGCTCGGCGGCGCGCTGCTCGAGCTCGGCGCGCACAGGACCGCGGCCCACTACCTCCTGCGCATCCTTCGTCGCGGCGCGGAGGCTCCGTACGCCGGCCCCTCGTACCGTCGCGTGGTCGATGTGGCCCTGCGCGGCACCGAGCTTCCCCGTGTGCTCGCGAGCCTGGAAGAGATCGGCGAGGCGGGTCTCTCGGAGGACTCGCTCAACGAGCTGCGCTACCTGCGTGGCCGCGCGCGCTACGACGCGGGTGATCTGCCTGCGGCCGACGCGCTCTTCACGAACGTCGGTCGACGCAGCCGCTTCTACGCCAACGCGCAGTACCTCCGCGGCGTGATCGCCACGCGCGCCGGACAGCTGCGCGAGGCCGAGGCGCTCTTCTGCTCGATCGCGACCACGCCCGACACCGATCGCTTCACGTTCTACGTCGATCGCCGCTACTTCGACGTGCGCGACCTGACGTGGCTCGCGCTCGGTCGCGTCGCGCACGAAGGCGGCCGCGCGGACGACGCGTTCTACTACTACTTCCAGGTCCCCGAGGACTCGCGGCGCGTGAGCGAGGCGCTCTTCGAGGGCGCATGGGCGATGTACGAAGGGCACGACGCCGAGACCGCCGTCGATCTGCTCGATCAGCTCGAGACGCGCTTTCCTGCTTCGCCCTTCGTGGACGAGGCCACGCTCCTCCGCGGCTACGTGCACCTCGATCGCTGCGAGTTCGAAGACGCGAGCCGCCTGTTCGTGCGCTTCGCCGAGACCTTCGAGCCGATCCGCGACGAGGTCGATCGCATCCTCGCCACCGCGAGCCGCCGCGAGCGCATCGCGGAAGAGCTGCTCGCCGCCGAGGTCGCGCCCGAGACGCCGCTGCCGACGGGGACAGAGGTCGCGGAGCGCCCCGACGCGCGCGCGATGTTGCTCGGCCTCTTGCGCGTCGATCCCACGTTCTATCGCCTCGACAGCGAGCTCCGCATGC
>JAFLCL010000457.1 GCA_017303575.1 Deltaproteobacteria bacterium
GATCGCCGCGATGCCGCGGAGCGCGCCTTCACGCGCGGCCGCGACCGTGCCCGAGTAGAACGTGTCGGAGCCGAGGTTGTAGCCGTGGTTGATGCCCGACACGACGAGGTCGGGCTGTCGCGGCATGAGCTCTTTCCAGTAGAGGCCGACGTAGATGCAGTCGGCCGGTGTGCCGTCGATGCCGTGGAAGTCGTCGGTCTTTCGATGACGGAGCGGTCGCGCGAGCGTGAGGGCGTGGCTGTTGGCGCTCTGCTCGGTCTGCGGCGCGACGACGACCACATCGGCGATCGTGACGAGCTCGCGGTGCAGCGTGCGGATGCCGCGCGCCGCGACGCCGTCGTCGTTCGAGAGGAGGATGAGAGGCCGGTCGGTCACGGGCGCGACTGTACAGCGAAGGGGCAAGCGGGGCTGGGGCCCTCGCGCAGCATTCGCGCGAGCGAATGGAGCGGGAGGGCCCGCCTGGCGGCGAGGGGTCCGCACGAACCCTCGGAAGAGACGCGGACGGAAAAGAAAGAGCCTGAGGGGATGCCTCAGGCTCTGCCGATCGCCTTTGCGATCGGGGCGGCGGGATTCGAACCCACGACCCCCAGACCCCCAGTCTGGTGCGCTAACCAGGCTGCGCTACGCCCCGGAAAGAGGCGCGATGGTACTTCCAAACGCGTGGTGCGCAAGGCAGAAGATCGAGCGTCAGGAAGCGTGGCGTCGGGGGTCTCGCAGACCGCCCTCGCGGTCGCGCTTGTGGCTCGGTCCCGTTTTGACCACACTCCGGCCCGTTCACGCGAAGGGCCTGGCCCTTCCAACAGGAGGAACGCTCTATCAATCGCCCCCGCTTCGATCCGCGCGGTCAGCCGCGCACCTTCGCTGGTCCCCGTACGAACCACCGCATCCGTGTGCCCGAAGTGCGCGTCATCGGCGCACAAGGCGAGATGCTCGGTGTGTTGCCGACGCACGAGGCCCTGCGCCTCGCGCGTGAAGCCGATCTCGATCTCGTGGAGGTGAACCCCAAGGGGGTGCCGCCGGTCTGCAAGATCATGGACTTCGGTAAGTTCAAGTACGAGGAGAAGAAGAAGGAGAACGAGCTCAAGAAGCGTCAGGTCCAGGTCGAGCTGAAGGAAGTGAAGCTCCGGCCCAAGACCGACGATCACGATCTCGAGGTGAAGGCGAAGCACATCCGCCGCTTCCTCGAGGACGGCAACAAGGTGAAGGTCACGTGCCGCTTCCGCGGTCGCGAGATCACGCATCCCGAGACCGCCGAGGTGCAGCTCGTGCACTTCATCGAGACGACGAAGGACATCGCCATCGTCGAGCAGACGCCTCGCATGGAGGCCAAGACGATGACGATCCTGCTCTCGCCCAAGGCCGAGATCCGCGCGCGCGTCGCGGCGCAGGTCGCCAAGAAGGCCGAGCAGGACAAGCAGAAGCAGACCGCCGCCAAGCACGGTGAGGGTGAAGGCGACGGCGACGGCGAGACCAACGACGACGAGGAGTGATCTCCCGCAGCTCGAACGCCTCAGCCCGCAGTGATCTCGCTGCGGGCTGATTCGTGTGCGTCGTCGAGCGCGTCGCTTCGTTCAGTCGTTCATCGCGCCCAGCATCACCCACTCGGTGATGACGGCGACGGTGTCGGCCGAGAGGCCGCTCGGGGGCATGCGGCTGCCGCAGGACGGCATCACCTGGAGCTTGTCGATCAGCACCGACATCGCCGGGTCGCCGCCGCTCACGTAGTCGCGCGAGCCGCAGTCCATGGTCGCCTGACGCGTCGTGAGCGCCACGTACGCGTCCTCCCGATCGGAGAGGTCGAGCATGTTGTAGGCGGAGGCGCCGATGTGGCAGCCGACCGTGGCGCAGCTCGGGCGGATCACGTTCGCGTGGATGGAGCTCCAGGTGGGCACGAGCTCGGTCTCGCGGCGCGCGACGATGTCGCCCACGGGGCGGCACTCGCCGAGATCGGTGTCGCACGCGCGCGTGACCTCGCAGTCGGCGTTGCTCGTGCACGGCAGCACCGTCGAGGGCTCCGTGGTGCGCTCGACCACCGGCGATCCACACGCCAGCCAGTTGCGGAGGATCTCCTCGCCCTCGGTGGTCTGGATGCCCGGCAGCGCCGTTCCTTCGGCGTCGGACGCTCCCGCATACGTGCGGTACGCGGCGGCTGCCTCGCGCAGATCGGGCACGGGCGGTCGACCGCGCGGCGGCATGACGCCCGACACGACGCTCGCGTACACGGCATCGCGATGACGGTGCGTGACGCTCACGGCGCGGAGCAGTCGCGCCTGCGCGTCCGCCTCGTCCGCGGCGCCGTCGATGATGAGCGGATCGAACACGAGATCGGCGGGCGCGCCGTAGCGCGGGACCATGGAGCTCGTGGGCGACTGCGTGTGGCAGTACGAGCTTCCTCCACACGAGGTGATGAGGAGCGCTTGCCCTTCGTAGGCGGGCTGGCCATCGGCGCTGTAGGCGACGCGGCGGGCGACCGCGAGGTCGCACGTGTCGCCCACCGTGGCGGGGCAGCCGGACAAGAGGGAGGCACCGAGGAGGCCGCCGGTCAGGATCAGGGAGGCGGAAGAAAGGACACGAGACATCGAATGGAGGGTCTTCGGACGTGCGTCGCACGTCAAGACGAACGGCGGTCAGGGTTGACAGCGCGCTCGCGTCCCGCCGACGATGCGACCGCCTCGTAGGCTCCTCGTCGATCGACGGAGCGTCCTTGCGAGAGGCGCGTGTTTCCGGAGGATGGCTCGATGTCCGACAAGGGTGTGAAGAAGCCGGTCGTGGTGGTCGCGGATGACGACGTCGAGATCCTCACGTTGGTGTCGCGGACCCTGCGTCGCTTGGGCCTCGAGGTGCACGAGGCCAACGACGGCGAGGAAGCGCTCAAGACGATCCGTCAGGTGCGTCCCGTGATGGTCGTGCTCGACGTGATGATGCCGGGGATGAGCGGCTGGGAAGTCTGCCGCGCGCTCCGCGACGATCAGGAGATCGCCGACACGGGCGTGCTCATGCTCACGGGCATCGGCGAGCGCCTCAACGAGATGACCTCGCCGCTCTACGGTGCCGACGATCACCTCGACAAGCCGTTCGACTTCGACGAGCTCGAGCAGCGCGTCACGGCGATGCTCGAGAAGAAGACGAAGAAGAGCTGAGAGAGCGAGAAAGAATCCCCCGCTTCGAGTCGGGCCGCGGCGGAGGGGGGTCCGATGCTCAAACATCCTCGGCCTTCGGCCTGCGGAACTCGCCCTGGACCCCCCACCACCGCGTCCCTTCAGGTCGTGAATCGATTGTTTCTCGGTCTCTGAGTTTGTCTGGGTCGAGGGACCTCTGGCCCCTCGAGCTCGCCCGGGGTCTCCCGTGCTCGCTCACTTCGTGAGCTGCGCGGTGTCCGATCGCCGGCTCGATCGTCGAAGACTCCTCCTCACTCCCGCTCCAGGCGGCCTGAGCCGCCTCACTCGTCTTCGTCGACGGGGGCGCGCCGAGGGCCGGTGGAGGACGGTGACGTCGTGGTGCGGCTCATCGCGACGAGGCGCGTCGTCGCGTCGCGCGCGACCTCGTGCGTGGTGCCGAGCATCGAGACGATGTCGCCGTAGATCGTCCGTGCGCGCGTCGCATCGCTGCGCTCGAGGCGCTGCGCCTCTCCGAGCATGCGGCGGGCGCGGGTCTCACAGTCGCGGAAGAGCGTGCGCGCCTCGGGGTGCTGCGACTGGAGCGCGAGCGCAGCGCGCACGTCGCCGCACGCATCTGCGGGCTGCGCGGCCATCGCCCCGCGCGCGCGCGTCACGTAGCCAGCGACGAGGCGAGGCACCAGCTCGGGGCCGAACGCTCCTTCGCCGCCGGTGATGCGACGATCGACGCGGTAGGCCTCCTCGATCGCGGCGAAGTTGCCGCGTCGTGCCTCGGGGTAGCGACGCGCGAAGGTCTCGATGTTGCGCGCGAGCTGCTCGAGCGCCGTTCGCTGGCGACCCGTCACGCCGTCGGCCTGCGTGCGTGCGAGCTGTGCAGC
Source organism: Deltaproteobacteria bacterium (assembly GCA_017303575.1). Lineage (GTDB taxonomy): Bacteria > Myxococcota_A > Polyangia > Polyangiales > Sandaracinaceae > JAFLCL01. The sequence goes on from JAFLCL010000457.1 coordinate 3,995, forward strand.
CTCGGGGAACGCCTGGCGGCGGTAGGCGGCGAGGATGCGCGGATCAGGCTCGCTGCCGCTGGTCGGACGCGTGGTCGCCCTGGCGCTCGCTTGCGGTGTGCGTCCCGTCGCCTCGCGCTCTTCGCGTCCACGTCGGGCGGCCGGTGAGGTCGTCGGAGGACGTGTGGTCGTCGGCGGCGCGGTCGTGACGGGCGGCGCGGTCGTGACGGGCGGCGCTGTAGTAACGGGCGGCGCGGCCGTGACGGGCGGTGCGGTGGTGAC